>NZ_JASCAQ010000075.1:0-26626 GCF_029967685.1 Erwinia sp. V90_4 | reverse complement strand
CCCCGCCGCCGCTGGCCGACCATAAACGCGGGCGGCCACGACGCGTACCGCATACCCGTAGGAAAGCGGTCGGCCACGATGCTTACCGCATACCCGTAGGGGTTGACCCTTTTTTTCGGTCAACCCGTCTCTGCACCCGCCGCCGCTGGCCGACCAGAAAAGCGGTCGGCCACTACGCATACCGCATACCCCGTAGGAAAGCGGTCGGCCACTACGCGTATCGCATTCCCGTAGGGGTTGACCCTCTTTTTCGGTCAACCCGTTTCTGACCCAGCCACCGCTGGCCGACCAGAAAAGCGGTCGGCCACTACGCGTACCGCATACCCCGTAGGAAAGCGGTCGGCCACTGCCGTTATAACTGTTTATGCGCGGTCTCTTTGGCTAACCATACTGATACTCCGGTTATCAGCAGCGCTGCGCACACGTACAGCGACACCGCCAGCGTGCTGCCCATCTCTTTATACAGCGAAGTGATGATCAGCGGCGCAAAGCCTCCGCCGACAATGCCCGCCAGCGTATAGGCCAGCGATGAACCGGCGTAGCGAACCCGCGTCGGGAACTGCTCGGTGACAAATGCCGCCTGCGGGCCGTACATCATGGCGTGGATCAGCAGGCCGCCAATCACCGCGAGGCAAATTAACAGCGGTTGGCTGCTGTCGAGCAGCGTAAAGAAGACAAAGGCCCAGACCATCGCCAGCAGCGCACCCATCAGATACACCGGGCGGCGGCCAAGGCGATCGGAAAGTGCGCCAAACAGCGGTACGGTCACTGCATTGCCCAGCGCACCGAGCATGGTCGCCATCAGCGCCAGCGGACGCGGCAGGTTAAGCACCGTCGTGACATAGGTCAGCGTGAACACCACCACCAGCGCATACAGCACGTCAGAGCCAATGCGCGAGCCACCGGCGATCAGCAGCGCGCGCGGATGCTGGGTAAATACCTCTTTCAGCGGAGTCTGAGTAGTGTTATGCGCTTTCTCCAGCTGTAAAAACGCCGGAGTTTCCCCCACGCTGCGGCGCACCCACAGGCCAAACAGCACCAGCAGCAGGCTCAGCAGGAACGGAATACGCCAGCCCCACTCCTGAAATGCCTCGGCGGGCAGCAGCAGGGTTACCAGAGTGATAAAGCCAGTGCCAATCAGCGTGCCGCAAGAGGGACCAACCTGTGCAAACGAGGCGTTGCGCCCGCGCTGGTGCGGCTGACCGTGCTCCATCGACAGCAGTACCGCCCCGGCCCACTCACCGCCGAGCGCAATGCCCTGAATAAAGCGCAGCGCCACCAGCAGCACCGGGCTCCAGATCCCCCAGCTGGCATAGCCGGGCAGCAGCCCCATCATCGCCGTGGTGACGCCCATGATCACCAGCGTGGTGACCAGCACAAAGCGCCGGCCAAGCACGTCACCCAGATGCCCGAAGACCATGCCGCCAATCGGGCGCGAAACGTAGCCTACTGCATAGGTTGAAAACGCCAGAATGGTGCCGACCAGCGGGTCGAACGACGGGAAGAACACATGGTTGAATATCAGCGCCGCCATAATGTTGTAGACCGTGAAGTCATACCACTCCAGCGCGGTGCCGACTGAACTGGCCGCCGCGAGACGGGCGGTGTGCGGGGTGTTCTTGCCAGCGGCCTGTTCACGCTGATGCAGGGTTACTTCAGTTTCCGAAATGGTCATGGTCAGTCTCCGGGTTCAGTCAGATACGGCCGCTTATGCCACCACCGGCAGAGCGTGCGTGTGGTACTGGTGAGCTATCGTGCGCCCACCCTCTTCGTCAACCAGCTCCATGCGGAACTCCGCCGCCGGGCGAATACCGCCAATGGCCGCCAGCGTCCCGCAGGTCATCGCCATGCCGTCGCGGAATGCCGTGCCGTAGCGGTCCATCAGATCCTGCGGCGTGCGCATGGCGGCCAGCGTGCCCTGCTGGTAAAGCTGCCACTCCCCCTGCTCTTTGATCCAGGAGCGCAGGATCAGGGAATCCCAGCGGGCAATCACGCTGTCGAGTGGCCAGGCCGTGTGCGCCACCGGTTTGATACACAGCTGTTTTGACATCGCCACGCTGACCGCTTCGAACTCACGGTCAGTATGGTCAGAGGCCAGCGACAGCCACAGCTTGCCCTGATGGGCAAAGATCAGCGGTTCGGCCTCCCCTGACGTCGCCTCGCCCACCACTTCCAGCTGGGCATGCTGGCTAAGCTGGTTCGCCGTGACGCGGTAAAACAGCGGCACTGCACCAGGACGGGGCACACCCAGCGCCTCTAGCTCATGGATATGGTGCAGTACAGCGGCTTCATCCCTGCCGGTCCACCCTGCTATAATTAAATGATTTACAACAACATTAATTTCATTTTCCGTTTCTGATGCGCGATTAAAGGTGAGATTCATGGTTCGCTGACTCCAGTTGAAATTACTGTGAAATTTCACTCTACTTTAAACAAAGCGATTTTCGTGCCATGTTTTTGTGTAGAATGCAAAGCAGGTCAACATTTGTTGGAGAAAAGCGTGTCGGCTGAAGAACTCTATCCCCTGAATTCCCCCCCCAAAGCCCGCGTCCTGTCGCTGAATGAGCTGGCCTATCTGCGTTTCAAGCAGGCGCTCATCACCCTGCGCTATCGCCCCGGCGAATACCTCAATACCGCGCAGGTCATGGCCGATCTGGAGATGGGGCGCACCCCGGTGAACCAGGCGGTGCACCGTCTGGCAGCAGAGGGGCTGCTGCAGGTCATCCCGCGTAAGGGAGTGATGGTGGCGCCGCTGTCGATTGACGATGCGCAGGAGCTGATCGAAGTGCGTCTGGCGAATGAAGGTTTATGCGTGCGCCTTGCCGCTCAGCATATAACGGAAGCCGCGCTCAGCACGCTGCGTGACCTGAATCAGCAGATCGCCGCCGCCTGCGACAAGCGTGACCGCGCCGGAATGATGATGCTCGATCAGCAGTTTCACCAGACGCTGGCCGCGATTGCCGCCAATGGCCGGCTGGCGGATATCCTCAGCGTAATCCACGCGCAGGCGCAGCGCTTTTGGGCCACCACCCTGTCGCGGGAGAGCCATATGTACGAAGTGGTGGCGGAGCACGAGGCGATTATCAGTGCATTAGCCGCCCGCGACAGTGAAGCGGCTATCGCGGCAACGCGCGCGCATATTCTCTCTTTCCAGCGCGCGCTGCTCGGCCAGTAGACGTTTTTCCGCCGCCTCACCCGGGCGGCGCCAGCCAAAAATCCCTTCTGACTCACATTTTGCCGCATCAATTCCTGAATATTTGCCAATTCTCGTCTAAAGTTTTTCGTATGCTCAATAACTTACAGATCGCCTAGGATCTGGACATGGAGAATTGCTGATGAGAAGAGCCGAAAAACGTCAACGGAATATGCCTCTGTTCACCCCACTACTGCTGGCTGGCGCCCTTGCCGTCAGCTTCTCGCTTCAGGCAGAAGATAATCAGCGAATGTTAAACAGCACGCCACAGCCGCCGGATGTGCGCCTTGGGCCGCTGTTCCACGCGGTGCAGGCCGCCAAGCTCTACCCCGATCAGAAAACCTTCGCCGATGCGGTGCCAAAAAACGATCCCACATCGATCCTCAGCGACTGGCAGATGCAGAAAAGCCAGCGCAACTTCGACCTCAAGCGCTTTGTCGCCACCAACTTTACCCTGCCGGCGGAAGGAGATAAGTACGTGCCGCCAGCCGGCCAGAGCCTGCGTGAGCATATCAACGGCCTGTGGCCGGTGCTGACGCGCTCCACCACCCAGGCAAGCCAGTGGGACTCCCTGCTGCCGCTGCCGAAGCCTTACGTGGTGCCGGGCGGGCGCTTCCGCGAAGTTTATTACTGGGACAGCTACTTCACCATGCTGGGGCTGGCGGAGAGCGGACACTGGGATCGCGTGCAGGACATGGTCGATAACTTCGCTACCGAGCTGGACAAATATGGTCACATCCCGAACGGTAACCGCAGCTACTACCTCAGCCGCTCGCAGCCGCCGTTCTTTAGCATGATGGTCGACCTGCTGGCGAAACACGACGGCGACGCGGTCTACAGCAAATACCTGCCGCAGCTGCAAAAAGAGTACAACTACTGGATGGCGGACGCCGACAGCGACGCGCTGAAAGCGGGCCACGCCAGCAAGCGCGTGGTGAAGCTGAAAGATGGTACCCTGCTCAATCGCTACTGGGATGCACGCGACGTGCCGCGAACCGAATCTTATATGGATGATATCGCCACCGCGCAGAAGGCCAGCGGCCGCGACAAGCCGGAGCTGTACCGCGATCTGCGCGCCGGAGCCGCTTCCGGCTGGGACTTCAGCTCGCGCTGGTTTGATAAGCCCGGCGATCTGTCGACCATCCACACCACGCAGATTGTACCGGTGGATCTGAACGCCCTGATGTTCCACCTTGAGCAGACGCTGGCAAAAGCCAGTAAAGTCGCCAAACAGGATGATGCCAGCCAGCGCTTCGCCGCATTGGCGCAAAAGCGTCAGCAGGCAATCAACCAGTATCTGTGGGATGACAAGCAGGGCTGGTACGCCGACTACAACTGGAAGAAAAACAGCGTGCGCCCGCAGCTTACCGCTGCCGCGCTGTTCCCGCTCTATCTGCAGGCGGCCACCGATGACCACGCCAGCCGTACCGCCGCGGCAGTGAAGGCTCAACTGCTGAAAGAGGGCGGGCTGGTGACCACCACCGTTAATAATGGCCAGCAGTGGGACGCGCCGAACGGCTGGGCGCCGCTGCAGTGGGCGGCCGTCGAAGGGCTGAATCACTACGGCCAGCAGGATCTGGCTAAAGAGATCGGCATGCGCTTCCTGCAAAACGTGCAGACCACCTACGACAAGGAACATAAGCTGGTGGAGAAATACGTGGTGGAAGGGAAAGGGCTGGGCGGCGGCGGCGGCGGTGAATACCCGCTGCAGGACGGCTTCGGCTGGACCAACGGCGTCACGCTTAAGCTGATGGATCTCTACTGCCCGCAAGGGGTGACCTGTAATAACGTTGGCGATATCACCGCAGCGAAACCCGCCAACTAATCTGACGCGCTTTTCACCAGGGCGATCGACCGATCGCCCTGACTTAATCCTCACTCGATCCCTTTCCCTTCAGACTGATATTGCCCCTTGACCTACAAAATTTAGGGTTGAAATTTCCTTACTAAAAACTAACAATTCTCATTGTCATTCTCATATCGTTTTGTGTTTAGCCGAGAGTGGCGCTTTTCGCTGGCCCCATTACTCTTCCCGGGGCGCCGCCTGTACCTCACAAGGGACTATTAAAACAATGACTTACAACCTGAAGCGTTCCGTCTTGTTGTGCGCTATCGCCATGACCGCTCCCGGTATTACCCTGGCCGCCAATGAAACTATGGTGGTCACTGCCGCTCCGCCGCAAACCGCCGATAGCCCGACGCAGGGCTACACCGCGACCACTTCTACCGGGGCGACCAAAACCGATGAACCCTTGATCACCACCGGGCAGTCAATCTCGGTGGTGACGCGCCAGCAGTTTGTTGACCAGGGGGCTAACACGGTCAGCCAGGCGCTGAACTATACCCCGGGGGTATTCTCCAACTTCGGCGGTGGCGCCACGCGTTTTGATACCATCGCCCTGCGCGGCTTCCACGGCGGCGACGTCGATAACCTGTTCCTTGACGGCATGCGTCTGATGAGCGACGGCGGCAGCCATAACATTATGCAGATCGACCCGTGGTTCATTGAGCGGCTGGATATCATTAAAGGCCCGTCATCCTCCCTCTACGGCCAGACGGTGCCGGGCGGGCTGGTGAATATCACCATGAAGCGCCCGCAGTTTGCCCCCGAGGGCCACTTTCGCCTGACGGGTGGATCGCAGAACACCAGGGGTGCGGCATTTGACTACACCAATGCGATTAACGACCAGTGGGCATTTCGCCTGACGGGGATGACGCAGACCAGCGATACCCAGTACGACAACTCGCGCGAAGAGCGTTACGCTATCGCCCCTGCTCTGCTGTGGCAGCCGAGCGAAGATACCTCGCTGCTGCTGCGCGCCTATCTGCAAAAAGATCCGGCCGGCGGCTACCACGGCTCCACGCCGCTCTCCGGCACGCTGACCCAGCACAATGGCCAGTGGCTGAAGGATGGCTTCAACGAAGGTGAAAGCTCCGTCCAGCAGTACAAGCGCCGCGAGCAGATCTACAGCTACGAATTCTCACACCGCTTTAATGAAATCTGGTCGGTGCGCTCCAACGCCAGCTATACCCACAGCAGCGTAGCGCTGGATCAGGTGTATCAGACCGGCTGGATCGGCAACAGTAACCAACTGGCGCGCGGCTACAGCGGCTCCCGCGGCTCGCTTGACGGCTGGTCGACCGATAACCAGCTGGAAGCGGATTTCGCTACCGGCGAGCTGCAGCACAAAGTGGTGGTGGGTGCGGAGTATCATCGCTTTACCAATGATGTCTGGACTGGCGCCGGGACTGCCAGCCCGCTCGATCCGTTCACCGGTGCCACCGCATCGCACGGCGTGGCGGTAACTTATCAGGATAACACCACGCGCCATTACTATCAGAGCGGGCTGTACCTGCAGGATGAGATGCAGTGGGATAAGTGGCACGCCAATGTCTCCGGCCGCTACGACCGCATTGTTTCGCAGCAGGACAACCACAGCACCGACATCAGCAAACGCCGCCAGGACGATCACATCAGCGGGCGCGCTTCCCTGCTGTATGCCTTTGACAGCGGGATCTCCCCTTACGTCAGTTACGCGCAGGCCATCACGCCTGCCAGCCTGAATGACAAGGACGGCAATGCGCTGAAGCCGTCGACTTCTGAGCAGTATGAAGCCGGGGTGAAATTCCAGCCGCCGGGCACCAACGACATGTATACCGCCGCGCTGTATGACCTGACGCAGAAAGATGTCGCCACGCGTGATGCCAATGACATTGGCAGCGCCAGCTATGTGCCGGCCGGTAAAGTGCATTCGCAGGGAATTGAGCTGGAAGCGCGTAATCAGCTGACGCCGCGCCTCAGCACCATCGCCGGATACACCCTGAACCGCCTGCGCTATAAAGAGTCGCTGGACGGCAATTCGGGCCACACCCCGCTGCTGACGCCAAACCAGATGGCTTCCGCCTGGGCGCATTACCAGTTTGATTACGGCATCAGTGCCGGGGCCGGGGTGCGTTACATCGGTAAGCAGTGGGCCAACGACGAGAACACCGCGCGCGTGCCGTCGGTGACGCTGGTCGATGCTTCGGTGCGTGCCGATCTTGGCGGCTGGAACAGCCAGTTGAAGGGTGCGTATGTGCAGGTTAACGCCAACAACCTGTTTAACCGCGATTACATCGCCGCCTGCTACAGCACCACCAACTGTTACCTCGGTGCCGAGCGCAGCGTGATCGCTACCGTCGGTTACGATTTCTAAACCGCAGGCAGCAAAAAGGGAGGCATCAGCCTCCCTTTTTTTAATTCATGCTGCCGGTCAACTGCGGACTTTGCGGTAGATCCACAGCACGACAATCGCACCGATCACCGCGACAACAAAGCTGCCGAAGTTGAAGCCGTCAACTTTGCCGAAGCCGAAGAAGGTGCTGATCCAGCCACCTACTACTGCACCCACCACACCCAGTACGATGGTAATAATGAAACCACCACCATCTTTACCCGGCATGATCCACTTGGCGATAATACCGGCAATCAGACCAAAAATGATCCATGAAAGAATACCCATTGATAACTCCTTAATATCTTGTGATTTAACCGTCACTGTTTAACACGCCCTTAGTATAGGCGAAGATTATAAGTCTGTGATTTAAATCCAGAGTTTCAGAGAAACTTTTGTAAAAAATCCGTAAAGCCCGACGCAGGCTTGCCGATAACCGTATCAGAGTGGCTAACCGCATGATTTGCACCTGGACTGGAGCTGGATGTGAAAGAGGACGATAAAGAGCAGTATCTTAAACGCGGGACGCTGGCGGTCCTCGCCGTATTGCGCGATCTGCTGGAACACCAGACGCCGGTGATGGTTTCACATCCGCGCGGTCAGTTCATCACCCGCCTGCTGTCCGCAGATAAAGAGAGCCTGGTGCTCGATTACGGCAGCAACGACTACGACAACCAGCTGGCGAAAGAAGCCCAGGAGCTGCACGTCACCGCCGAAATGCGCGGCGCCAAAGTTGAATTTGCCCTGCCCGCGCTCAGCCTGAGCGAGCATGAAGGCCTGCCCGCGTTTAGCGCCGCCCTGCCAGAACTGTTATGGATGATCCAGCGGCGAGAGTTTTTCCGCGTGAATGCCCCGCTTAGCCCGGTTTTCTACTGCTATATCCCCTGGCCGGATGGCTCCGGTGAGGGTCGCCTGCGCTTGCAGGATCTGTCGCTGGGTGGCATAGGCGTGCTGGCCGACGATGCGCTGCCTGAAGGGTTGGAATCCGGCGTCAGTATCAAAAAGCTGCGCGTGGAGATGGGTGAGTATGGGCGTTTTGAGGTGGATGCTCAGCTGATGACGATAGGTAAGCGCAGCGTGGTCGGCAGTAAAAGCGAAACCATCGTCACGCCGCGCCTCAGCTTACGCTTTCTGTCGCTCAATGCCGCGCAGGAGCGCGTGCTGCAGCAGGTGATCTTCTCGCTGGAGCGGCTGGCGCGCGATAAGGCCAACCGCTTCCAGTAAGCGTCAGATGGTGCGGTAAGCGGTGGTGACTTTCCACAGATAGCGCGGAGCCTGTGCCGCCGGATGTTTTTCTTGCACGTGCTGATAAAACTCTTCCGGGCTCATGGCGTTAATCATCGCAATCGCGCGGTCACGATCGCGTGAGAAGGTGCGCAGCAGCGCACCGGCGCCGTTCGCGTATGAGACAATAGTGGCGTAACGCAGGGTTTTCGGATCGCGGATACCCGCCAGCTGCTGCTCCTGCAAAATACGCAGGTAGGCGGCACCGATATCAATATTCTTTACCGGGTCGCGCAGTTCCGATTTGCTCGGCTGACCGCGCAACCCCGCAGCGCGATACACTTCCCGCCCTGCCGTTGAAGCTTTAATCTGCATCAATCCAATGGCATTCGACTTACTGACTACCGTTGGATTGCCGCCCGATTCAACCGTGATGATCGCTTCAATCAGCTTCTGGTCGATGCCGTTACGCTGCGCCGCCTGCTCGGTCATCATTGACCATGCACTCGCCACTTTTGATGGCGGTGCCTGCGTCAGCGGGGTATCCGGCTGATGAGCCACTTTTCTCTCGGGTTCGCTGGAGCACCCTGCCAGCATTAAGGCCGCGACTATCGCTACCGTTTTCACGCTTTTCTGCACGCTTTTTCTCACGCTTATTTTATCCTGTGCGCCTTTGGTCTGGCGTTATCATACGGGTTACCGCAGGTCTGAGAATTGCCGTAACTCCTAATTTGTGCGCGCTACCAGTGACTTCGCCGCTGCGATTCGTCATCATCTGGGCCATACGGAGAAATTGGACCGCTGCCGGAGGAAATAAATCCACGACGGCGCATAAAAAACCAGCAAAGTGACGATTATGGCGATAACCCCACGCAACATTCATCTGATTGCCCCTTCCGGCTTCTGCCATAATCCGGCAGCCGCCGAGCGCGGCGTTGCCCGCCTGCGGGCCGAGGGCCATCGCGTAGACAACGGTGACGTGATTACCCGGCGCGAGCAGCGTTTTGCCGGCAGCGATAGCCAGCGACTCGCCGATATCAACGATTTGGCGCGGCTGGAAACGCTGCCGGACATCGTGCTCGCGGTGCGTGGCGGCTACGGAGCCAGCCGCTTGCTGCCCGACATCCACTATTCAGCGCTGGCCGAGCGCCTGAACAATGCCCCGCTGGCGCTGTGCGGGCACAGTGACTTCACGGCGATTCAGCTGGCGCTGCTGGTGAAAAGTGGCGTTGTCAGCTTTAGCGCGCCGATGCTGGCCGGGAATTTCGGCGCTGAGACTTTATCTGAATTCACACTCGACCACTTCTGGCGCGCCCTGACTTCGCCTAAATTAACACTGGAATGGCAGACAGCCTCTCCCGCCGTTACTGCATCAGGCACGGTTTGGGGCGGCAATCTGGCCATGATCGCCTCGCTGATTGGTACCCCCTGGCTGCCAGAGTTCGACGGCGGCATTTTGGTGATCGAAGACGTGAACGAACACCCTTTCCGCATTGAACGCATGCTGTTGCAACTGCACTACAGCGGGATCCTTGCCCGCCAGAGTGCCATTGTCACCGGCAGCTTTAGCGGAGCCACTTTGACCGACTACGACAACGGCTATGATTTTGCCAGCGTCTGGAACCTGATCCGCGACCTGACCGGTGTTCCGGTGGTCAGCGGTCTGGCCTTTGGCCACAGTGCCGACACCGTCACGCTGCCCCTGGGATCGCACGGGCAGCTGAACGTCAGCGGTACCACCGGCTCACTGACGCTGACAGGTTACCCGACGCTGCGCTGATCGTTAGGAGCGCAGACATGAAGCAGCTGTATGAAGATCTCTGGATATCCACGCCTGAGTTTCCTGCAGGCGAAGAGGAACCAGAATTGATGATGCACGGCTTTTTGTTGCAGCATCTGCGCGGTAATTTGCTGATTTCACGGGTCGAGAACCCGGAAGATCACCAGGTCATTGCCGATCGGGGCGGGATTATCCGCCACTACTTAACCCACTGGCACGAGGCTGGTCCGGGCGTGCGGCTGTTACAGCAGCGTTTTAACTCGGCCCTCTACTGCCACTCGCGGGCGCTGGGCCAGGTGAGCCGCTTTGCGGAAGCCGATGCCACCTTTAATGCTGCGGAAGTTCACTGCGGCAGCTTCCACGTCGTGCCCACCCCGGGACACACGCCGGGCAGCACCAGCTATCTGTATGCCTCACCGCACGGTAAAACCTATCTGTTTGTCGGTGACACTGTCACATTATCCCGCGATCGCTGGGTAACGGTGCTGGTCGAGGAGAGTAATGAAGCAGACCTGCGCCAGACGCTTGAATTTTACCGCGCGCTGCGCCCGGATGTGGTGCTGATGGGCACCACCGCCGGGCATCTGGCTTGGCAGGAGGTGGACGTGCGCCAGTGGCTGTCGCTGCTTGATGAGGCGGAAAATAATCCGCTGGATCTGCGCCATCACGAGCACCTTCTGCCCGGCCATCACTGATTAGGCTGGCGGCTTATGTACAGCCATAATAAACATCATTGGCCGCTCGCGCTCTTCCGCCAGCGCCGGCTGTAGAGCGACCTGCTCTGCGGTTGGCCCCCACTCATCCAGCGCGCTGATAACAAACCCTGCGGCAATCAGCATATTAATCCAGCTCGCCAGCGTGCGATGCTGTTTGATCACGCCATCAGCAAACCAGTTAGTGACGCGCTGGCCTTCCTGCTGATAGCCGCTGACCGGCCAGGATTTCTGCTGGTTGTCATCAATATGCCAGCCCTGCCGGGCTGGCGCGGTATAGATAGGGTGCTCGGCCGTGAAGATAAACTGGCCGCCGGGCTTCAGTGCCGCAAACACCACCGCCAGCATCGCCGGTAGTGCTTCGACATAGTGCAGCGCCAGCGCGCTGAAGGCGACATCAAAGGTCTGTGCGGGCAGCTGCAGGGTTTCGAGATCCGCTCGCTGCCAGGCAATTGCCGGGTTATCGCCCAGGCTGATGGCTTTCTCCAGCATTTTTTCGGAGACATCCAGCGCCAGCACGGAGTGCGCGCCCTGCTGGCAGGCATAGCGGCTAAACCAGCCATAGCCGCACCCGAGATCAACCACCTCTTTTCCGGCAAGCTCCGGTAGCAACGCCTGCACGCTCGGCCACTCCGGTGCGCCATCCAGCCCCTTAACCGAACGATCTAATGTGGCATAACCGGCAAAAAAAGCCGGATCGTCATAAATATTTTGCGCCATGGTCTTTTCCTTTTATCAGCCTGGGCAATTTTAATGCTGATATGCGCCTGATGAAAACCCCTGCAGAAGGGTGCAGATAAATAGTCATTGAACCTTGTCGTGGTTACCTGTATTTTTATACAGCAAAAAATAACAAGGAGCAGAGATGTTTGTTGAACTGATTTATGACAAGCGCAACGTTGCGGGTCTGCCGAATGCCGAACAGCTGATCCTGGCCGAGCTGGAAAAGCGCGTGCAGCGTGTGTTTCCCGATGCGCTGGTCAAGGTAAAACCGATGCAGGCCAACGGCGTGAAAAGTGACGCCAGTAAAAGCGATAAGTCCACGCTGTTACGCATTATTGAAGAGATGTTTGAGGAAGCCGATCAGTGGATGGTGTCTGAAGAATTTTGATGATGTAACTGCGAGGTCAGCCAAAAAAATTGATTTTAATTAAGATTGAAGGTGCTTTTCATTTGCATTAATTGAGAATCATCCTATCATGCTAATTAATAGATTTCCCTGGTGTTGGCCCGCATTAAAGCTCTTCGCGGGCTTTTTTTTGCCTGAAAGATAAGGCAGCTTAACCAGTTAGTCACTTTTCCCGCATCCCCTGCCGCTAGCGCGCCGCGCCGCAGGAAGCTTTAGCGCCTGTTGCGTTCGGCCAGCTCTTCACTCAATAAATCACACACTTTTGCCGCAAAAGCCGAGCTGTCACGCAGCATTTGAATGGCCTCCTCAAGAGTCTGTGGCGGCATCTGCCCCACAATACGCCAGCCAAGCGCGATGTTTTTGGCATCGATAAGCCGTTCGGAACCCTTTTCACTTGCCGCACTTTCAGACACGTTTCTCTCCTGCTGTAAATTTTGGACCTATTTTACGGAGCCAGGCGGCATTATCACAACCCCACATCCTGATGGAAATCGGCTAACGGTTATTTTTTACACTATATTTGCTTAAAATTTGCATTTTCCGCGCTTATTTCGGACTAATGCCGGATAAAAGACAGACAATTCTTAACGGTAAAAACCCTTTTATCCCCTATGCGCGTGCGCATTCTCAGCCCTAAACCCTGATTCAGTTCCTTCCCCTCGACAAATAAAAAAATCGCCCGATTAAGGGCGATTTCGGCTTAAGGCGGCAAACTAACTGAAATAGGGCATCTTGCGGTCAATGCCATTAATGTTGAGCGTGACATAGCCGGCCGGCACCGTGCTGGCCGGGGCTGCGGCCACCGCGGTGGCCAGTGTCACCACGCCATTTTCGTTCGCGCCAAGACCTGCCAGCCCGTTATGCATGCTGAGGCGTGCGTTGGGGGTAACGGTGCCAATCTGCGTCTCATCCGTGACTTCGTTCAGGTCCGGGGTATACAAGGAACACTCCCCCGACTCAAAGCGCGTTGGTCCGGTAGAGCGCAGATTAAACATGGTGTCACCGCTGCCTGCCTTAAGCTTCACCCAGACCTCGACAATATTTTCATAGCTGCGCCTGTATTTGACATCCAGCACCGCAGGCTGCCCGCGGTGGTACATATCGCCCCACACGGCGGTGGCGCAGCGCTGAAAATTGAGCCAGGTGGCGCCGGAGGCCACCGTCTGCGTCGGGCTGCCCGCCACTCCGGAGGGATTAGCAGTGGACATCTTGCCGATAAGCTCAATCGTCCACTGCTGATTCACCCTGGGGAAGACAAACTTGCCCACCTTGAACCATTTATCGCTGTCAGCCGTGTTGGTCAGCTTGTAGCCGCTGTACCAGCCTGCCTTCATCGACCCGGTCATGGTGGTGCCGAAATTCTCATCCCGGCGCCAGCCGCCTTCGTATCCTGACAGCCAGCGCCCGCTGGCGTTGTCCAGGCTGACTTTCGCCCCCGCCTGTAAATTAAGCTGGCGGAACAGCGCGCGGCTGTTGTTCATACTCAGCGGGTTATCGCAGTCCTCCACGCTGAGGGCGTCAACAATCCACTGCCCGTTGGTCAGGTCACCCGGGAAGCGCGTATGTTCAATCCACACGTTGCGAATAATCCCCTGAGTCATACGCGGCATCATCAGCGTGGCGTCAGCGAAGCCATACTGGAAATTGGCATCGGTCAGCTCGACGGCCGTAGCATGATCCCACACGCCGTTAGGGGAGTTAGACCAGCCCACCTCAAATACCCGCGCGTAGGTGTACTGAGAGTAGATCTGGTCAAAGCGGGTATCGAGCGTGTCGAGCAGTTTGATCGCCGTGCCGCCGTTGTACTGCACGCGGAAGCAGCGGATATTCACAAACTCCCCTTCGATAGTGATGTTTTCGAAAAACGGCTGCACGTTGGAGAGCATATCCGGGGTAATCGCGCCCGTTGTTGCGCTGGTGTCCGCCGTTGCCTGCCCGTTCCAGCTGATGCCGCGGATCACCGTGCGGCGCGCGTTCACTTTGAACACGGTGCTGGGCGATTTATCAGAGACAATCACCGTGCGCGGCGTAGCGCCATAAGGGCTGTCATCACCGTACAGGGCAAAGCACGGAATTTCGCTGGCGGTAAGGTCAATCGGGTTGATCAGGAACTTGCCGGCGGGAAAACGTACGCCAAGATTTTTGGCATTGCTATCATAGCTTTGTGACCAGCTGAACATGCGTTTGAAGGCATCACTGTCGTCGGTAATCCCGTCACCGCGCGCGCCAAAGTGATAGAGATTGACCTGTTCAGTGTCATTGATGATGCGCTTCCAGAAAAAGCCGCTGCCTTTGGCTACGGTGCCGCCGTCATCACTCAGGGGGGTGGTGCCGGAGAAGCCGACAAAGTCGCCGCCGCCGTGGAAGGTGGAGTCTTTATCGTAGTAACGTTTGAGCATGGCGATATCACCGGCCTTAGCAGGTGCAGTGGTACGCAAATCGGCAAAGCAGTTAACTTCAATCATAAATACCTCCGGGATGAGACAGGTGAAACCTGTCGGGGATGCCCTGACGGGCGATGTGAAGGGGTTTTCAATGGAATCAGGCTTTAACGGTCGCCAGGCCGCAGTACCGCAAATATCGTGGCGACATTGCCTTTGGCACGATAGACCGCCGCGCAGAAGATCAGATTGATCACCACCGCCGCCCAGTGCGTATGCACGTAAACATCAAAAAGAAAGCGGAACGGTACCGAGGCATAGGCGAGGATGATCAGGTATGCAAGCCAGGAAGCCCACCACTGGTGTTTAGCTCCGGGCTTATAGAAAAACATCAGCCTCAGCACGATAGCCGAGCACACCACCACATTGGTGATAACGATTGGATCACTTGTTGCCATGATGACCTCCTCTCCAGCGTGTCAGCCAGGTTGCCGGATCCTGCTGGCTGAAAAACGTCAGCGTTTTAATCGCCAGTGCGGAGAGCAGCACCGCGCCCAGGCCGTCCAGCGGTTTATCGCTATAGCCGAGGATCTGCGCCAGCTTCGCTCCAACCAGACCTGCGCCGTACACGCCCACAATCCAGGAAACCACAAAGTAGGCAGCGCGGCGGATAACCTGAATATCTGCCGCTGTGGCAACGTAAAACACCGCACCGGCAAAGGCGCCAAAGAGTACCCCATAGTCGGTGGTGCCTGGCATGCCGAACAGGCCAGCGCCCGTCGTCACTGCAGCGCCCAGACTGACTGCTAATATTGATGCTGCCATATTGCCTCCGTTGCTCTGCCCTCAGAATTCAGAGATAAAAAAAGCCCCAACGTAATGTCGGGGCTGCTTAGCGTTCACCGTGCTGGCGGGGAAGCGCGTTTTTATAAAGTTAACCTGCTTTTTGCGTACGCGTGAGCCGGAAAGAGAAATTTTCAGCAATTTTTAGTACCGCAGATTTATTGACGCGCTCGAGGCACCTGCAGTGAGCGCCGCGCCAGTTCGCCTGAGCGTACATTGCGCCCTGGCTGAAAACAGCTCATATTGCAGCTGGAGTGACAGTAAAGTGTCCAAACGCGAGGTCATATGAAGTGTAACAATATCCTCCTGCAGAGCATTGCGCCGCCTGCGGTTTTCTCCGGTATCCCACCCGTTGCGTTAAGCGATGCCACTATTCTTGAGCGCAAAAACAAACTGCTGGCGCGGATGAGTGACGCAGGCTATGACGCCCTGGTGATTTATGCGGATAAGGAGCACGGTGCAAATTTTGAATATCTCACCGGTTTTATTCCGCGCTTTGAAGAGGGGCTGCTGATCCTCAACCGCAGTGGACAAGCCAGCCTGATCCTCGGCAATGAAAACCTGAAAATGGCTAACCACTGCCGCATCCCGGCTGCGCTGCACCACTGCGCGTTTTTCTCGCTGCCGAATCAACCGATGGTGCAGGAACAGCCGCTTGAGGCCCTGTTCAGCGCGGCAGAGCTTGGCGATAAAACTAAGATTGGCGTGGTGGGCTGGAAGATGTTTACCTCCTCCACGGCGGATAACCGCAAGATCTTCGATCTGCCGTGGTTTATCGTCGAGGCGCTAAAAAACAGCCTGGCGGATAATGCCGTGCTGGAGAACGCCGCAGATCTTTTTATCAGCGGCGAGAACGGCGCCAGAACCACGAATAATGCCAACGAGATCGCGCATTATGAGTACGGCGCTAACCTCGCGTCCTGCTGCATCCTCGCGGCGATGAACGCGGTTGAACCGGGCCTGCGTGAGAGCGAACTGGGTGCGCTGCTGGCCGCCGAAGGCCAGTATCACACGGTGGTGACCATTGCCGCTGCCGGGCAGCGCTTCGAGAAAGCCAACCTCTACCCCAGCTATAAGCAAATCGAAGCGGGACAGCCACTCTCAATGACCACCGCCTTTAAAGGCGGGCTTTCCAGCCGCAGCGGCTTTGTCATTAGCGATGAAAGCCAACTGCCGCAACGTCAGCATGACTATTTAGACCGCGTGGTGAAACCCTACTTCGCAACGGTCGCCAGCTGGCTGGAAGCGATTCGCATCGGCATGCCCGGCGGCGAGCTGTATCACCTTGTTGAAACGGTGCTGGAGCAGAAAAAATATGGCTGGCACCTGAACCCGGGCCACCTCGGCGCTGATGAAGAGTGGATGTCATCCCCCGTGTATGCGAACTCGGCGGAAACCCTGAAAAGCGGCATGATCGTGCAGATTGATATTATCCCCTCCGTAGCCGGCTACAGCGGCACCAGCTGCGAGGAGTGCATCGCGCTGGCGGACGGGGCGCTTCAGGCGCAGATCCAACGCGATTATCCCGAACTCTGGCAGCGCATCAGCACCCGGCGCCACTACATCATTAACACGCTGGGTATTGATCTCAGCGATGAGGTCATTCCGCTATCGAATACCGTGGCATACCTGCGCCCGTTCCTGCTCAATAAGCAGTTGGCGCTGGTCTGCCGTAAGCCTCACGCCAGCTGATACTGTACGGAGAGCTGCCCTTTCTTCTCTTTCACCTTGAGGATGCGGACTTCGCCGACCTGCGCAGTGGAATCCACATGGGTGCCACCGCAGGCATAGGCGGGCAGTTCACCCCAGGTGACCTTGCGCCGCCCGGCTTCTTCACTCAGCTGGCGGCGTAGCCCCTGCGCCACCAGCGCCGCGACGCCCGAGGTGAAATCCTCAGCGCTGACGGCGCTGAGCGGCTCGCGCGGCTCGAATACCACGCGCCCTTCCCCCGGCCGATGGTCGCCCTTATTGCCGTACCAGCCAAACTTCTCGCCCACCGCCGCTATCAGATGCCCGGCGGAGTGATAGCGGGTATGCAGCTGGCGCATCGCAGCGTCGACGCGCAGATCCACCGCCCCCAGCGCTACCGGTCCATCGGTATAGTGAGCGACTTCGTCCCCTTCCTGCACCGCGTGCAGCATGTTGACCGCGCCCAGCGTGCCCCGGTCCGAGGGCTGCCCGCCGCCCTTCGGATGAAACAGGGTGGACGAGAGGATCACGCGGTAGCGCCCATCCTCCTGCGCGCTGCAGCCGATGACGCTGCTGGTACATTCCAGCGCATCGCTGTGGTAGTAGAGTCTTTCAGTCATCGTCTATTTCCTTATCTGTTAGCCTGCAAAATTCTTCAGCGCATCAACGGTGGTGGTGGAGCCGCCGCAGACAATCACCAGCACATTTTTCAGCACGGCGGCGGGGATTTTTTTGCCGTAAAGCAGGGCCAGCGCCGCGCCGCAGGCCGGCTCCACCAGCGTGCGGTGATCGTCAAGAAATGCCAGGCAGGCATCAACGGCTTCACGATCGCTGACGCGCAGCGGGATGACCGGCCTCTCTGCCGCCACGTCAAAAGCACGCTGGCACACCTGACGCGCCCCGAGCGAGGTCGCTATTCCGGACAGTTGCGCAAGCTCGGTCAGGCATCCCGCCTGCAGGGATGCAAAATAAGAAGCCATGCCCTCGGTTTCGGCGGCATATATCGGCACATCGTGCAGCCCGTTACGCCGCAGCCCTTCATCCACCCCGGCCAGCAGCCCGCCGCCACCTACCGCGACGACAACCGCATCTGGGCGCACACCTTCGGCCAGCACCTCATCGATCATCGAGGCATGGCCCTGCCACAGTAGCGGGTCATCAAACGGATGGATAAACACATCGTCATTCCCCCGCAGCGATTGCGCCCGTTCGTTGGCTTCTGACCACATGCTGCCATGCACTATGACCTCGGCACCCTCTATGGAGAGCAGATGTTTAGCGCGCCCGGTGGTGGTTTCCGGTACCACCACCACCGTCGGCACGCCAAGCCTGCGCCCGGCATAAGCCACAGCCAGGCCGGCATTACCGCCGGATGAGGTGATGAAACGCTTTGCACCATTGGCATAGTGCTGCTCACAAACATAGCCAATACCGCGCATCTTGAACGATCCGCTGGGCTGTGAGGCTTCCATCTTCAGCCATATGCGCGTGTTTGCCAGCTGGCTGAGGGGCAGAGATTCAATCAGGGGGGTAACGATATTCAGGGGCATAACCACGACTCCAGAAAGGGATAACCGGACGATCAGCTGCCCGATTTTTTAAGTTCATCCAGATAGTTATAGATGGTGTAACGCGTAATACCGAGCGCTGCGGCGGCTTTCTCGACGCCGCCTTTCATCAGGAAGATCCCCTTCTCCTGCATCTGCCTGACCGCCAGCAGCCTGGCCTTTTTGCTGTCGGCCCTGCTGCTGCCCGGGCTGAGTTCCGTGGCGCTGGTGATGATGTCGCGCATCAGATCTTCGATATTTTCATGCGCGGCCTCAAGGGTATTTTGTCTCGGCGGCGCATCATCCTGCGGGGGAATGGTGCGCGTAAGGCTTTGCAAAATATTCAGCGCATCGCTAATGCTCTGGTTATCGACGTTAATGCAGAGTGCGGCAAAAGGCGCTTTCCCCGGGGTGCGATAAAAGGCGGTGCTGCTGCGCAGTGGCGCACCGCTACTGCTGTAGGTGGGGTAATCCAGCATCAGGGTGACCGGCTCAGCGCTCGCATCCATCGCGCTGATAAAGGCTTTGTCACTGCGCAACCCCGCCAGCACCGAGTCCCCTCTGCGCCGCCCGGTCACGTGCGGATTGGCGATTTCGGCAATGGAGAACTCCGGCGAGCGCAGATCGTGCAGCACCACTTCGGTATTGGCAGCAATCACGCTGCCGATAACGCGCACCGCCGCGGCCAGCATCAGCAGGAGATCGTCCTGGTAGCGAGAGTCAGCGAGGTTCATAGCAGATCTCTATTAAACATTATGTTGACGATAATAGCGATAAACGCGTTTAGATCAACATAATGTTGATCTAAACGCAGATCTCTCTGCTTCCGGCCAGGTCGCTGGGAGAATTTGATGATTAACTGGCGGAGCGCGTGTCCCCTGATACAGAGTCGGTGAGTGTCGCCCTCACATGAGGCAGGCTCTGAGGATAGTTTTGCTGAACGAACTCAATCATTCTTTCGCGCACGTAGCAGCGCAAATCAAAGGCCGTTGGCGAGTTCTGCGCCGTCATCAATAACCTGATGGTCATGGTTTTTTCATTCGTATCGGTCACCTGCAGTACCTGAGTCTGCTTATCCCACAATTTGGTTTCGCTGAGGATCTGTTCAAAATGCTTACGCAGAGGCTCCAGCGGCATGGAATAATCGAGGTAGAGAAAAACAGAACCTAAAATTTGCGCGTTATTACGCGTCCAGTTCTGGAAGGGATTTTCAGTAAAGTAGGTAATGGGAAGTACCAGCCGACGCAGGTCCCAGATACGCACCACCACATAGGTCAGGTTTATCTCTTCAATCCAGCCCCACTCATTTTCGACCACCACCGCATCATCAATTTTTATCGGCTGCGTAAACGCTATCTGAATGCCGGCAAACAGGTTAACAAGCGACTTCTGCAGGGCAAAACCGATGATGATCCCAGCCACTCCAGCACCGGCCAGAATCGTCGTACCGAATTTGCGCACGCTGGGAAAGCTGAGGAGGATCAGCGTCAGGCAGAATGACACCAGCAGCACGATAGCCACTTTCTTAACATACATTATTTGGGTACGAATTTTACGCGCGCGGAGATTATTCGATAGATTAATGTCATAGCGTATAAAAAGCATATCCTGCGCAACGTTGGTCAGGCGAATTAAAATAGAGCAGAATGATAAAATAATAAATATATTAAGCGTGGTGGTAATAAAGCCCAGAGAGCCTGGCTGAATATCAATATAATGGATCCCGACATTGATCAACATCAGGGGAATGAAAAGAAACAGTGAACCACGAAGATGTTTTTCCAGTGATTTAAACAGCTTACGGTCACGGCTCTGCCAGTAGCGGATGAACCTGAGCAGGATAAACCGGGCGAGGAATCCCAGGACGAGTGAGAGCGTGACGAGTAATACGGCAGGCACCCAGGTTGGCGCACCAGATAACTCACCAAATATCATTTGCATCCTTTACCCTTATAGCCAACTAACAACCTCAGGCTGTCAGATAAGTAACAAAATAAGTAACCGTTGTCTTGCCGGTTATCTGCGAAGTGATGATTGGCACAGATGAAACCTTCAAATACGCTTCGCGACTGTTTGAAAATTTCGAAATGCGCCAACAGCTTAAGGTTAGCACAGATGCCCCCCGCTGAAATTCTGGGGGCGACGACCGACTCAGCGTCAGTGAGCAGGCGCGGTTGCCAGCTGGCCGGATGCTTCGTAAGCAACTTTCTTATCCTGACCAGAGGCCTGCGGCTTAAGTACGGATATGGCCTGAACGCTGTTTTCGAACAGCGACAATTCAGGCAGTATGGACACCCGGTAAAACATCAATGAAAAGGAATTTTATGTCGCCAAGATCGCCACTGCTAACGTTACCTCTGCTGACAACCTCGCTATTGCTGCTAACGGGCTGCCCGCCTGCACCAGACCTCACTCAGTGGCAGCGCCCAGATACCGATATCGACGGCGTGCGCGTTGCGATGGGTCAATGCGGCGTGCCCCTCCCCGGCCCCGATATCCCGAAAACCGACAATGAGTCAGTTCTCTATTATCAGTGCATGGAGAAAATGGGTTTTACCCGCAAGGACGGTTTCAAAATTTGCAGCGTTCGCGTCTATCATGATACGCCTGCCTGCCGCAGTCAGGAGCAGGGGCACCCGTTGAATCAAAGCCAGCTCGAGGCGCTGCCTTTTGTCGCAGACAGAGGCTTTCATCCGATTAAGCCCGAGTCCGGCGTGGACACGTCTTCCCTGATTAGCTGGCGTCAGGCCGGGGTATCTCGGCATTTTTCTCACGAAATTGAAAATGATAGGCAGGCACTGGCGGTGATGTATCAGTGCGGCTATCCGCAGCCTTTAGGCTCGGTGCCATACGTGCCGACGCTACGCAAAGCCGCTGAAGTTCAGCGTTGCATGCTGGATAAAGGCTTCGAGCCAAAAAACACGCTCAGTTTGGTCTGCCGCAATTACCCGCAGGTCACCGGCTGCCCTGAGTCGCTTGCCAGGGATTAGCCACTGCAATGGCGGGAATATCACTTTCTGGCACCTTGCAGGGCACTGTTGCAAAGTTCGCGATGAGGTAGCCTTTTGTCTTATTAATAGGCCTCACATTTCAAAAATTCTGCTTATCAGACGCATTTCGCCCAGGCGGGCATCGACCTTCGCGTTTGAGTAACGCAGCGCACGTCCATAGGTGGGCGCTTTATCCGTGTTGATGGAGCGTGGGATCTGCCACTTCTTCACGTTATTGAAGATTTTACCCAAGAACCGGTATGCCGCCTTGCTGTTACGACGCTGGGAGAGGTAAAAATCGACAGTGCGGCCCATGCTGTCAACTTTGCAGTACTAGCGAACCGCCCATAGGATGATGTCTCTCTGAAAATGCCGGCCTTTGAATAGGTTCATGTGCTACTCCATCAGCAAATGGAGCGATCACTCTACCACCTACAGATTTTTGCAACAGAGCCCCACAGGTCGGTTTCGGACGTTGAAGCGCAGTCGTCACGCCATTCGGTTATAACAAAAAGCATTATGGCTGGAAGCAACAGGGAGGATCTGTACGAGTGAGTGCCAGGAGCGGACATTGTGGAATGTGTACGAGGCTGGCAGCTATTCCCGATAGTTCACCTCTGATGCTACACTCTTCTCAATTATCATTACCCCAACGAATAAATCAATGACCAGCGCTGATTTCAAACGCCCTAAATTGGAACTCCCGAATGGGGCAGATAAACTGCTACTACACTCGTGCTGCGCTCCCTGCTCCGGTGAGGTTATGGAGGCGATCCAGGCCTCGGGAATCGACTACACCATTTTCTTCTACAACCCGAACATTCACCCGAAGAAAGAATATCTGCTTCGTAAAGATGAGAATATTCGCTTTGCCGAACAACACGGTGTTCCGTTTATCGACGCGGACTACGACACGGATAACTGGTTTGAGCGTGCTAAAGGCATGGAATGGGAGCCCGAGCGCGGCATTCGCTGTACCATGTGTTTTGACATGCGCTTTGAACGGACGGCGCTATACGCCGCTGAAAATGGCTTCAGCGTGATCAGTAGCTCACTTGGCATTTCGCGCTGGAAAAATATTCAGCAAATCAATGACAGTGGACAGCGGGCCGCCGCGCACTATCAGGGAATAGTGTACTGGGACTATAACTGGCGCAAGCAGGGCGGTTCGTCGCGCATGATTGAAATCAGCAAGCGCGAGCAGTTCTACCAGCAGGAATACTGTGGCTGCGTTTATTCGCTGCGGGACAGCAACCTGCACCGCAAATCCCAGGGCCGTCTCCTTATTCAGCTCGGTAAGCTTTACTACGGTAAAGAAGACGAGCAGGCATGATTTTTATTTGACGCCCTCGATGGAGTGACAGTCTTCCTTCTGCTTTCCTTTAACAACTGAATGCGCCACCCGGCATGGAACAGTAATTTTTCTGTCATGAGATGGCTGAATGCCGATCTTGGGGTTGTACGCCGCAACTCCAGAAAAATTCCGTCACCAAAGCTAAAGACCATATGATTTGCATGACGTTGATTAAATTGCGGGTTATGCGATAACTTTCCGCATTAGAACCGTTGTTTTAATGATTGTCACTCAACCGGTCGTTTATGTAATAGGGGTCAGTTTGGAAATAGGAAATCATTGTACTCCTAGCGCATTATTTAACTAATCAAGCCCATAAGGGATTGATTTAGTGCCAATGGCTATCGCTTTTAAATTATCGGCATTCCGTATCGCATTTAGGTTATCTGATGAGACAAAATCCACGGGAAATGGCGTACAGCGCGAGGGTACACTCCATTGCTATAGGTAAGCCTGTTCGAAAAACACGCTTACCGTACAATAATTCTCTATATCCAAACTGCCCCCTATTACTACACTGAGTATGTTCGATATTGTGATGGATGCAAGGTAAAGAAGGTTGAAAGCGCCTTTTTACATTACAAATTTAATTTCCATAAAAAAGTCGCCGAAGGCGACATTTTTTTTCATGTTTTTATTTTATTTATTATTTGGTGCTTCTTTTACTTTCTATGTTTCTTATCATCCCTAAGAAGTCCTCCCTTATTTTTTCAATCCATGTTCCGCCAGTTTGATAAAATCCGTTATCTAAAAGCTCCTTGCTTTCTGACTCAACGATTATCCGTTTTACTGCATGTTCAAAAATGACCTTTTGCTTTGGAGAAAAAGAATAAAATACTTTTTCGTAGATGTCCTTGTAACGAGAAACTTGGCGATATTTGTAAATGTCATTGGGTATGATTCTCATCAAAGCATCTCCTTTTTCAAAGAACTCAAAAGATTCCTTCCCTTCCTTAGTTACACAAATCAACAGGTATAGCCTTGCTTGTTGAGTGTCTATGTTTTTAGTATGGTAATTGCTCTTTCTCTCAGCTAGGGAATAGGCTGTTTTAATATAAGTCTGCGCATTCCCATACTCTTTAAATGGAATTACAGACATTGCATACTGTACCCAGTAATGAGGATCTTTCATTAATCTCGGTAATATTTGCTTTACCTTCTCGTAATAAAAGTTGATCTCAACTCTCTTTTGAGGAAGCATTTTTTCAACGATAGAAAACCTTAGTAATGAAGTTATTATATCAGAGTATTTCTTATCTTTAGTTTCATGGTTTGTTTTATTTAAGTGTTCAACTATTTTTAGCAATTGATTAGCTACGTATTTTGAATCAAGGGCATTTGCGATTAGATATCGGGATAACGTACTTGATTTCGTCTTTATAACACCTCTTTCTACGCGAAATAGATTTCTAACACCATAGTTCTCAATGAAATTTTGAGAGTAAATTCCATCATTCATTGCTATGTCTGAAATTAAAGATCTGTCAATGTTAAGGCCCATTACATCCATCATAAGAATTGCAAATGTTGTATCTTTTAATCTAGGCTCTGAGAAAATTGAGTCTGTTATTTCACCTATTTTTCTTTTGATAGAATCTGATTTCAATACTGAAAGCAATAATAGAGATAATTGGGTTTTTGCTTCTTCATCTAAGTCTCTTAATTTTTCTCTTTTGGAAAGTCCTGCGCGCTCTCCCCACTCGCCTAAATTATCAACAATATCAATAAACTCATCAACTTCTGAATCTAGCAAATAATCAATGTTGTAATTTTTAAAGTTACTCAAGTCCATTGATATTAATTGCTCTTTCGTTACCTCGTAACCATAATGCCTTGTTGATATAACTATCTGAATATTATCATAATTTTTTTCAATTACATGCCTTGTTGCATCGATTTTATTACTGTAGTCATCAATGAAAACAATTGACTTTCTATTTTTTTTTGATATTGATTCGAGGTCTTTTGTAAAGCTAAATTCATTATTTAAATATAAATAGCAGTCAAATCCCAATCGCGACATATGGGACATTATAATTTTTATTAGTACGGTTTTACCATTTCCTAAGTCACTTGTTATTACAGCGTTGTGTCCTGAATTTATAGCGCCCACTATATTTTCAAGCTCTGACCTATGGATTATTTTTCTTTCAATTCCTTTTGAAAGAGTGACTTGGTCAATGTATTCATTTCGAACGTTACCGAACAACATGAAGTTAGCAACTTCTGAGTCTCTAATGTCATGACTGTTTTCGTTTAGCTGATAGAGATCCATTGAGCTTACCATCTCAATGTTTTCATTGTGGGTGTTGTTTGCTATGCAGTCATTGACTACTTTAGCAAACCCTTTTACCCCTATATTAAGTACATCGCCAAACAATGAGGCTTTATAGTTCTCAAATGTATTTGTTCCTTCTCTAGCAATAAAGAATGTCTTTTCTTTTATTTCATCGTTATCAAATAATATTTTTTGTATGTCTATATCATACATTGAATAACCGATGAAAATTATTGCACTACAATGGTCTATGTCAGTCTTAAACTGTGAGTACCATGGTGAGTTTATAAATTGGTCTGCTGATAAATAAGATGAGCTTGTAAGCTTTATTTTGCTATCGAGATCGGATTCGCTTGCTTTATCAAGTTTTCCGTTGATGTGCAAGCAAATATCTTTTGCTTTCTTATAATCAATTGGTTTGTCAGTCAGATCTAAAGATGTGATCGTCTTTCCTGCGTTTAGATTTGCAAGTTCTATAGTGTTATCATAATTAGTTGTGTATGTTTTTCTCCAATTTAACTTGCATATATCAATTTGATCTTGAGTTACCTCATTGATGCTGAATGTTCTTTTTAATATTTCAAGTAGACTGTCTCTTCTCGGAATGTTTTTAAGGAAGAAATCTGAGCTGACCATTAGGTCTTCGCATTCTTGTATCTGTTTTATTTGGCTTTCATCTGCATTTTTTTCTTCAAAGAAAATCGCTGACTCTGCTGATATTATCTTTGCAAGTTCCTTTGCTGTGGGGATTTTATTTCCTTCTACATTCTGTGATTCTAATGAAAATCCAGCCCCTGTGAATAACAGCGCGTTACCAGTGGCTATTAACCTCTTCAATTTTTCTAAATTATCACTATTGTCAGGTTCTGATGTATAGCTCATTGATCTTCTAGCGTTAAGGGACTCGCTATCCATGTTTTTTTCTCTCTTTATGAAGTGGGTTTTTGAGCTTTATTTAATATTTAAAAGCATACGAAGTCCATCTTTTTTTAAGAGAAATCGTTAAGTCATCCTGAAGTTATCTTGATTTTTTGATGCAGGAAGGGCATTGTTAATAACGAAAAGACCACCCGGCAAGGTGGCCTTTCGAAGGATCAGAAACCGGCAAGTTTCTAAACTGATGTAACTGGCTTTAACGGAGCACAGTGACCAAATCTGTCCTTCCAGTCTAGCCGCAGTTGGGCACCCTCTTCAAGAACTCTGTATTTACATCGTAAATACTACACCGCTCCGTAAACCAGTTACCAGTTACCAGTTACCAGTTACCAGTTACCAGTTACCAGTTACCAGT
>NZ_JASCAQ010000074.1:0-31988 GCF_029967685.1 Erwinia sp. V90_4 | reverse complement strand
TTGAGAAGTTTTTCCGGCGGTTCAGATACTTCCTGAACCTCCTGAGCCGCTGGCCGGTAAGCCGTTGTGCCGTCTCAGTGGTTGCGCATTATAGGGAGATCCTGACGAGTGACAAGGGCTAATTTGCGATAATTTGACTGTTTGCTGCAATCCCCAGCAAAAGCCTGCTTTATACCTGCTTATGCACAAACTTATCCACATTCGTCGCAACAGCGTAATTTTGACGAGCATCGCGCAATCGTTTTCGCTACAATGCCCCGCGCAAACGGAAGCCCCCTCAGGGGCGTTACCTGAGACTTATTTCTCTTCTATATATAGAAAGAGATCGCTAAGCCTCATATAACGCTCTTTATATGCGATCCAAAGCCCAAGGGATAAACCTCATGCAACAACGTCGTCCTCTACGCCGCGCGCTGCTCAGCGTGTCTGATAAAGCCGGTATCCTCGAATTCGCTCAGGCGCTTTCCCAACGTGGCGTCGAGCTGCTGTCCACTGGCGGTACTGCACGCCTGCTGGCAGAGGCTGGCCTGCCCGTCACTGAAGTGTCTGACTACACCGGTTTCCCGGAAATGATGGATGGACGCGTCAAAACGCTGCACCCGAAAGTGCATGGTGGCATCCTGGGGCGCCGCGACCAGGATGATGCCATCATGGCTGAGCACGGCATCTCCCCTATTGATATTGTTGTCGTTAACCTCTATCCGTTTGCCCAGACCGTGGCGCGGGAAGGCTGCTCGCTGGCAGACGCCGTTGAGAACATTGACATCGGCGGCCCGACCATGGTGCGCTCTGCGGCGAAGAACCACAAAGACGTGGCGATCGTGGTGAAGAGCAGTGACTACCAGGCCATCATTGCGGAGCTGGATGCCAACGACAACTCGCTGACGCTTGAAACCCGCTTCGACCTGGCGATTAAAGCCTTCGAACACACTGCCGCCTACGACAGCATGATTGCCAACTACTTCGGTAGCCTGGTGCCGGCTTACCACGGCGAAACTACCGCGCCATCCGGCCGCTTCCCACGTACCCTCAACCTGAACTTCATCAAGAAGCAGGATATGCGCTACGGCGAGAACAGCCATCAGGATGCTGCCTTCTATATAGAAGAGAATGTTGCTGAAGCTTCGGTGGCAACGGCACAGCAGGTGCAGGGCAAAGCGCTCTCTTACAACAACATTGCCGATACTGATGCGGCGCTGGAGTGCGTGAAAGAGTTCGACCAGCCAGCCTGCGTGATCGTCAAGCACGCTAACCCGTGCGGTGTCGCCGTTGGCGCTTCCATTCTCGATGCTTACGAGCGCGCGTACAAAACTGACCCGACCTCTGCTTTCGGCGGCATCATTGCCTTTAACCGCGAGCTGGACGAAGCCACCGCGCAGGCGATCATCAGCCGCCAGTTCGTGGAAGTGATCATCGCGCCTGCGGCCACTGAAGCAGCGTTGAAAGTGACCGCTGCCAAACAGAACGTGCGCGTGCTGACCTGTGGTCAGTGGCAGCAGCGCCAGAGCGCGCTCGATTTCAAACGCGTTAACGGCGGCCTGCTGGTGCAGGATCGTGACCTCGGCATGGTGAATGAGAGCCAGCTGCGCGTGGTCAGCAAACGTCAGCCGTCCGAGCAGGAGCTGCGTGATGCGCTGTTCTGCTGGAAAGTGGCGAAGTTCGTGAAGTCGAATGCCATCGTCTACGCACGCGACAATGTGACAATTGGTATTGGTGCCGGTCAGATGAGCCGCGTTTACTCCGCGAAAATCGCCGGAATTAAAGCCGCCGATGAAGGCCTGGAAGTGAAAGGTTCTGCGATGGCGTCAGACGCTTTCTTCCCGTTCCGCGACGGTATTGATGCCGCTGCGGCCGTGGGTATTACCTGTGTGATCCAGCCGGGTGGTTCGATCCGTGATGATGAAGTGATTGCCGCCGCGGATGAGCACGGCATTGCAATGATCTTCACCGACATGCGCCACTTCCGCCATTAATTACGGAGCCTCAGATGAAAATTTTAGTGATTGGTAATGGCGGCCGTGAACACGCGCTGGCCTGGAAAGCCGCTCAGTCCCCGCTGGCTGAGACCGTGTTTGTTGCGCCGGGCAATGCCGGTACTGCGCTGGAACCCGCGTTGCAGAACGTGGCTATCAGCCCAACCGATATTCAGGGCCTGCTGAGCTTTGCGCAGAAGGAGAAAATCGACCTGACCATCGTTGGCCCGGAAGCACCGCTGGTGATTGGCGTCGTTGATGCTTTCCGCGCTGCGGGTCTCAAGATCTTTGGACCCACTCAGGCCGCTGCGCAGCTGGAAGGCTCGAAGGCGTTCACCAAAGACTTCCTCGCACGCCACAAGATCCCGACGGCCGAATACCAGAACTTCACGGACGTTGAGCCTGCACTGGCTTACGTGCGCGAGAAAGGCGCGCCGATCGTCATTAAGGCCGACGGGCTGGCGGCAGGTAAAGGCGTGATCGTCGCGATGACGCTGCAGGAAGCGGAAGACGCCATTCAGGATATGCTGGCTGGTAACGCCTTTGGCGACGCAGGTCACCGCATCGTGGTGGAAGAGTTCCTCGATGGCGAAGAAGCCAGCTTTATCGTAATGGTTGATGGTGAGAACGTCTTACCGATGGCCACCAGCCAGGATCACAAACGCGTTGGCGATGGTGATACCGGCCCGAACACTGGCGGCATGGGAGCTTACTCCCCGGCTCCGGTGGTAACCGACGAGATCCACCAGAAGGTGATGGACGAAGTGATCTGGCCAACCGTGCGCGGCATGGCGGGCGAAGGCAACGTTTACACCGGATTCCTGTACGCCGGTCTGATGATCGACAAGAGCGGCCAGCCGAAGGTCATCGAGTTTAACTGCCGCTTTGGCGATCCAGAAACGCAGCCGATCATGCTGCGCCTGCAGTCGGATCTGGTCGATCTCTGCCTGGCTGCCGTTGACGGCAAGCTGAACGAGAAAGACTCCGTCTGGGATCCACGCCCTTCACTGGGTGTGGTACTGGCGGCTGGCGGGTATCCGGGCGATTACGTCAACGGTGAGCAGATCCACGG
This sequence comes from Erwinia sp. V90_4, assembly GCF_029967685.1. Classification (NCBI taxonomy): domain Bacteria; kingdom Pseudomonadati; phylum Pseudomonadota; class Gammaproteobacteria; order Enterobacterales; family Erwiniaceae; genus Erwinia; species Erwinia sp. V90_4. Next base: position 28,943 of record NZ_JASCAQ010000074.1, on the reverse strand, counting down.
TCTGCCGCTGGAAGAAGTGGCGGATGGCAAGGTGTTCCACGCCGGGACAACGCTGCAGGACGACCTGGTGGTGACCAACGGTGGGCGCGTGCTGTGCGTGACCGCCCTGGGTGAAGATGTGGCCGCTGCACAGAAGCGTGCCTATCAGCTGGCGCAGCCAATCTCCTGGAATGGCAGCTTCTACCGTAAAGATATCGGCTATCGCGCGATTAATCGTAAATAGTAACAGCGGGCGATAAGCTGTCGCCTGCTGCCAGGTAGCCTGAGGGGCGGAGGGTTAATCCGCCCCTTTTTCATGCTTAAAAACTCTCATCCTTAGGCTCACTGCTGCAGAAGTCATCGCTGGCGACCTGCAACAGCTGCGTGCCGCCCGGTGCTTCCAGCCAGGCTACGCTCACCGCTCCGGGTTTGTCACGCTGCTGGCGGGCGATATAACCCAGCTCAGTACGGGTAAACTCAGGGCGAGCCTGCTCGCCCTGGCAGGTCTTAATCGAACCATCCGGCTGCCAGCTGCCCTGACGCAGCAGCACGCGCCCTGCCAGCAGGTCATCGCTGACTTTCAGCATCCGCTGGGCATCAAACTGATACAGCGCCACCGCGTCAGCGGAGAGCGCCTCACGCCGCCCGGAGAGCTGGCGCTGCATAAAGCTCAGCCTGCCTTCAAGATCAAAGCGCAACATCACGTCATCAGGTGCTGCGCCAATGATGTGGCGCTCCACCGAGACAAGCTTGCCCTGCTGCCACAGGTAGTCGCTGGTTTCCACCGCCCCACCGCTGAAGGGCGTATACACCGTCATCAGATGGGCGACCTGCTGGTCGTGATTTTTACGCCAGATGCGCACCGCACCGCGATCGGCAAGATAGCCGCTGGCGGTAAAGTCGGGAAGATCGGAGTGCGAACTGCAGCCTGCTAACAGCAGCAGCATGGCGAAAGAGAGGGTGCGTTTGCAAAGGGATAGTTTCATGACGAAAAGAGTATCACAACCCTGGCGCCAGCAAAGAGGCTTCAGCAGGGGAAAACACAGTGAAGGCTGAAATGAGGATAAACAAAAGGGGCGAATCCGCCCCCCTGTTTAAACTCTTCACCGTTAGACGATTACTTAACAGCGTCTTTCAGTGCTTTACCAGATACAAATGCCGGTACGTTTGCAGCAGCAATTTTGATCTCTTTGCCAGTCTGCGGGTTGCGGCCAGTACGCTCAGCACGGTGGTTAACTTTAAAGGTACCAAAACCAACCAGTTGTACAGCATCACCTTCTTTCAGAGACTCAGTAATCGCAGCCAGGGTGGATTCCAGAGCAGCTTTAGCCTGGGTCTTAGACAGGTCCGCTTTGTCCGCAATTACATCAATCAGTTGAGTCTTGTTCATAAGTTATCCTTACAGTGTATTTATCGCTTGCTAAGCACCGAGTGCGAGGGAAAAACCAGATTCTGGCACTCTCCTGCATACACGCACCGATAGCCACATTTTTCAGCCCCCCAAATGTAGACCAGACTGGGGGCGAATGTGAAGCCCAAAGGCGCGACAAATCGGGCCTGAGGTCACGTTTTGTCGCCTTACTGCTGAAAATTTATACCGATATTACTGATTCCGGATTCGCGCAGGTCAGATCGCAGTCCTTTTATCAGTTCCAGGTCCCGCTCCTCACAGGCGGCGAGCAGGCGGAATATCTCCCACTGGATGTCCCATTCCTCTTCGACAGCGGGATTCTCTTTTAGCTCTTCTTCGGTCATTTCACGGCCGGCCTGGGTCATTTCCAGCATTGCGACGGTAGTGATGGAGGTCTCGCTGACCGCAACCGCGTGGGTGAAGGTTTCACCACTGAGGCGAGAATGCAGCAGTTCGCTCAGCGCCACGCAGGCATCGATTGCCGGGTAAACACCGTACAGATCGTAATCATCGGCAGAGGGGATCGCCTCTTCCAGTTTTTCCAGCTGGCTGTCGAAGTTAACCTTGGCGTCTTTCACCACCAGGGTTTCCCACAGCAGATCAAGAATACGACGATAGAGCTGGCCATCACCAAAGCCGGTTTGCTGACAAAACTCGCGGTAGTTGGGCGCCATACGTTCGCACAGGCAGGCCATAAAAGTAACGTGCTGCCAGCTTTCGAGTTTTTCCAGCCGCAGATGAATCGGGTTACGTAACATATCGGGATCTCAGAATTAATGCGCTTGCCGCAGTGTACCTGAAAAGCCACTGGGCAGCACGAATGCTAATCTGCGGAGAGTTTACTGAATGCCGGGCGCCGGGAGGCGATAGCATCCGCCCAGCGCGTGGGTTCCGGCAGGCGATAACCGCGCAGGCAGTTCTGCACCCACTGCAGCGCAGTGGCCTGACTGACGCGATGCCCGGGAGAGATAAACAGCGGATTACAGCGCAGCTTACTGCGCAGCACCCAGCCAAGCTGCTGCTCTTTATCAATCAGGGGTTCCACGCTGCCTGGCGCAGCACCGGGCGGTGTAAACTTCCCGCACAGGCGCTTTTTCGCCACGCCGATGGTGGGGACATCCACCAGCAGGCCAAAATGGCTGGCAACGCCGAGGCGACGCGGATGGGCAATGCCGTGACCGTCCACCAGCAGCAGGTCAGGATGGTGCTCCAGCAGCTGCCAGGCGGCCTGTAGTGCGGGCATTTCACGGAAGGAGAGGAAGCCGGGAATATAGGGCATGGTAGTGGCAATACGCGCCACCCGATGCTCAATGACCTGCATTGAGGGATATTCGAGGATCGTCAGCGCGGCACGCGTCACTTCACCGCCCTGTTCAAATCCGACATCTGCCCCGCCAATCAGGCGCGGCGGCATCACGTCAAAATCATCCCGGACAATCACCTCAGCGGCGCATTGCTGCTGCTGGTCACGTAATGCTGCGATATCCATAGTTCCTCCCCCTGGCTGATTTACCCGAGGTGGTAAGGGCGCGAAAGCTTATGCACCGCTTCAACAAACACACCTGCGTTTTCGGGTGGAACATCCTGATGAATGCCGTGGCCCAGATTGAAGACATGGCCGGTACCCTCGCCAAAGCCTTCAAGAATACCCGCCACTTCCTGTTCGATACGTGCTGGCGATGCGTAAAGCATGGAGGGGTCCATATTGCCCTGCAGCGCCACTTTATGGCCTACGCGGCGACGTGCATCGGCAATGTCGGTGGTCCAGTCAAGACCCAGCGCATCACATCCTGTCGCCGCCATGGCTTCCAGCCACTGTCCACCCCCTTTGGTAAACAGCGTTACCGGCACGCGTCGGCCTTCGTTCTCGTGCAGCAGACCATCGACGATTTTGTGCATGTAGTGAAGTGAGAACTCCAGATAATCGCGCCCGGTCAGCACGCCGCCCCAGGTGTCAAAAATCATCACCGACTGTGCACCGGCACGGATCTGCGCATTGAGATACTGGGTGACGCTGTCCGCCAGCTTATCCAGCATCAGATGCAGGGTTTCGGGTTCGGCGTACATCATCTTTTTCAGCTTGGTGAAAGCCTTACTACTGCCGCCTTCAACCATATAGGTCGCCAGCGTCCACGGGCTACCGGAGAAACCGATCAGCGGCACTTCGCCGTTGAGGTTTCTACGAATGGTGCGCACCGCGTTCATTACGTAACCCAGCTCCTGCTCAGGATCGGGAATGGGCAGCTTTTCTACGTCGGCACGGCAGGTAATCGGGTTAGAGAAGCGTGGACCTTCGCCCGCTTCGAAATACAGCCCCAGGCCCATCGCATCGGGGATCGTCAGGATATCGGAGAACAGGATCGCCGCATCCAGCGCGTAGCGGCGCAGAGGCTGCAGCGTGACTTCGCAGGCCAGTTCGGCATTTTTGCACAGCGACATAAAGTCACCGGCCACGGCACGCGTGGCTTTATATTCCGGCAAATAACGGCCGGCCTGGCGCATCATCCACACCGGGGTCACATCAACCGGCTGGCGCAGCAGGGCGCGCAGGTAACGATCGTTCTTCAATTCGCTCATCTTAAGGCTCTCTCTCCAGTCATGCCTGTAGTGTAACATTTACTGGAATTGACCGTGAGGCTGCGCAGTAAAATGCACCGCAAAGAGAGCCTCCCCCCTACTGTAGTCGTGCAATCTTGGTGCAGCCAAAGGGGTAAGCTTACTTTGTGAGGGTTAACGCCTGGGAGCTCAGAGGATTATCTTCAACGGCAGCCAGCGCAGCAGGGGCTTTATGGCTGGCCTCAGTCGGCCTTTTCTCTCTCTTACTGGCTAGTGCCATCTCATCGTCAACCTGATGAGACATACCAATAAAGGCCCCCCCTTTTTCAATAGCCAGCTCGTTAGTGTAGATCTCCCCCTCTACCCGGCCACGGGACATAATAGTGACGCTTCCCGCGTGGCAGCTTCCCTTAAGTAAACCGTTAATGACGAGCTTTGCGGATTTCACCGTGCCGACAACGCTTCCCTCTTTACCAATCTGCGTGATTTTCTGGCTGGTAATGTTTCCTTCGACCGTACCATTAACCGTAATATTATTTTCATTGGTTATTTCCCCCCGCAATACCGAGCCGAGTGAAATAGTCGTTTCTTTAATCATCAGGTCGTCATGACGTTCACTAGTAGCGGCTTTGGCGGGTTCAGTATTTAGGGCAGGAGCATTTTTACCTACGCCTGCATCGCGGTCTTTTTTGGAGAAATTAAGCACGTGAGCAACCATCCTTTTTTTGTGCAAAGATAAGATAAATAAAAATAAAATACAGAGTCCTGCGGCGATAGCCAGGAGGTACATGATTCTTTTCTGAGACAGCGCAAAGGCGACGATCGCACATCCCCAGAAGATCCAAATCCCCCACAGCGGCCAATTTTTTTTCATGTCTGACCTGATAATACAGTCTGTTTTCCCACACATCATCCTTATGCTCCCGGCACGTGTTAATCTTCAGCAGAATAATCGCCGCATCACAATTCACGTCCTTTCTGGAAAAAATAAACCAATAGAAATAAAAAACTCCAATAACGTGAGACTGTATTTTTTAACCGCTTTTAATTATGGATTTTTCTTATTTATTTGCAGGCTCATCCTTGAGCCCGATAATATTTGAATTTATTGCAGAAATAAAGCAACGGGGTGATCAGGATTCTGCTTCTGCCCGGCACAGGGCGACGGTATCTTCGATCAGGCGGCGTGCCACGGTTCCTGCCGGCGGCAGCTGCGGCAGCGCATCAAAGCGATACCAGCCCGCGTCGAGCAGCTCTTTCGGGTCGATGACTATCTCCCCGCTGTCGTAGTCGGCCATAAACGCCATCATTAGCGACTGCGGGAACGGCCAGGGCTGGGAGGAGACATAGCGCAGGTTTTTCACTTTGATCCCGCTCTCTTCCATCACTTCACGCGCCACGGTCTGCTCCAGGGTTTCCCCCACTTCGACAAATCCGGCCAGCACGGTATAGATGCCGTTACGATGGCGGGTATGTTGCGCCAGCAGGATCTCTTCGCCACGGCGGATTGCCACGATGATGCACGGCGCAATCTGCGGATAGTAGCGTTGGCGACAGTGGCTGCACAGGCAGGCCCACTCTGTTTTGCTGTGGTGCATTTCATGGCCGCAGTAGCCGCACCAGCGGTGCGAGCGGTAAAACTCCGCCAGCTGAATACCGCGCCCGACGAGTTGGAACAGGCCACTCTCCTGATCCAGTAGCTGACGTAGCGATCCCATCTCCTGCGGTCGGGTGGCACGGATCAGCCATACCGGTTCACCCTGCCACTCACCAATTATCGATCCTGTCGATCCCACAAGGTCCAGTTCAACGGCCCCACCGTACGGTAATTCGCCTTTTGGTAACCAAATTTTGTGTTCCTGGCTGACAATCCACCAGCCAGCGTCTACGCTTAAAATTTCACGTTCCATAAATTTTTCATCATCCTCAGTTTTAAACTGGATTGAGGTCAGACGTTAAAAATAACACTCACGGAGTTGAACATGCTTAACCAGTTAGAAAATCTCACCGCGCGCGTCGGCGGTTGCAGTGAACTGGTCGATTTTTGTCTGCACGCGCGTAAGCAGTTGCTGGTCGCGTATTACCAGATGGTTGGCATCAAGCCTAACAAGGAATCGATGACTACGCTTGATGAAAATGCGCTGGATACCTTTTGCCAGAACCTTGTGGATTACCTCTCCACCGGGCATTTCACCGTTTATGAACGTTTTATTCAAGAGATGGATGGGACCGAGCAGCTGGCAAAAGCCGCGCTGATCTACCCATCACTCCAGGCGAATACCGAACAGATCATGAAGGTCTATGACTCGTATCTGGAAACGGCTATCGACCATGATAACTGCCTGGAATTTCAGCAAGCCCTCTCTACCGTTGGTGAAGCCCTGGAGGCGCGATTTACGCTGGAGGATAAATTCATCAAACTGGCTTTAGAAAAAGGCTCTGATATTCAACCTGCTGCCAATCAATCTTCCCTTGCACGCCCTGCCTGATACGTTATCAGAATGTGATCCTCTTGTAGTTTGCAAAAAGCCCCTTTATGCTTGAGGGGTTAGGGCGAGGCATGCCTCGCCCCTGCGTATTGTCAATTCGAGATTGGGAATTCTGGCGTAGTAACCAGAAAACCAATCGATATCTTGTCGGAGTGCCCTAAGGGGCTGAGACCGTTAATTCGGGATCCGCGGAACCTGATCAGGTTAGTACCTGCGAAGGGAACAAGAGTAAATCTGTTATTACGCTACGGATGCGTATTTCCGTATCGTTCTTATTACTCCCGCCTCCAGGCAAGCAAACTTCCCGATGAAACAGGAACTTGCTATGTCTATTGCTACTAAAAAAACCCATCGTCGTGAACAACGCGCCGCCGCACAGCAGTTTATTGACTCGCTGCAGGGCACTGCTTTCCCTAACTCTGAACGTATCTATCTGACCGGCTCCCGTGCCGATATCCGCGTGCCGATGCGCGCGATCCAGCTCAGCCCGACAGTGTCAGGCGGCAGTAAGGATAACCCTGAACTTGAAGCCAACGAGCCGATTCCGGTCTACGACACCGCCGGGCCATACGGCGACCCGCAGGCAACGGTGGATCTGCGTGCCGGGCTCAGCAAGCTGCGCCTGAACTGGATTGCCGAGCGTGGCGATTCTCAGGAGGTCACAGAGCTTAGCTCCGCCTGGACCCAGCAGCGCCTGGCCGATGAGGGGCTGGATCACCTGCGGTTTGATCACCTTCCACGCCCGCGTCGGGCGCTAAAGGGGCGCTGCGTCACGCAGATGCACTATGCACGGCGGGGGATCATTACCCCGGAAATGGAGTTTATCGCCATCCGTGAAAACATGGGCCGCGAGCGCATTCGTAGCGAGGTGCTGCGCCAACAGCATCCGGGTCACAGCTTTGGCGCGCAGCTGCCGCAGGATATCAGCGCCGAATTTGTGCGCCAGGAGGTGGCCAGCGGTCGGGCAATCATCCCGGCGAATATTAACCATCCGGAATCGGAGCCGATGATTATCGGGCGCAATTTCCTGGTGAAAATTAACGCCAATATCGGCAACTCGGCGGTCAGCTCCTCTATCGAAGAGGAGGTAGAAAAACTGGTGTGGTCGGCGCGCTGGGGGGCAGATACGGTGATGGACCTCTCCACCGGGCGCTACATTCACGAGACCCGCGAATGGATCCTGCGTAACAGCCCGCTGCCGATTGGTACCGTCCCCATCTATCAGGCGCTGGAGAAAGTTAACGGCGTGGCGGAAGATCTCAACTGGGAAATTTTCCGCGATACCCTGCTGGAGCAGGCGGAACAGGGCGTCGACTACTTCACCATTCATGCTGGCGTGCTGCTGCGCTACGTTCCAATGACCGCCAAACGCCTGACCGGCATTGTGTCACGCGGCGGTTCGATTATGGCGAAGTGGTGCCTGTCACATCATCAGGAAAGTTTTCTGTATCAGCATTTTCGTGAAATCTGCGAGATCTGCGCGGCCTACGATGTATCGCTGTCGCTCGGGGATGGTCTGCGCCCCGGCTCAATTCAGGATGCCAACGATGAAGCACAGTTTGCAGAGCTGCGCACGCTCGGGGAACTGACCAAAATTGCCTGGGAGTATGACGTACAGGTGATGATCGAAGGGCCAGGTCATGTCCCGATGCAAATGATCCGCGTCAATATGACCGAACAGCTGGAGCACTGCCACGAAGCGCCGTTCTACACGCTCGGCCCGCTGACCACCGATATTGCCCCCGGTTATGACCACTTCACCTCCGGCATTGGTGCCGCGATGATCGGCTGGTTTGGCTGCGCGATGCTCTGCTACGTCACGCCAAAAGAGCACCTCGGCCTGCCAAACAAGGAAGATGTCAAACAGGGGTTAATCACCTACAAAATCGCCGCGCACGCCGCCGATCTCGCTAAGGGCCATCCCGGTGCGCAGATCCGCGATAACGCCATGTCCAAAGCGCGCTTCGAATTCCGCTGGGAAGATCAGTTTAACCTCGCGCTCGATCCGCATACCGCACGCAGCTACCACGATGAAACCCTGCCTCAGGAATCCGGTAAGGTCGCGCACTTCTGCTCAATGTGCGGGCCAAAATTCTGTTCGATGAAAATCACCCAAGAAGTGCGCGAATACGCCGCACGCCAGCAGGCTGAAGCGCAGCCGATCGAAGTCGGTATGGCGCAGATGTCAGAAGAGTTTCGCCACCGTGGCGCTGAGCTTTACCACTGCGCCGATGCCCTGAAATCAGAGGAAAAAATATGAGCCGTGAAGCCTTTCCTGCAACCGCCGCCCGCCTGGGCCTTTACCCGGTTGTCGATACCGTGGAATGGATTGCGCGCCTGCTGGAGGCGGGCGTCCGCACTATCCAGCTGCGCATTAAAGACCGTGCGGATGAAGCCGTAGAACAGCAGATTGCCGAAGCGATCGCCCTCGGCAAGCGCTACCAGGCGCGGCTGTTTATTAACGATTACTGGCGGCTGGCGATCAAATATCAGGCGTATGGCGTGCACCTCGGGCAGGAAGATCTTGATGTCGCCGACCTGGATGCCATTCATGCTGCCGGGCTGCGGCTGGGCCTCTCCACCCACGATGATAGCGAGCTGGATCGGGCGCTGGCCGAGCGCCCTTCCTATATCGCGCTGGGCCACGTCTTCCCAACGCAGACCAAGGAGATGCCGTCCAATCCGCAGGGGCTGGAAGAGCTGACGCGCCATATTCAGCGGCTGCGCGGTATTTCCACGGTGGCGATCGGCGGGATCAGCCTGGCGCGTGCGCCTCAGGTGCTGGCGACCGGCGTCGGCAGTATTGCCGTCGTTAGCGCAATCACCCAGGCCGCCGACTGGCGTGACGCCACGCGCCGGCTGCTCGATCTCGCGGAGCCTGAGGGCGCGCCTCATGCTTAGCGACCAGGATTTTTTGCGCTACAGCCGCCAGCTGCTGCTGGAAGAGTTTGGGCTGGATGCCCAGGAGAAGCTCCAGGCAGCCAGCGTGCTGATTGTCGGTCTCGGCGGGCTGGGTGCTCCCGCTGCACTCTATCTGGCGGCAGCAGGCGTCGGCAAGCTGCTACTGGCCGATGATGACCAGCTGCACATAAGTAACCTGCAGCGCCAGATCCTCTACCGCAGCAGCGAAACCGGGCAGCCAAAGGCGGAGCTGGCGAAAAATCACCTGCTGGCGCTGAATCCGCAGATAGAGGCGATTGCCCTCAGCCGGCGGCTGGATGCCGATTCGCTGGCGGGGCTGATGAGCAGCGTTGATCTGGTGCTCGACTGCAGCGACAACATGCCAACCCGCCATGCGGTGAATGCCGCCTGTATTGCCAGCAATACGGCGCTGATCAGCGGCAGCGCGGTTGGCTTTGGCGGTCAGCTGCTGGTTCTGACGCCGCCGTTTGCCCACGGTTGCTACCGCTGCCTGTGGCCGGATGACAGCGAACCGCAGCGCAACTGCCGCACCGCTGGGGTGCTTGGCCCGGTGGTTGGCACCATCGGCACGCTGCAGGCGCTGGAGGCCCTGAAGATGCTGGCCGGGGAAGCCTCACCGCTCGACGGCAAGCTGCGCCTGTTTGATGGCCGCCAGCAGACCTGGCGCACTCTCTCACTGACGCGCAGCTCTGGCTGCCCGGTATGCGGGGTCGCAGCATGAAGGTGATTGTCAATGATGAAAGCCTGACGCTGGGTGGGGATGAAACGCTGAACGACCTGCTGCAACAGCTGCAGCGCCACCAGCCCGGCACCGCGCTGGCGCTGAATCAGGCTATCGTGCCACGCGAACGCTGGCCGCTCGTCCGCTTACAGGAGGGCGATGAACTGGTTATTTTTCAGGCCATCGCCGGAGGTTAATATGTTACAGATCGCAGATAAAACGTTCTCATCACGCCTGTTCACCGGCACCGGAAAGTTTGCCAGCCCGGCGCTGATGCTGGAAGCGATCCGCGCTTCCGGCTCGCAGCTGGTTACGATGGCAATGAAGCGGATAGACCTGCGCGGCGGCGATGACGGCATTTTGCTGCCGCTGCAGCAGCTCGGCGTGCAGCTTTTACCGAACACCTCCGGGGCAAAAACCGCTGAAGAGGCCATTTTTGCCGCCCGCCTGGCGCGTGAGGCGCTGGGCACACACTGGCTGAAGCTCGAGATCCACCCCGACGTGCGCTATCTGCTGCCGGACCCCATTGAAACGTTAAAGGCCGCGGAACAGCTGGTTAAAGAGGGTTTTGTGGTGCTGCCCTACTGCGGTGCCGACCCGGTACTCTGCAAGCGGCTCGAAGAGGTAGGCTGTTCGGCAGTGATGCCGCTCGGCGCGCCGATTGGCAGCAATATGGGGCTGAAAAGCCGTGATTTCCTGGCCATCATCATTGAACAGGCCAGTGTGCCAGTGGTGATTGACGCCGGGATTGGCGCGCCGAGCCACGCCAGCGAAGCGCTGGAACTGGGGGCGGATGCCGTGCTGGTGAATACCGCCATTGCGGTCGCACAAGATCCGGTGCAGATGGCGCGCGCCTTTAAGCTGGCGGTTGAAGCCGGTGATCTGGCGCGGCGCAGTGGCCTGGGCGGCACCGCGGCGCAGGCGGTGGCCAGCAGCCCGCTGACCGCGTTTCTCTCAGCCGGAGCAGGCGCATGAAAAGTTTTATATCGCAGTGGGAAACCATCGACTGGGACGATATCCGCATGCGCATCAACGGCAAAAAAGCCGCCGATGTCGAACGCGCTCTGAACGCGGCCAAAATGAACCGCGAAGACCTGATGGCGCTGCTCTCACCCGCTGCTGCCGCCTATATTGAGCCGATGGCGCAGAAGGCCCAGCGCCTGACGCGCCAGCGTTTTGGCAACACCGTCAGCTTCTATGTTCCGCTCTATCTCTCTAATCTGTGCGCCAATGACTGCACCTACTGCGGCTTCTCGATGAGCAACCGCATCAAGCGCAAGACGCTGAACGGGGAAGAGATCGCCCGCGAGTGCGAGGCGATCCGCGCCATGGGCTTCGATCACCTGCTGCTGGTCACCGGCGAGCATCAGACCAAAGTCGGCATGGACTATTTCCGCCAGCACTTTCCCGCCATTCGTCAGCGCTTCAGTTCACTGATGATGGAGGTGCAACCGATGGACGAGCCTGACTATGCCGAGCTGAAAACGCTGGGCCTTGACGGGGTACTGGTATATCAGGAGACCTACCACCCGGCGGTTTATAGTCAGCATCATCTTAAGGGTAACAAACAGGACTTTTTCTACCGGCTGGAGACTCAGGATCGTTTAGGCAGGGCGGGGATCGACAAGATCGGCCTCGGCGCGCTGATTGGGCTGTCGGACAGCTGGCGCACCGACTGCTTTATGCTGGCGGAGCATCTGCTGTGGCTACAGCAGCACTACTGGCAGACGCGCTACTCTATCTCCTTCCCGCGGCTGCGCCCGTGCGCGGGTGGCATTGAGCCGGCGTCGATTATGGATGAAGCGCAGCTGGTGCAGGTGATTTGCGCGTTCCGACTGTTCGCACCGGAGGTGGAGCTTTCGCTGTCGACGCGGGAATCCCCGCAGTTTCGCGACAGCGTGGTGCCGCTGGCGATCAACAGCGTCAGCGCCTTTTCAAAAACGCAACCGGGCGGCTACGCCGATAACCGACCGGAGCTGGAGCAGTTCGCCCCGCACGATGCGCGCACTGCGCAGCAGGTGGCCGAAGCGCTGGTGCGTGCCGGGCTACAGCCGGTCTGGAAAGACTGGGATGGATATTTGGGGCGCGCCACGCAATAAAATGTCGCCCGCTGCAACCGCGTTAAAAAGCCGTGAAGACGTTACGCAGCGTTGATATCACGGCCTTTTAACCCGAGCGATGGTCGCTATAGTGGCGGCGTGGGCAGCCTTCACGCCGCCCGCCAGGGTCAGCTGTGTTCCTTCTCGCTGACCCTGCCCTCTTCCTTCACCTCCATCGCCGGCAGGCAGCTTAGCATCGCCCGCTCAACCGCGGAGCCAAGTATCTCCAGCGCTTTTTCAATCTGTTCACTGAAAGCCTGGGCATAGCTGAGGCGCAGGCAGTTTCGGTATTTACCGGAGGCCGAGAACAGTGAACCAATCGCGACCTGAACGCCGGAAGCGCGCAGATCCTGATTGAGTTGCCAGGCATCAAAGGGTTCCGGCAGCTCTACCCAGATAAGAAAACCGCCCTGCGGGCGCGTCACGCAGATCCCGCAGGGAAAATGGTGCCGCACCCGGCGGGTAAACGTCTCCAGGTTACGTTGATAAAAACTGCGCATCCGCCGCAGATGCGGCTGGTAATGGCCCTGACGAATAAACGCCGCCACTGCCATCTGCGTCTGGGTGGCGGTCGAGCCGGTGCTGATATATTTCATATGCAGTACGCGGTCGAAATAGCGCCCCGGTACGACCCAGCCGACCCGCAGTCCGGGTGCCAGCGTTTTTGAAAAGGAGCTGCACAGCAGCACGCGGCCATCTGTATCCAGCGACTTGATGGTCATTGGCCGGGGATAGTCAAACGCCAGTTCGCCATACACATCATCTTCGATGATCGCGATATCGAAGCGCTGCGCCAGCGACAGCAGCGCCTGTTTACGCGCGGTTGGCATGACAAAACCCAGCGGATTATTGCAGTTGGGTACTACCACTACCGCTTTGATCGGCCACTGCTCGAAGGCCAGTTCCAGCGCTTCAAGGCTGATACCGCTGACGGAATCGGTGGGGATCTCAATGGCGCGGATCCCGAAACCGCGCAGAGTTTGCATGGTGCCGTGAAACGCCGGAGATTCAACGGCAACAATATCGCCAGCCTGACAGATGGCACGGATTGAAACCGACAGTGCTTCATGACAGCCGGTGGTGATAATCACGTCATCGGCCACCAGCTGACAGCCACTGTCAATCATCAGGCGGGCGATCTGTTCACGCAGCTCGGCCACGCCATACAGATTGTCATAGTTCAGCAGCCGCGGATCCTGCTGCTGCCCAAGGCGGCTGATGATTTTCCACAGGGGCTTCAGCGTTGGCGGGTCGATATTTGGCGTGCCGCTGCCTAACTGTAGAACGTCATTATCCAGCCGCGCATTAAGCAGCTCCATCACGGTATCCCACTGGGTAATCTCTACCGGGCGCTGTACCGGACGGGTAATGGGTGGCAACGGCGGTGCTGCCTTACGCGGCGTGACGAAGTAGCCGGAACGCGGCTGCGGGGTAATCAGCTGCTTTTCTTCCAGCAGGTAGTAAGCCTGCTGCACGGTGCTGATACTGACGCCGTGTTCGGCACTTAGCGCCCGCACCGACGGCAGCCTCTCCCCCGACTGATACAACCCCTGCTCAATACGCTGGGCCAGCAGTTCTGCCAGATGTTGATAACGCGTCATCGTATCCTACCTCGCCCATCACTTTGCCAGAAACCAGTACAGATGACGGCGAAAATCACCATTCAGAGCCAATTTCGCCCATTCTGTATGTCAATTAAATGTGTTTTTTGCATCTGTATCCTGAATCACATTACAGACAAAATAGCAGTCAGACAACGGGATTGATGAGGAGGCAATAATGGAGTTTGAAGCAAACAGAGCAGCGAAGCCTTTTAGCTGGGCACTGATTAAAGCGATCTTTATTGTGCCTTATCGACGCTGGCAGGCACGCCGACTGCGCGCCTGCACCCGACAGATTTTATCAAGGCTGAGCGCTGCGCAGCTGAAAGATATCGGGCTGACCTGCGAGGATGTCCGACGCTTATAGTGATGTGGCTTGGGTGAACGTTCGCACCCCGGGCAACGGAGCAGTCCTGGCTCCGTTGCCCTTTTTTTATTTAATTGCCGCGATAAGTCGAGTAGCCATACTGACTGAGCAGCAGCGGGATATGATAGTGCTCACCGCTTTTCTCCACGTGGAAGATCACCGGGATCTCCGGGAAGAAGGTGGGCTGACTGTGCTGTTTATAGTAGTCACCGGTTTTGAATACCACTTTGTAATCACCCTCTGCCATGCTTTTTCCTTCCGGGTAAAGCGCAGCAATACGGCCATTCTTATCGGTTACGCCAGACGCCAGTTTGACCCACCCCTGCTGCTGCTGCTGCTCCAGCTCAACCGTGACGCCAGCCGTCGGCACGCCGGTCTGCAAATTCAGTACGTGCACGCTCAGCGGATTCTTTACGCCTTCACCTGCGGCTAATGCCGGTAATGAACAGGCGGCGAGGCTTGCCAGCAAAACAGCTTTCATGACTTTCATAGGATTTCCTTATAGTGAGATTCCCGCTGAAGATAGCAGCCACGCCAGCAGCTCACCAATTAGCGGCTAAATATGTGAAATTTCCTACAAACTGCCGGGCACTTATTTCGCCGCGGCGCTGCTCCAGACCGACGGCCAGTCACCCGGCTCTCCGCCGTTACAGCTGGGCTGGCTATTATAGTGGGTCAGATGGAAGGTTTTGCCGTCATATTTCCAGCCGCCACTTTCACCACAGTCAGCGATACCACGACCACGACCGGAGAAGAACAGCTCACCGGTTTTAGGGTCATAATCTGCTTCAGTAAACATACTCTCTATCTGCGCTTGACCCTGCTCATCTTTGAGCGGTAACGGCAGGGTCAGCTGTTTTGCATCCTGCGGGTTAGCGCGCGCGCTGATAAACAGCAGGCTGGAAGATTGATAGGCACCCAGGCCGCAGTTGACCAAAACCAGCGCCTGACGATCGTTAAGCGGCTGCGCATGACTGCGTGCGCGCGTCTCTAGATCCTGATCGCAGTACTGGTCTGCCAACAGCTTGCCGTTCGCGGCGAGAGCGCCATCAATCAGCGCGGCCTCATTGGTTAGCGGCATCACTGCTGGCGGCGAAAAATTCAATGCCGGGCCATCGGGGCGCGCCGGCACTAAATCCGGCTCATTGTTGCCGACCTTCAGTAAGGCGGTCTGATTATTGAGCCGGCCCTGGCGGTCGTCCACCAGCAGCAGCGCGGCGTTTAATCCGCTCAGTGAAGCCGCACCCTGGTCAGAATCAGCGGTTACAGAGACTTCCAGCGCGTTTTTGCTGGCCTGCACCCACTGCTGAATGTCACTCAGTTTGTCGGTCCCGCCGCCGCCAAAATCGCCGTTTTCACCCGCCGCCGTAATGGGAATATCGGAGTGCCAGGGCTTGCCGTCCAGCCAGATCCCTTCGGGTTTTTGCTCGCCAAAAGCCTGGAAAGCCAGAGAGGCTTTACCGTTGACGCCCGCCTCGCGCGTGATAATGATGCGCAGGCCCTCGTCCATATTGCGCACATCGCAGTCGTTAAGATTGTTGCAGGTCACCTGCCAGTTTTTAAACACCTTTTGTACCGGCGCATTCACCCACTCTTGTGCCTGAATCCCCGCGCTAAATACCAGCAGCGCCAGCGCCACGAAACCCCTTTTGCTTTGCATCATTTCTCCCTGTCACTTTTCCTTAGGCCAAAAAAAAACCCCGCCGGAGCGGGGTTTTACTATGCCATAAGCGATTGACGATTACTCGTCGTTACCGCCCAGGTTGCCTGCGTTAAGCAGTTCAGCCAGGCTGGCCGACGCTTCGTCAGCAGTGACGACTGGCACGATGGGTGCCTCGCCCGCTGCTTTACGACGCATACGGTCCTGGTGATAAGCGTAACCGGTACCGGCTGGGATCAGACGGCCAACGATGACGTTCTCTTTCAGGCCGCGCAGTTCGTCGCGTTTACCCGCAACGGCTGCTTCGGTCAGTACGCGCGTGGTTTCCTGGAACGATGCCGCAGAGATGAACGACTCGGTAGCCAGGGAAGCCTTGGTGATACCCAGCAGGTCTCGTGCAAATGTTGCAGAGATTTTGCCGTTAGCTTCCAGATCGCGGTTAGCGATCTTAACGCGTGAGAACTCAACCTGCTCACCGTCGAGGAAGTCAGTACCTCCAGCGCTGGCGATGGTAGCTTTACGCAGCATCTGACGCACGATGACTTCGATGTGCTTATCGTTAATCTTAACGCCCTGCAGACGGTAAACTTCCTGCACTTCGTTAGTGATGTAACGGGTCACCGCATGCACGCCGCGCAGACGCAGGATGTCATGTGGAGACTCTGGGCCATCGGAAACAACATCACCGCGCTCTACGCGTTCACCTTCGAACACGTTCAGCTGACGCCATTTCGGAATCATCTCTTCGTAGTGATCGCTACCGTCGATTGGTGTGATCACCAGACGACGCTTGCCTTTGGTCTCTTTACCGAAGGAGATGATGCCGCTGATCTCAGCCAGGATTGCCGGCTCTTTCGGACGACGGGCTTCGAACAGGTCAGCAACGCGTGGCAGACCACCGGTGATGTCCTTGGTACCGCCAGATTCCTGCGGTACACGCGCCAGGGTGTCACCAGAACTGATCTTGATGCCATCTTCCAGCTGCACAATCGCTTTACCCGGCAGGAAGTACTGAGCAGGCATATCGGAGCCTGGGATCATTACGTCGTTACCGTTAGCATCAACGATTTTCAGGGCTGGACGCAGATCTTTACCACCCGCAGTACGTTCCGCACTGTCGAGGATAACCAGAGAGGAGAGACCGGTCAGGTCATCCGTCTGGCGGGTAATGGTCTGGCCATCAATCATGTCAGTGAAGCGAATGAAACCGCTCACTTCGGTGATTACCGGCATGGTGTGCGGATCCCAGTTTGCTACGGTTTCGCCCGCTGCAACCTGCTCGCCGTCGCCTTTCGCCATGGTAGAACCGTAAGGAACTTTATAGCTCTCTTTGGTACGACCAAATTCGTCGATCATCTTCAGCTCGGTGTTACGCGAGGTAACAACCAGCTTGCCAGCGGAGTTGGTAACCGACTTGGCGTTGATCAGCTTCAGCGTACCTTTGTTCTTCACCTGAATGCTGGATTCAGCAGCCGCACGAGATGCCGCACCACCGATGTGGAACGTACGCATCGTCAGCTGTGTACCCGGCTCACCGATGGACTGTGCCGCGATAACGCCGATGGCCTCACCTTTGTTGAT
The DNA here is from genome assembly GCF_029967685.1 of Erwinia sp. V90_4. Taxonomy (NCBI): domain Bacteria; kingdom Pseudomonadati; phylum Pseudomonadota; class Gammaproteobacteria; order Enterobacterales; family Erwiniaceae; genus Erwinia; species Erwinia sp. V90_4. The sequence goes on along the minus strand of NZ_JASCAQ010000074.1, from coordinate 11,557 downwards.
GATGTGACCACGTGCCAGGTCGCGACCGTAGCAGTGTGCACACACGCCGAAGTCAGTTTCGCAACTTACTACGGAGCGGACTTTCAGGCTGTCAACAGAGTGCTCTTCCAACAGGTCACACTGCTGTTCGTGCAGCAGCGTGTTGCGTGGCAGCAGGATGTCAGCAGTACCCGGCTTGAGAACGTCTTCTGCAGTCACACGACCCAGTACACGCTCACGCAGCGGCTCTTTCACGTCGCCACCTTCGATGACCGGGGTCATCATGATGCCTTCGTGCGTACCACAGTCATCTTCAGTCACCACCAGGTCCTGCGCGACGTCAACCAGACGACGAGTCAGATAACCGGAGTTAGCTGTTTTCAGTGCGGTATCCGCCAGACCCTTACGAGCACCGTGTGTAGAGATGAAGTACTGGAGTACGTTCAGACCTTCACGGAAGTTCGCGGTGATTGGCGTTTCGATGATGGAGCCATCTGGTTTAGCCATCAGACCACGCATACCGGCCAGCTGACGAATCTGCGCTGCAGAACCACGCGCACCGGAGTCGGCCATCATAAAGATGCTGTTGAAGGAAACCTGACGCTCTTCTTCACCGTCGCGGTTGATCACGAGTTCGGTAGAGAGGTTTTCCATCATCGCTTTAGCAACGCGTTCGTTGGCCGCAGCCCAGATATCGATCACTTTGTTGTAGCGCTCGCCAGCGGTAACCAGACCAGACTGGAACTGCTGCTGGATCTCTGCCACTTCGGCTTCCGCTTCGGTGATGATTTCCACTTTCTTCTCTGGGATCACCATGTCGTCGATACCAACAGACGCACCCGAGCGTGCCGCATAGGCAAAACCGGTGTACATGGTCTGGTCAGCAAAGATAACGGTCGGCTTCAGGCCCAGGATGCGGTAACAGGTGTTCAGCATCTTGGAGATAGCTTTCTTACCCAGCGCCTGGTTGACGATGGAGTAAGGCAGACCTTTAGGTACGATCATCCACAGGATGGCGCGGCCAATGGTGGTGTCGATGATGCTGGTTTTAGCAACCCATGCACCCTGCTCGTTTTTCTCGTGCTCGGTGATACGCACCTTAACGCGAGCGTGCAGAGACGCGTGGCCGGCGCGGTAAACACGCTCAGCTTCTTTCGGGCCAGTCAGCACCATGCCTTCGCCTTTGGCGTTAACACAGTCGCGGGTCATGTAGTACAGACCCAGTACAACGTCCTGAGAAGGAACGATGATTGGCTCGCCGTTCGCAGGTGACAGGATGTTGTTGGTAGACATCATCAGCGCACGCGCTTCCAGCTGAGCTTCCAGCGTCAGCGGAACGTGTACCGCCATCTGGTCACCATCGAAGTCGGCGTTGTATGCCGCACAGACCAGCGGGTGCAGCTGGATAGCTTTACCTTCGATCAGTACTGGCTCAAACGCCTGGATGCCCAGACGGTGCAGAGTGGGTGCACGGTTCAGCAGGACCGGGTGTTCGCGGATCACTTCATCCAGGATATCCCAGACGACAGACTCTTCACGCTCAACCATTTTCTTAGCAGCTTTGATGGTGGTAGCAAGACCACGCAGCTCCAGCTTGCCGTAGATGAACGGTTTGAACAGCTCCAGTGCCATTTTCTTCGGCAGACCACACTGATGCAGACGCAGGTATGGACCTACGGTGATAACCGAACGACCAGAGTAGTCGACACGTTTACCCAGCAAGTTCTGACGGAAACGACCCTGCTTACCTTTGATCATATCGGCCAAAGATTTCAGAGGACGCTTGTTAGAACCGGTGATCGCACGACCGCGACGGCCGTTATCCAGCAGCGCATCGACCGCTTCCTGCAGCATACGTTTTTCGTTACGTACGATGATATCTGGCGCAGCCAGATCCAGCAGGCGTTTCAGACGGTTGTTACGGTTGATTACGCGACGATACAGATCGTTCAGATCTGAAGTGGCGAAACGACCGCCGTCCAGCGGCACCAGCGGACGCAGGTCCGGTGGCAGTACAGGCAGCACGGTCAGGATCATCCACTCTGGCTTGTTACCAGACTGAACGAACGCTTCCAGCAGCTTGATACGCTTGGTCAGTTTTTTACGCTTGGTTTCGGAGTTAGTTTCGTTCAGCTCTTCACGCAGCTGCTCGCACTCTTGCTCCAGGTCCATGTTTTTCAACAGAGCCTGTATCGCTTCCGCACCCATTTTAGCGTCGAATTCGTCACCAAACTCTTCCAGCGCGTCGAGATACTGCTCTTCAGTCAGGATCTGGCGCTTTTCAAGGTTGGTCATGCCGCCTTCGATAACCACGTATGATTCGAAGTACAGAACACGTTCGATATCACGCAGTGGCATATCCAGCAGCAAACCGATGCGCGAAGGCAGCGATTTCAGGAACCAGATGTGCGCAGTAGGTGAAGCCAGCTCAATGTGGCCCATGCGCTCACGGCGAACCTTGGTCTGTGTAACTTCAACGCCACACTTCTCACAGATTACACCACGGTGTTTCAAGCGCTTGTACTTACCGCACAGGCACTCATAGTCTTTTACTGGCCCGAAAATACGCGCACAGAAAAGACCGTCACGTTCAGGCTTGAACGTACGGTAGTTAATGGTTTCCGGCTTTTTAACTTCACCAAAAGACCATGAACGGATCATATCTGGCGATGCCAGAGCGATCTTGATCGCATCAAACTCTTCGGTCTTAGTTTGCGCTTTCAGAAACTTAAGTAAGTCTTTCACGGATTAGCTCCCGTCGGAGTGAGACTTCTCAGGGACGCCTGGAGTGACCCGGGCGCCCTGTAACCAGTACAAATTCGAGTGCTTACTCGTCTTCCAGCTCGATGTTGATACCCAGCGAGCGGATCTCTTTCAACAGTACGTTGAAGGATTCCGGCATGCCCGGTTCCATCTGATGATTGCCGTCAACGATGTTTTTATACATCTTGGTACGGCCGTTGACGTCATCAGACTTCACGGTCAGCATTTCCTGCAGGGTATACGCGGCACCGTATGCTTCCAGTGCCCACACTTCCATCTCACCGAAGCGCTGACCACCGAACTGAGCTTTACCACCCAGCGGCTGCTGAGTAACAAGGCTGTAAGAGCCGGTAGAACGCGCATGCATCTTGTCATCAACCAGGTGGTTGAGTTTCAGCATGTACATGTAGCCAACGGTAACCTGACGTTCGAACTGCTCACCGGTACGACCATCGAACAGGGTAATCTGACCAGAAGAAGGCAGACCGCCGAGCTGTAACAGCTCTTTGATTTCGCTCTCTTTCGCGCCGTCAAACACTGGCGTTGCGATTGGCATACCTTTTTTCAGGTTCTCTGCCAGACGCAGCACTTCGTCGTCGGTGAAGGTGTTCAGGTCAACTTTCTGGCGCAGATCGCTACCCAGATCGTAAGCACGCTGAATGAACTCACGCAGCTTGGACACTTCTTCCTGCTTCTTAAGCATAGCGTTGATCTTCTCGCCAATGCCCTTCGCAGCCATACCCAGGTGGGTTTCAAGAATCTGACCGATGTTCATACGTGATGGTACGCCCAGCGGGTTCAGTACGATATCGACCGGCGTACCGTTCTCATCGTATGGCATATCTTCGATCGGGTTGATCTTGGAGATAACACCTTTGTTCCCGTGACGACCTGCCATCTTGTCACCAGGCTGGATCTGACGTTTAACGGCCAGATACACTTTAACGATTTTCAGCACGCCCGGTGCCAGGTCATCGCCCTGAGTGATTTTGCGGCGCTTCGCTTCAAGTTTCTTCTCAAACTCGTGCTTCAGCTCATCGTACTGCTCAGCCAGCTGTTCCAGCTGGTTCTGTTTCTCTTCGTCGGTCAGGCCAAGTTCCAGCCAGCGGTCGCGTGGCAGCTTGTCCAGTTTGTCCACTTCAATACCGCCAGCAACCAGCAGGTATTTGATGCGGCTGAACAGGCCAGCTTCGAGGATCTGCAACTCTTCAGACAGGTCTTTCTTCGCCTGCTTCAGCTGCATCTCTTCGATTTCCAGCGCACGTTTGTCTTTTTCCACGCCATCGCGGGTGAAGACCTGAACGTCGATAATGGTTCCAGACACGCCGTTTGGTACGCGCAGAGAAGAGTCTTTAACGTCAGACGCTTTCTCACCGAAGATGGCACGCAGCAGTTTCTCTTCTGGCGTCAGCTGGGTTTCACCTTTTGGCGTAACCTTACCGACCAGAATGTCACCACCGGTCACTTCCGCACCGATATAGACGATACCGGATTCATCCAGTTTGGAGAGCGCAGCTTCACCGACGTTAGGAATGTCGGCAGTGATCTCTTCCGGCCCCAGCTTGGTGTCACGAGACACACACGCCAGTTCCTGGATGTGGATTGTCGTGAAGCGATCTTCCTGTACCACGCGCTCGGAGACCAGGATGGAGTCTTCGAAGTTGTAGCCGTTCCACGGCATGAACGCGACGCGCATGTTCTGACCGAGTGCCAGTTCGCCGAGGTCGGTTGAAGGACCATCAGCCAGCACATCACCACGTTCAATTGGCTCACCCAGGTTCACGCAAGGCATCTGGTTGATGCAGGTGTTCTGGTTAGAACGGGTGTATTTGGTCAGGTTGTAAATGTCGATACCGGCTTCGCCCGGGTACATTTCGTCTTCGTTAACTTTGATAACGATACGGGATGCATCCACGTACTGAACGGTACCACCACGTTTCGCTACGGCGGTTACACCGGAGTCAACCGCTACCGCGCGTTCCATACCGGTACCAACCAGCGGCTTATCAGCACGCAGAGTTGGAACCGCCTGACGTTGCATGTTTGCACCCATCAATGCGCGGTTGGCGTCATCGTGTTCCAGGAACGGGATCAGTGACGCACCGACGGAAACCACCTGCTGGGTGGAAACGTCCATGTAGTCGACCTGATCGCGGCTGAACAGACTTGATTCGCCTTTGCTACGGCAAGTCACCAGATCGTCTACGAAGTGACCTTCGTCGTCGAGGTTGGTGTTCGCCTGAGCGATAACGTAGTTACCCTCTTCAATAGCAGAGAGGTAATGAATTTCGTCGGTCACCACACCTTCGCGCACGCGACGATATGGGGTTTCAAGGAAACCGTACTCATTCGTCTGTGCGTATACAGAGAGGGAGTTGATCAGACCGATGTTTGGACCTTCCGGCGTTTCGATTGGACATACGCGACCGTAGTGAGTCGGGTGTACGTCTCGAACTTCGAAGCCTGCACGCTCACGCGTCAGACCGCCCGGGCCGAGTGCAGAGATACGACGCTTGTGCGTGATCTCAGACAGCGGGTTGTTCTGGTCCATAAACTGTGACAGCTGGCTGGAGCCGAAGAACTCTTTCACTGCCGCAGAAATTGGCTTGGCGTTGATCATGTCCTGCGGCATCAGGGTATCCAGGTCGCCCAGGGACAGACGCTCTTTCACCGCACGCTCTACGCGCACGAGGCCAACACGGAACTGGTTTTCTGCCATTTCGCCGACGGAACGGATACGACGGTTGCCGAGGTGGTCGATATCATCCACTTCGCCAATACCGTTACGGATACCGATGAGCTTCTTCATCACCTGAATGATGTCGTCTTTGCTCAGGATACCGGAACCTTCGATCTCGTCACGCAGCAGAGAACGGTTGAACTTCATACGGCCAACCGCTGACAGATCGTAGCGGTCTTCAGAGAAGAACAGGTTCTCGAACAGGTTTTCTGCCGCTTCACGCGTCGGTGGCTCACCAGGACGCATCATGCGGTAGATCTCAACCAGCGCGCTCAGGCGATCGCTGGTTGGGTCGACGCGTACAGTCTCAGACATGTAGGCGCCGTGATCCAGATCGTTGGTGAACAGAGTTTCAATGCGCTTGTGACCGGACTGGCTCAGTTTGGCCAGCAGATCCAGCGACAGCTCCATGTTCGCCGCGATCAGCAGCTCGCCGGTGCTTTCGTCGATATAATCTTTAGCGACGACTTTACCCGCGATGTATTCAACCGGAACTTCGATGTGCTGGATGTTATCTTTTTCCAACTGACGAATATGACGCGCAGTAATGCGACGACCTTTTTCGACGTAAACGGTGCCGTTCGACTCGATGTCGAAGGACGCAGTTTCACCACGCAGGCGCTCTGGAACCAGCTCCATCTGCAGCTTGTTGTCGCGAATTTCATAAACCACTTTTTCGAAGAACAGATCAAGGATCTGCTCAGTGGTGTAATTCAGCGCGCGCAGAATGATGGTCGCAGGCAGTTTACGGCGACGGTCAATACGGACAAACAGGTTGTCTTTCGGGTCAAACTCGAAGTCGAGCCATGAACCACGGTAAGGGATGATACGTGCGTTATACAGCACTTTACCCGACGAGTGGGTTTTACCCTTATCGCTGTCGAAGAAGACACCAGGACTACGATGCAGCTGAGAAACGATAACGCGTTCTGTACCGTTGATGACAAAGGTACCGTTATCTGTCATGAGTGGAATTTCACCCATGTACACTTCTTGTTCTTTGATGTCTTTAACGGTGCCTTCCGGCGCTTCGCGCTCGTAGATCACCAGGCGCAGTTTTACGCGCAGAGGTGCAGAGTACGTGACGCCACGAATCTGACACTCTTTAACATCAAATACTGGTTCGCCTAAACGGTAGCTGACGTACTGCAGCTCAGAATTACCGCTATAGCTTTGGATCGGGAATACGGAACGGAATGCTGCTTCCAGACCATATTGACCTTCCGGATCTTGCTCGATGAACTTCTGGAACGAGTCAAGCTGGATAGAAAGGAGATATGGAATGTCCAGAACTTGTGGACGTTTTCCAAAATCCTTACGAATGCGTTTTTTCTCGGTATAGGAGTAAACCATAGGGTTCCTCAGCTCGCTGAAAAGTAGAACCTCTCTGTCCGTCCAGGGGGGACAGTTCATGCAACGCTGTTTTGTGTTGTGCAGAAAGCAGATCGCCTTCTGTAATACCTCTTTCTATCACGCTCAAATCATTTCATTGCCGTTCTGGACAGGGAGCCCATGCAGGGTGGCAGTATATTAAGTCGTCGATAGAGAAAGATATTAAGCTAATCAATGACTAAACAGTGTGAAATGTCATTGACGCTGTAGAGCGCAAAAAGGCTGGTGACCAAAAAGTCACCAGCCATCAGCCTGAATCACCCCAAAGGATTAATCAAGCTGCAACCTGAAAGGTTGGCTTACTTAACTTCAACTTCTGCGCCAGCTTCTTCCAGTGCTTTCTTCAGAGCTTCAGCGTCGTCTTTGCTGATGCCTTCTTTCAGGGCAGCAGGTGCAGACTCAACCAGGTCTTTGGCTTCTTTCAGGCCCAGACCAGTTGCGCCACGTACTGCTTTGATCACGGCAACTTTGTTAGCGCCGATAGCTTTCAGTACAACGTCGAACTCAGTTTTTTCTTCTACAGCTTCAGCAGCAGCAGCAGGACCTGCAACAGCAGCAGCAGCTGACACGCCGAATTTCTCTTCCATAGCGGAGATCAGTTCAACGATTTCCATTACAGACAGAGCTGCAACGCCTTCAATGATTTGGTCTTTAGTGATTGACATTTCGTGTTCCTAAATTCAGAAAGTAATTTTTTGTACGTTAGCAAATATACGGATAAGAAGAGCAGTGCGGCTATTAAGCAGCAGTTGCTTCTTTCTGATCGCGTACAGCAGCCAGAGTGCGAACCAGTTTGCCAGCAGAGGCTTCTTTCATGGTTGCCATCAGGCGTGCGACTGCTTCATCGTAAGTTGGCAGAGTTGCCAGGCGGTCGATCTGAGCCGCACTGATCAGCTCGCCTTCAAAGGCCGCAGCTTTAACCTCAAATTTTGCATTCGCTTTCGCGAACTCTTTGAACAGACGAGCAGCAGCGCCCGGGTGTTCCATAGAGTATGCAATCAAGGTAGGACCGGTGAACGTGTCTTTCAGGCACTCAAACTGAGTACCTTCAACGACGCGGCGCAGCAGGGTGTTACGAACAACACGCATGTATACGCCAGCTGCACGTCCTGCTTTACGCAGTTCGGTCATTTTGTCTACAGTAACGCCACGAGAATCCGCAACTACCGCAGACAGCGCGCCTTTGGCTACTTCGCTGACTTCAGCAACAATCGCTTGTTTGTCTTGAAGATTTAAGGCCATTAGCTTGTGCTCCTGGATTTTTGGCCGGGGATGGATTTCCCCGGAACTCACTTCACCTGAACCGCGTTACCACGGACAGGCGCTAAAACACGGTGAGCAGAATCCAGCAAAGACTATAAAAATATTCTTTTGGCTCTGTCACCGTCTACGCAGGAGATTAAGTTTCTTGCGAAACACCTGCGGTCTTGGACGGAGGCCAGGATAGGCCTGGCTCCAACCTAAAAATTCTTTCTAATACTTCGTCCTTCAAGCTACCGCTGCGTTAACTTCTTTCGCTCACCCCGTCACGTAGTGGACTACGCTCCTGGGATTCACTCAATTGCCGCCTTGCCGCAACTCAAATGACTCGATTAGTGGTTCTGTATATTTACAGAACAACGGGCGTAAGATTCTAGATGAAAATTTCGCCCGCGTAAAGCTGATTAGTTAGCAGCAGCGTTCAGGCCAGCCTGATCAACTGCAACACCTGCACCCATAGTGGTGGAGATGCTAACTTTCTTGATGAAAACGCCTTTCGCCTGAGAAGGTTTTGCTTTTTTCAGCGCAACCAGCAGGGATTCCAGGTTTTCTTTCAGCTTATCGGTATCGAAGTCAACCTTACCAATGGTGGTATGGATGATACCGTTTTTGTCGTTACGGTAACGAACCTGACCCGCTTTAGCGTTCTTAACCGCTTCAGCAACGTTAGGAGTTACAGTACCAACTTTCGGGTTTGGCATCAGACCGCGTGGGCCCAGAACCTGACCCAGCTGGCCAACAACGCGCATTGCATCTGGAGATGCGATAACAACGTCGAAGTTCATTTCGCCTTTCTTGATCTGGTCAGCCAGATCTTCCATACCTACCAGCTCAGCGCCGGCTGCTTTAGCAGCTTCAGCGTTTGCGCCCTGGGCAAATACGGCAACGCGAACGGAACGGCCAGTACCGTGTGGCAGTACAGTTGCACCGCGAACGTTCTGGTCAGATTTACGAGCATCAATGCCCAGGTTTACCGCTACGTCAACGCTTTCAACGAACTTGGCAGTAGCCAGTTCTTTCAGCAGAGCAACAGCTTCGTTGATGTCATACTGTTTAGTTGCATCAACTTTGTCGCGGATCACGCTCATGCGCTTGGTCAGCTTAGCCATTTCTTAGTCCTCTACTACCAGGCCCATGGAACGAGCAGTACCTTCAATTGAGCGAGTCATCGCTTCAATATCAGCACCAGTCATGTCCGCAGCTTTGGTTTCTGCGATTTCACGTACCTGAGCACGCGATACTTTACCTACTTTGTCTTTGTTCGGCTTGCCAGAACCAGACTTAATACCAGCCGCTTTCTTCAGCAGTACTGCTGCAGGAGGGGTTTTGGTAACGAAGGTGAAAGAACGGTCAGAGTAAACGGTGATCACAACTGGTGTTGGAAGACCTTTCTCCAGGGATTCTGTTTTGGCGTTAAACGCTTTACAGAATTCCATGATGTTAACGCCTTGCTGACCCAGTGCTGGACCAACCGGAGGACTTGGGTTTGCCATACCAGCTGCAACCTGCAGCTTAACGTAGGCTTGTACTTTCTTCGCCATGATAATTCCTCTATTGGGTAATAACGCTCCTGGTGGAGCTCCCCGTGATTAAATTTTTCACACGCTTTTACCAGCGCATAAAAACAAAAGGCGCGAAATTATAGTGCAATTTCGCGCCTCTCGCAACCACCTGATGCAGGCGATCGGTTACTTTTTTATCAGCCTTTCTCGACCTGGCCGAAGTCCAGTTCAACCGGTGTTGCACGGCCGAAGATGGAAACAGACACTTTCAGGCGGCTTTTCTCGTAGTCAACTTCTTCGACCACGCCGTTGAAGTCAGCAAATGGACCATCGCTCACGCGCACCATTTCACCTGGCTCAAACATGGTTTTCGGACGTGGCTTATCACCCACCTGCTGCAGGCGGTTCATAATCGCGTCAACTTCTTTGTCGCTAATCGGTGCCGGACGGTCAGAAGTACCACCGATGAAGCCCATGACACGCGGCACGCTGCGCACCAGGTGCCAGCTTGCATCGTTCATTACCATCTGTACCAGCACGTAGCCTGGGAAGAACTTACGCTCGCTCTTGCGACGCTGGCCACCACGGATCTCAACCACTTCTTCAGTCGGAACCATGACATCGCCAAACAGCTCTTCCATGTTATGTAACTTGATATGCTCGCGCAGCGATTGTGCTACACGGCCTTCAAAACCGGAAAACGCCTGAACGACGTACCAGCGCTTCTTTGGAGCTTCAGACATCTCAGAACCTCAGGCCAGTGATAAACGATACCAGACGAACCAGAATTCCATCCAGTCCCCACAAAATCAGTGACATCACGGCAGTGACCGCGGCAACGATTAACGTGGTGTGCAACGTTTCCTGACGAGTAGGCCAGATGACCTTACGAACTTCAGTGCGCGCTTCACGGGCGAAAGCCAACGTTGCTTTACCTTTGGTGGTCAGCAGGGCAATGCCAGCTGCTGCAGCCATCAGAACAACGACAGCCAGGGCACGCAGAGGTAATGTTACTTCACGATAATAGTAGTTGCCGGCGATAGCCACGGCCAGAAGGACGGCTACACCTAACCACTTCATCGTTTCCAGGCCGCGCCCGCTTCCTTGAGCTTCGGTATTAGCACTCATAAACCAACCTGCCACAATAAATCAGAAACACTTTTGCCCCGAAAGACGAGGCAACCGAACCGAATAATGCTGTTAGGCTTAACTCGGCATATCCTTTAATTCCAAGCCGCAGCTTGAAAACTATTGGCTTAACGCCGTGCTACAGAGCCTGCCTCAGCAATGATTATGGTCGAAAAAATCACTGATGAGTCAGGTTCTATGTTACAGCGTGCAAAAAGGGCATCAAATGATGCCCTTTCCATGTGCATTGCGTCAAATATTATCAGCGATTAAGCGATAACTTTAGCAACAACACCAGCACCAACGGTACGACCACCTTCACGGATTGCGAAACGCAGACCGTCGTCCATTGCGATTGGTTTGATCAGTTCAACAACCAGTTTGATGTTGTCGCCTGGCATTACCATCTCAACGCCTTCTGGCAGTTCGATGGTACCGGTCACGTCAGTTGTACGGAAGTAGAACTGTGGACGGTAGCCTTTGAAGAATGGGCTATGACGGCCGCCTTCTTCTTTAGACAGAATATAAACTTCTGACTCGAACTTGGTGTGTGGCTTGATTGAGCCTGGCTTAGCCAGAACCTGGCCGCGCTCAACGTCTTCACGCTTAATACCGCGCAGCAGGATACCACAGTTCTCACCTGCACGACCTTCGTCCAGCAGCTTACGGAACATCTCAACGCCGGTACAGGTAGATTTCACGGTGTCTTTCAGACCCACGATCTCAACTTCTTCACCCACTTTAACGATACCGCGCTCTACACGACCGGTCACAACAGTACCACGGCCGGAGA
>NZ_JASCAQ010000073.1:0-33694 GCF_029967685.1 Erwinia sp. V90_4 | reverse complement strand
TGTTGTCGTAGGGGCGACGGCATGCCTCGCCCGTCAGATGTTGTCGTAGGGGCGATGGCATGCCTCGCCCGCCATCAAACCGCTACAGCCGCTTACCGTGCAGCCGTGTTCCTATCAGTAGCGCCATCACCAGCAGCGCAGCGATAAATGCGGTAATCCCGTGCCAGCCGAAGTTATGCCAGAACACGCCGCCGAGCGTACCCGCTACGCTGGAGCCAAGGTAATAACTGAACAAATACAGCGAAGAAGCCTGGCCCTTAGCGCGGCGGGCGCGTGGTCCAATCCAGCCGCTGGCTACCGAGTGTGCAGCAAAGAATCCGGCGGTGAAGAGCATCATCCCGGCCAGAATCAGCCAGATATTGTTGGTCAGGGTAATCAGTAACCCGATCAGCATAATGGCGGTGGAGAAGAGCAGCACCGGGGCGCGACCATACTTTGCCGTCATTGCACCCGCCTTCGGCGAACTCCACGACCCGGTCAGGTAGACCACCGACAGCAGCCCGACAACCGCCTGACTGAGCGAAAAAGGTGCAGAGAGCAGGCGGTAGCCAATATAGTTAAACAGAGTAACGAACGCCCCCATCAGCAGGAAACCTTCGGCGAACAGCAGCGGCAGGCCGCTATCTCGCCAGTGCAGGCGGAAGTTGATCAGCAGGCTGCGCGGCTTAAGCGAGGCCGGGCGGAAATGGCGCGAGGCCGGCAGGATCTTCCAGAACATCAGCGCCGAAGCCAGGGCAAAACAGCCGATAACCATTACCGCCACACGCCAGCTGCTGAAGTCGGTAATCACCCCGCTCAGCAGGCGACCGCTCATCCCGCCGATGGAGTTACCGCTGATATACAACCCTATGGAGAACGCCACCATGCTCGGATGGATCTCCTCGCTGAGGTAGGTCATTCCGACCGCTGCCACACCGCTCAGCGACAGGCCAATTAGCGCCCGCATCAGCAAAATACCGTGCCAGCTGGTCATGGTGGCGGAAAGCAGCGTACAGATCGCCGCCAGCATCAGGGCGGTAACCATCACCGGCTTGCGGCCAATCGCATCAGACAGCGGGCCGGTAATCAGCAGGCCGAGCGCCAGCAGCCCGGTGGAGATCGACAGGGAGATACTGCTGGCCGCAGGAGAAACACCAAACTCCTGCGACAGAACGGGCAGGATTGGCTGCACGCAGTACAGCAGAGCAAAAGTTGCCAAACCGGCAGAGAACAGCGCCAGCGTCACGAGCATAAACTGCGGCGTACCGCGTTTGATATACAGCTCTTTGCTGGCTTTGCCCTGATCAACAGCGGGGGAGGAGGCTCGTTCAGCGCGGTCTGGCGCCGCAACGGCAGAGGGTGAGCGGTTCACTTCTATTCCTTTTTTTATTTTGAGTAGTCAATTTGAGGTATCACGTTGTCAAGGGTAAGAAATGCGGATTATGATGTCTAATATATTAATAATATAAAATGATATGTTTAAAGTATGAATATCGAACTCCGTCATCTGCGCTACTTTATTGCCGTTGCTGAAGAGCTGCACTTTGGCCGCGCAGCCACGCGCCTGAATATCTCGCAGCCGCCGCTGAGCCAGCAGATCCAACTGCTGGAGCAGGAGATCGGCGCGCGCCTGTTGGCGCGCACCAATCGCAGCGTGCAGCTGACCGCCGCCGGGCAGCAGTTTCTGCTCGATGCGCGCCAGATTATGCTCAACGTGACCAAGGCCGCGGAAAAAGCCGCCAGGCTGCATCGCGGGGATGAAGGCGAACTTCGCATTGGTTTTACCTCCTCCGCGCCGTTTATTACCGCCGTTTCCGATGCGCTGTTCAACTTCCGCCAGCGCTTTCCCGCCGTGCACGTGCAGATGCAGGAGATCAACACCCGCCAGCAGCTGGCGCCGCTCAGCGACGGACGGCTGGATCTGGGCGTGATGCGCAATACCGATCTGCCGGACAATCTCAACCATCAGCTGTTACTGCGTGAGCCGATGTACGCGCTGGTTCATCGCGCTCACCGTCTGGCAACACGGCAGAAAATTGCGCTTAGCGATCTGGCGCAGGAAGCGTTTGTCTTTTTTGACCCCAGCGTTGGCACGGCACTCTATAGCGAGGTGCTGGAGCTGCTGCGCCGCTATCAGATCCAGCCAAACATTGCCCAGGAGGTGGGGGAAGCCATGACGATCATCGGTCTGGTCTCTACCGGGCTGGGCGTCTCTATTTTACCCGCCTCGTTTCACCGCGTGCGGCTAAGCGATGTGGTGTGGATCCCACTGGAGGAGCAGGACGCGCAGTCTGAAATGTGGTTGGTGTGGTCGAAGCAGCGGGAAATTCCGGCGGTGACGGCAGCGATGATGTCACTGCTCCTGCGCCAGGAACGCTCTTTTTCGCAGAAAACATGAGCGCATGGCGCTGGTTTATGTGCTGTAAATCACATATCGAATCAAATATTTGACGCCATCTGATAAGTGTTTCACCATGCACAGATGGCTTTATTTTGAAGCGTGAAAATAAGTGCTTCTTTCGGTCGCATTTCGGCTGTGACGGGCAGGTAATAATCAGGAGTGGGGTGTGATTGCGGATAGTCAGCCTGGTCATATCGATCAGATAAAACAGACTAATGCCGGAGCGGTGTACCGACTGATCGACAGGTTTGGGCCCATCTCGCGGATTGAGCTGTCCAAAAAAGCTCAGCTGGCCCCGGCCAGTATTACCAAAATTGTGCGCGAAATGCTGGAAGCTCATCTGGTACAGGAAACCGAGTTTCAGGAGCCGGGCAGCCGTGGGCGTCCGGCGGTTGGCCTGGTGCTGGACACCCAGGCCTGGCACTATCTCTCTGCCCGCATTGGCAACGGCGACATCACGCTCGCGCTGCGCGATCTCAGCAGCAAAATGGTGGTGGAGCAGCAATTTCCGCTGCCTGCCGAGGCTGACCAGCCGCTGCTGATGCGCATCATCCAGCTCATCGATCGGTTCTTTATCGATCACCAGCACAAGCTGGAACGCCTTACCGCTATCGCCATTACGCTGCCCGGGATTATGAACAGCCAGTCCGGCATTGTGCACCGCATGCCGTTTTATCAGGTTGATGATATGCCGCTGGGGCCAGAACTGGCGAAGCGCACCGGGCTGCCGGTCTATATCCAGCACGACATCTGCGCCTGGACCATGGCGGAGTCGCTGTTTGGCGCCTCGCGCGATGCCAGCGATGTCCTGCAGGTGGTGATTGACCATCATGTTGGCGCCGGTGTGATTACCGGTGGCCGGTTGCTGCACGGTGGCAGCAGTACGCTGGTGGAAATTGGCCACACGCAGGTCGATCCGTGGGGCAAGCGCTGCTACTGCGGCAATCACGGCTGCCTGGAAACCGTGGCCAGTATCGACAGCATGCTGGAGCTGGCCGCGCAGCGCATGCAGGCGTCGATGAGCTCAACGCTGCATAATCAGCCTCTGACGATTGATGCGCTGTGCGACGCGGCGCTGGCTGGCGATCAGCTGGCCTGCGATGTCATCGCCGGGGTCGGTAGCAGCGTGGGGCGCATTGTGGCCATTATGGTTAATCTGTTCCATCCTCAAAAAATTCTTATCGGTTCCCCGCTTAATCGTGCCCAGAGCGTGCTGTTCCCCGCTATCGCCACCTGCATTCGCCAGCAGGCGCTACCCCGCTACAGCGCTGACTTACAGGTTGAACCAACCGAGTTTGTTAATCTCGGCACCATGCCGGGCGCCGCGCTGGTCAAAGATGCCCTGTATAACGGTTCGTTATTAATCAAGCTGCTACAGGGCTGATAAATCCACTAAATCTTGCGCTAACGCAATCTCCGGCGGGCGGTACTGCCCTACAATTTTCGCTCACTTGTAAAGTACGAAAATGATTACCCTGGACAGACAGGGCCTGCCGGAGCCATTCATGTTGAAACGTCTATTTGTTACCGGAACCGATACAGAAGTCGGCAAAACGGTGGTGTCCCGCGCGCTGCTACAGAAGCTGGCAGCGCAGGGTAAACAGGCCGTAGGCTATAAACCTGTGGCTAAAAGCAGCCAGCAGACCGAAGAGGGGCCGCGCAATAAAGATGCGCTGGTTCTGCAGGCTTCATCATCGATTCTACTGCCGTACCAGGCGATCAACCCGGTCACCCTGCTGGAAGATGAAATCAGCACCAGCCGCACGCCGATTGATTACGCCACGCTCAGCCATGGGCTGAGGGCACTGGACGGGCAGGCGGATTACACCGTGGTGGAAGGGACGGGCGGCTGGCGCAGCCTGATGAACGATTTGCGTGCGTTATCGGAATGGGCGGTGCAGGAACAGCTGCCGGTGGTACTGGTGGTGGGGATCAAGCTGGGCTGCATCAGCCATGCGCTGCTGACGGCGCAGGCGGTAGTGAATGATGGATTGCCGCTGCTGGGCTGGGTTGCCAACCGGATAAATCCGGGGCTGGCGCACTATGCGCAAATTATCGACGTGCTGAGGGATAAGATCCCGGCGCCGCTGCTGGGGGAGCTGCCGTATCTGCCGCGAGCCGAAACGCGCGAGCTGGCGCACTATCTCGATTTAAGCGCGCTAAAGCTGTAGAAGATTAGGCAGCAACATCGTAGGGGGCAGGCATGCCTGCCCCTACCCAGATGATTAGCTAACGTTCAGTACGCGGCGGGTACGGCCTGAACTGAGGTAATCCGCAATATAATCCTGCGAAATCT
The DNA here is from genome assembly GCF_029967685.1 of Erwinia sp. V90_4. NCBI lineage: Bacteria > Pseudomonadati > Pseudomonadota > Gammaproteobacteria > Enterobacterales > Erwiniaceae > Erwinia > Erwinia sp. V90_4. Next base: position 29,018 of record NZ_JASCAQ010000073.1, on the reverse strand, counting down.
CCCCGCTGTAGCGGCCGTCTTCATCGACGATCGGCATCCAGACCAGATTGTGCTCGTACAGCTTTGACAGCACCACGCGCAGGTTCTCTTCCGCCTTGCCGGTGACGGTAAACTTGTGCAGCATATCGGCACAGACGCCGCTGGCAGCGCGCGCCTCGCGACGTTTCACAAAGCCCAGCGGTTTGCCGTCATTATCCACCACGGTGATTGAACGTAAATCGTTGTCATCCATCATGCCGAACGCTTCTGCCAGCGGCGTGGATTTTTGCACGGTAAGCGTAGGCTGCCGATCGGTAACATCGCCCGCCTGCACCAGCAGTAGCCGCTTCAGCGTGCGGTCCTGGCCAACAAACGACCCGATAAACTCGTTAGCCGGTTTTGCCAGCAGCTCATCCGGGCTGGCGCACTGCACGATTTTTCCCTGGCCGAACACGGCAATACGGTCACCGAGCTTCAGCGCCTCATCGATATCGTGGCTGACCAGCATCACGGTTTTCTTCAGCTGGCGCTGCATCTCGAGGAACTCATTCTGGATCACTTCGCGGTTAATCGGGTCGACCGCACCGAACGGCTCATCCATCAGCAGCACCGGTGGGTCCGCCGCCAGCGCGCGGATTACCCCAATGCGCTGCTGCTGGCCGCCGGACATCTCGCGCGGATAGCGGTGAAGAAACTTGTTGGCATCCAGCGCCATCATGCTCATCAGCTCGCGGGCGCGCTCTTTGCAGCGCTGCTTTTCCCAGCCCAGCATACGCGGCACCACGGTAATGTTCTCTTCGATAGTCATATTCGGGAACAGCCCGATCTGCTGGATCACATAGCCAATATTGCGGCGCAGCGTCACGGTGTCTAAGCCGCTGGTATCCTCGCCGTTAATCAGAATTTTGCCGCTGCTGGAAGGGATCAGGCGGTTAATCATCTTCAGCGTGGTGGTTTTGCCGCAGCCGGAAGGGCCGAGCAGGACGCACATTTCGCCTTCCGGCACGTTCAGGCTGACATTATCAACGGCGTTAAAGCTGTTACCGTTTTTCTGCTTAAAGGTTTTGGTGAGGTTTTCCAGTTTTATCATTATCGAATCCCCTTAGGTGTCAGCGCCAGCTGCAGGCGGTGCAGCAGCCAGTCAAGAATAATAGCCAGTAAACAGATCATTAATGCGCCAGCAATCAGCATGCGGATATCACTGCCGCTGATGCCGTCCAGCAACAGCAGGCCAAGGCCGCCCGCGCCGATAATCGCGGCAATCGCCATCACGCCAACGTTCATCACCACCGCCGTGCGGATACCGCCGAAGATGACCGGCAGCGCCATCGGGATCTCCACCCAGCGCAGGCGCTGCCAGAACGTCATGCCGATACCGCGCCCGGCTTCACGCAGCCCAGCCGGCAGGTTTTCCAGCGCGGTGTGCGTGTTGCGCACAATCGGCAGCAGCGAGTAAAGGAACACCGCAGTCACGGCGGGCAGTACGCCGATGCCCTGACCGATCATCGAAAACAGCGGGATCATCAGGCCAAACAGCGCAATCGACGGAATGGTCAACACGATAGTTGCCAGCCCTAATATCGGCGTTGCCAGCCACTTAAAACGCACAATCAGAATGCCGAGCGGCACGCCAATCACAATGGCGAAGCCCACCGCCAGCGCCACCAGCCATAAATGCTGGAAGGTGAGGGAAGCGAGGTAGCCCCAGTTATCAATCATGTAGTGAAGGGTATCCATAACTGTCTCCTCAGAGCATGCCGTGAGATTTCAGGAAATCGCGGGCCACCTGCTGCGGCGACTGATGGTCAATATCCACGCGTTTATTCATTTCGGTTATTGCCTCATCAGTGATCAGCGGCGACAGCTTATTCAACGCCGTATCCAGTCCCGGATGATCTTTCAGCGCCTGCTCGGTCACCACCGGCGTTACCGCATAGCCTGGGAAGAAGCCTTTATCGTCCTTCAGCACTTTCAAATCGAAGCCTTTTACGCGCCCGTCGGTGGTGTACACCAGACCGGCATCAACAAAGCCATCACGAATGGCGTTGTAAACCAGCCCCGGGTCCATCTGGCGGATCTGCGGGCGGTCCAGCTCCATGCTGTAGGCTTTCTGCAACGGCTTCAGGCCATCGGAGCGCCCGGCAAACTCAAGATCAAGGCCCAGCATCCAGTTATGGTCGGGGTCGTTTTTGCGCACCTGCTCCAGCTTTGCCACCATTTGTGACATCGTATCAATATGCTCGGCGTCGGCGCGTTCGCGCTTCATGGCGAAGGCGTAGGTGTTGTTCATCGGCGCGGGGTTGAGCCACACCAGACCCAGCCTGGCGTCCAGCTTTTTCACCGTCTGATACGCTTCATCAGGCGGCATAGGTTTTGAAATATGGTTAAAAATTATCAGCGAGGTACCGGTATATTCCCAGGTCATATCGACCTGCTTGTTGATCATTGCGTTACGGGCGATGGTGGTGGCAATGTTGGTTTTGGGTTCCACTTCAAAGCCCTGTTTGCGCAGGTACTGGGTGGTCAGCGCCGACAGAATGTGCTGTTCGGTAAAACTTTTAGTGGTCATCACCAGCGGTGCCGCCGCAGCCGCGCCGCTCAGCGCCAGCGAGGCGGTCAGCGCCAGTGCGCCGTGGCGCAGCCAGCGGGTTAACGGGAAATCAGCCATTATCAGCTCCTAATTATTGTTATGCCGCAGTATGCGGGCTGAGCAGGCGGCCAAGACCGGCCAGCAGCATATCCAGGATCAACGCAAACAGTGCCGTGGCGGCAGCGCCAAGGATCAGCGTAGGGAAATCATTCAGGTAAATCCCCGGGAAAATCAGCTCGCCGTAGCTGCTGGCACCAATCAGAAACGCCAGCGGGGCGGTGCCGACGTTAATTGCCGTCGCCACGCGAATGCCGGACAGCATCACCGGCCACGCATTGGGCAGCTCAACCTGGTACAGGCGCTGGCCTTTCGTCATGCCAATGCCGTCAGCGGCCTCCAGCAGTGAAGCGGGCACCGAGCACAGGCCGGCGTAGGTGTTGCGCACAATCGGCAGCAGCGACGCCAGAAACAGTGCGATAATCGCCGGGCGATCGCCAATGCCGATCACCACCATCGCCAGCGCCAGTACCGCCAGCGGCGGCAGGGTATTGCCAACGTTAAAGATCTGCATCACGTATTCCGCCCAGCGGCGGGCAAAAGGGCGGCTAAGAAGAATGCCGCTCGGAATGCCAATCAGCAGCGCAAACAGCAGTGACCAGAACACCAGCTTCATATGTTGCTGACCGAGGTAAATCAGATCAACGCGGCGAGCCTGAATAGTCTCTACGCCAAGCCCCCAGACCAGCAGGCCAACGATAGCGGCGATAAACAGCACCGCCAGTAAGGCACGCTGCAACAGCGTGGAATTTTGCATATCATGGTTCTCCCTGGATGCAGATAAGCACTAAAAGTGATGATTAAATGTGTTACTAGCGTTTTACCCGGTAAGTTCGCCTAAAAATCTATAGCAGCGAAGCGGGAGAAGTGCCAAATTTTAGGCCGAAAATCAGGAGGATAGTTTTAAGCTAAATCACGCTTAAGCCTTTGCCAGCGCTGGAAAAGCCATCAATGAAAAAAATTTATCGTCAACAGGTGACAATGTCACTAATTCAGATAAGCACATTTCGGAAACTGTTTGCTCTAAAATGCTCCACACTAAAGGGATGAACGAAGGACGGGGAAACTATGTCGGAAAATATTGCTAATCCCGTGGCGCAGCGCCACTGGATCCTGATCGCCTCGATGCTGGCGATGTTTATGGCGGCGATCGAGGTCACCATTGTTGCTACGGCTATGCCCACGATTATCGCCGAGCTGGGAGGTTTCTCACAGTTTGGCTGGGTGTTCTCTATCTATCTGCTCACCCAGGCAGTCAGCGTGCCGATTTACGGGCGGCTGGCAGATTTATGGGGCAGAAAGCGCATGTTCTTTATTGGTACAGGCCTGTTTTTATGCGGTTCGGTGCTGTGCGGCTTCGCCACCAATATGGGCTGGCTGATCCTGTTCCGCGCACTACAGGGGCTGGGGGCCGGGGCCATCATGCCGCTCACCTCCACTATTATTGCCGATGTCTATCCGCCGAAAGAGCGGGCGGGGATCCAGGGCTGGCTGTCTAGCGTCTGGGGCGTGGCGGCGATCGTTGGCCCGTTAACCGGCGCGTGGCTGGTGCAGCACTTTAACTGGGCGCTGATTTTCTGGGTCAATGTGCCGATCGGCATTATTTCGATGCTGCTGCTGGCGCGCTTCTTCCCGGAATCGAAGGAGAAAAGTCCGCACCGCCTGAACCTGACGGGCAGCGCCTTGCTGATGCTGACGGTCAGCGCGCTGCTGGTGGCGTTACTGCAGGCGGAATCACTGGGGCTGCCATTGGTCGCCGGACTGGTCATTGTGGCATGTATCGCCGGCTACGCCTTGCTGCACCACGAGCGTAACGCCAACCAACCGCTGTTCCCGATGGCCATCTGGCGTAGCCGCACGCTGCTGGCAGGTAATGCCGGAAATCTGCTGATCGGTGCGGCGATGATGGGCATCAGCGCCTTTCTGCCCACCTGGATCCAGGGGGTTAACGGCGGCACGCCGCTGCAGGCGGGCAGTGCGCTGGCGATGATGTCAATCGGCTGGCCGCTTGCCAGTACGCTGAGCGGGCGCCTGATGCAGCGCACCTCGTACCGCTTTACCGCGCTGCTCGGCTCGCTGCTGTTGATTGCCGGCACCGCGCTGCTGCTCACCCTGCATCGTGAAAGCCCGGTGTGGCACGCCGGCTTTTTCGCCTTTGTGATTGGCACCGGGATGGGCATGACCAGCACCACCTTCCTGATTGCGGTGCAAAATACCGCCGACTTCGCCATTCGCGGCATCTGTACCGCGTCAATCATGTTTAGCCGCATGCTCGGCTCGGCGCTGGGAACGGCGGTGATGGGAGCGGTGCTGAATTATAATCTGCTGCTGCGCCTGCCGCATAGCAACGACCCGGTACAGCAGGTGATGTCCCACAGCCAGCGCGCGGCGATCGAGGCGGACAGCCTGCAGCATATGCTGAGTGAAATCGCGCTGTCGCTGCATTGGGTATTTGCAGTATCGCTGGGGGTGGCGGTGATGAGCCTGCTGGTGTCACGGATGATCCCGGCGCTGAAACCGCATTAATTTTTTGAGGCGGGTCAGGCATGCCTGACCCCTACAAATGACGAATATATTATAACTTTATAATTGTTGAGGCGGGCCAGGCATGCCTGACCCTGCAGATGGCGTAAATATTATAACGTTTGGTAGGGGCCAGGCATGCCTGGCCCGCGGAATGTTACTGCGCGGAAGTATCCTGCGAGGTACCGGCAGCAGCAGGGACGCTGCTGTCATCGTTATTGCCACTGCGCTTGTAAACAATCTTCTGCGTGTCGTTTTCGCAATGACCCACGACCTGGCCACCCGCCTGATCGGCCTGGTCATTCGGCACGATATCCAGCGTAAAGCCGGAGGCCGGAACCCCGTTATTGATGATTTTCTGGTTAATATCGGCCTTGACCGTTTCGCAAGATGCCTGAACGGCCAGAGGAGTGGCAACGACGAGGGCGGTTAATATCCACTTGAAACTCTTCATCTTATCATCCTTAAATTAGCAGTAATAACAGTGCCGGAGTGGTTAAGGCGTGACCGGACGACCGGTGCGACGGTCGAGGCAGCGCAGGGTTTTCGGCTCCCAGTAGGCATTCAGATTGAGGCTTTTTTCACAGGCTTCGCTGGTATCAAAAGCGCGGTCAACGCGGTCGAACTCTTTCTCGGTGCGGGAGTTAACCTTATGGCGCAGATTGCGGGTGTCATCCCACTGCTCTTTCTGCTGGCGCGCTTCTTCTTTAGTCAGTGAGTTATCGCCATCCTCGATCACCAGGCGGTCGGTGCGTGCCTGCGCGCTGTGCTGGACGGAGAACAGGGCTGCCAGCATTAATAGCGGCAGTGTCGCCTGCTTCAGACGGTGTTGTACTGTTTTCATCATAGTTTCCTTTCAATGGGCAGCCCGCTGTCGCGACTGCGCGGACGATGTTTGTTAGTATATCACCAGCTTTCAGGCAGCGACCAGTCACGCGGTTGCGCCGTTGAACTTTGAGTGAGAATTTACCTTTGCTGACCACCATTTTACTTTTCTTTGCCACCGCACTGGCCGAAATCGTCGGCTGTTTCCTGCCGTATCTGTGGCTGAAAAAGAACGGTTCGCCATGGCTGCTGCTGCCGGCAGCAGTCAGCCTGATGCTGTTTGTCTGGCTGTTGACGCTGCACCCGGCCGCCAGTGGGCGCGTCTACGCCGCCTATGGGGGCGTGTATGTGGTCACGGCGCTGCTGTGGTTGCGCTTTATTGAGGGTGTTCGGCTTAGCACTTTCGACTGGCTTGGGGCGCTGGTGGCGTTCTGCGGAGTGTTGATTATCGTTGCCGGATGGGGGCGGGCCTGAGTCGCCCGCCGCAGGTTCATTACCCTTTGTGCACGCGCAGGCCAGCCTGACTTTGGCCGACTGGCATCATCTCCAGCGCGTTGATATTGACGTGTTTCGGCAGGGTAGCCACCCACCAGACCGCTTCGGTCACATCTTCCGGCGTCAACGGTTCGGCGCCGTCATACACGCTACCCGCTTTGGCATCATCGCCCTTAAAGCGCACATTGGAGAACTCGGTGCCGCCGACCAGGCCCGGTTCGATATCGGTAACGCGCAGCGCGGTGCCGTGCAGGTCGGTACGCAGGTTAAAGCTGAACTGACGTACAAACGCTTTGGTCGCGCCGTAGACGTTACCGCCCGGGTACGGCCAGCTGCCGGCAATCGAACCGATATTGATGATATGGCCAACGTTGCGCTCCACCATGGCGGGCAGAATGGCGCGCGTCATATACACCAGGCCCTTGTTATTGGTGTCGATCATATTTTCCCAGTCTTCCAGGCTGGCACGCTGTGCCGGTTCAATGCCCAGCGCCAGGCCGGCATTATTCACCAGCACGTCAATGTTGCGCCACTCCGCCGGCAGGCTATTCACCGCCGCGTCAATGCCGGCGCGATCGCGCACGTCGAGAACCAGCGTATAGACGCTGTCGCCCAGCTCCTGCTGTAACGCATCCAGGCGCTCCTGGCGGCGGCCGGTGGCAATGACTTTATGTCCCTGAGCGACAAAGCGGCGGGTAATACTCTGACCAAAACCGGCGGTAGCACCGGTAACAAATACGATCATCTCACTGTTCCTCAACACATTTTGGATTTTTCTTACCTTAACATTATGCCGCGCCGCCGATAAAGGAGCGTTTTGTTATGGGTTAATACCAAAAGCTGCACACTGCTGGTGCACCTCAATGCTGAAATGCGCCAAAAAAGGGCGCAGGCCCGGCCAAATAAACTGTCATCCCAATCATTAAGCGCACTGTTGCCCATTAGCAATCGGTTGCATTATTAGCAACCGATTGCGCAATCGTTTATTAAGCCTGAATAACAGAGTTTATTAAGGATAATTTTAACTAACTGTAATTTAACGAAAATTTATTTTTTCCGGCTGGCACAACAATTGCAAAACTACACTGATAAGAAAGTTATTTGATTACGGGTAAAAACCTCACTGCTGGTAAATACTGAACAGGGTGAGGCCGCCTCAATAAAGGAAATGTTATGTCAGTGACCTATACCCAGGCGATACGCGCCAGCTTTTTTGATATCACCCGCACGGTGGAAAATCCTCAGCAGCTGCCGGACGCCGCACGCCATATTGAAGACGGACTGCTGCTGCTGAACGCGGGCGAAATCGTCGGCCTGTATGAGTGGCAGCAGGGGCAGCACCTGCTGCAGCCGGGGAATGGGGCACTCGACTATCGCGGCCGCCTGATCGTGCCTGGCTTTGTCGACACCCATATTCACTACCCGCAAACCGAAATGATCGGCGCGTTTGGTGAGCAGCTGCTGGAGTGGCTCAATCAGTACACCTTCCCGGTGGAAAGCCAGTATCACTGCCCCCAGCACTCGGCGCGCATGTCGGCATTTTTCCTCCAGCAGCTGCTGAGCAACGGCACCACCACCGCGCTGGTATTTGGCACCGTGCATCCTGAATCGGTCGATGCACTGTTTACCGCGGCTGCGGCGCTGGAGATGCGGCTGATTGCCGGCAAGGTGATGATGGATCGCAACGCGCCGGAGAGCCTGACCGAAACCCCGGAGCAGAGCTACCAGCAGACCAAAGCGCTGATCGAACGCTGGCACAATCACGGCCGCCTGAGCTACGCGCTGACCCCGCGCTTTGCCCCGACCTCCTCCCCGCAGTTACTGAGCAAGGTACAGCAGCTGCGCGCCGAATATCCGGATATTTGGCTGCATACTCACCTGAGCGAGAACCCGCAGGAGGTCGAATGGGTGAAGGCGCTGTTCCCGCATCACAACGGCTATCTTGACGTGTATCACCAGTACCAGCTGACCGGCAAGCGCAGCCTGTTTGCCCACTGCCTGCATCTTGACGATGGCGAGTGGGACTGCCTGCACGCCACGGATTCCGCGGTGGCATTCTGCCCGACCTCTAACCTGTTCCTCGGCAGCGGGCTGTTTAATCTGCAAACCTGCTGGCATAAAGGGGTGAAGATGGGTATTGGCACCGACGTCGGCGCGGGCACCACCTTTAATATGCTGCAAACGCTGGGCGAGGCTTACAAGGTTGGCCAGCTGCAGCGCTACAGGCTCTCCGCCTGTGAAGCTTTTTACCACGCCACGCTGGGCGGCGCGAAAGCGCTGGATCTCGACCAGAAGATTGGCAATTTCATGCCGGGCAAAGAGGCCGATTTTGTGGTGCTCGACCCGGCTGTTTCCCCGCTGCAGCAGATGCGCCACGCCAACAGCCGCGATATCTGGGAAAAACTGTTCGTGCTGATGACGCTGGGTGACGACCGCAATATCGCCGCCACCTGGGTCAACGGGCGCTGCGTCTGGCAGAGCGATAAAATGGAGCGTGCAGCATGATCCAGTTCTTACTCAATCAGCGCCTGGTAAGCGAGCAGGAGATCGACCCGAATCTGACGGTGCTCAACTATCTGCGCCAGAACCAGCGGCGCTGCGGCACGAAAGAGGGCTGCGCCTCCGGCGACTGCGGCGCCTGCACCGTCACGCTTGGCCGGGTAGAAAACGGGAAAATGCACTATGAAACGGTCAACAGCTGCCTGACGTTTGTCAGCAGCCTGCAGGGCAAACAGCTGATTAGCGTTGAAGATCTGCGCCAGCCGGAGGGGTTACACCCGGTGCAGCAGGCGATGGTTGATTGCCACGCGTCGCAGTGCGGCTTCTGTACGCCGGGCTTTGTGATGTCGCTGTTCACGCTGCAAAAGCAGGGCAGCGCAAACCATCAGCAGATTGAGCAGGCGCTGGCGGGCAACCTTTGCCGCTGTACCGGCTATCGGCCAATTGTTGCGGCGGCGCAGCAGGCCTGTGCCGCGCCGGTCAGCGACAGTTTTCAGCAGCAGGAAGCCGCGACGGTAGAACGCCTGCTGGCGCTGCAAAACAGCGAGATGCAGGAGATCGCGCGGCAGGGCAACCATTGCCTGCTGCCAAAAACTATCGGTCAGCTCAGCGCGGCGCTGTTGGCCAATCCGCAGGCGCGGCTGCTGGCGGGCGGCACCGACCTCGCGTTGCAGGTGACGCAGCAGCATCAGGCGCTGCCGCTGATGATTGCTCTCGGCCACGTCGATGAACTGAAACAGTGTGAAATTGGCAGCGAGGAGATTGTGCTGGGGGCCGGGGCCTCTTTACATCACTGCTGGCAGTTGCTGAGCGCGGAAATTCCGGCGTTCAGCCAGCTGCTGGAGCGCTTTGCCTCACTGCAGATCCGCCATCAGGGCACGCTGGGCGGCAACATCGCTAACGCTTCGCCGATTGGCGATACGCCGCCGATGCTGCTGGCGCTGGACGCGGAGCTGCTGCTGCAGCGCGGTGATGAAGTGCGCCGCCTGGCAATCAGTGAGTTCTTCCTCGGCTACCGTAAAACCGCGCTGCGCGCTGGCGAGTTTATCCGCGCTATCGTGATAGCCAAAACCGCGGCCGGACGAAATTTCCGCGCCTGGAAGGTCTCCAAACGGCTGGAGGATGATATCTCCGCTGTATTTGCCGCCTTCACGCTGCAAACCGATGCGCAAAACTGCGTGTCGCACGTGCGCATTGCCTTTGGCGGCATGGCGGCGATCCCGCAGCGCGCTTCGCGCTGTGAACAGCTGCTGCTTGGCCAGCCGCTGACGCTCTGCGCCATCGAACAAGCCTGCAAAGCCCTGGAGCAGGAGTTCCAGCCGCTGAGCGACTTCCGCGCCAGCGCGGCTTATCGCCTGCAGCTGGCGAAAAATCTGCTGCGCCGCTACTACGCCGATCTCAACGGTGAACTGACCATTACGGAGGTTGCCCGCTATGTCTCATAATCGCCCGCAGGTCAGTGAAGAGGTGATTGCCCACCAGTTTAAGCAGGGCATTCAGAACGGCGTTGGCAAGAGCAACAAGCATGAGAGCGCGGCGCTGCACGTTAGCGGCGCAGCGCAATATATTGACGATCGCCTTGAGCTGCCTGGGATGCTGCACCTCTGCCCGCGCCTCAGCGAACATGCCCATGCGCGCATTATCAGCATTGATGTCGCAGCCTGCTACGCGGTGCCCGGGGTAGTGAGCGTGCTGACCTGGCGCGACGTGCCGGGTGATGTGGATATCGGGCCGCTGGAGCCTGGCGACCCGCTGCTGGCGCAGGACGTGGTGGAGTATGCCGGTCAGATGGTGCTGGTGGTGGCAGCCGAAAGCGAGCAGGCGGCGCGTCAGGCGGCGATGCTGGCAAAAATTGAGTACCAGCCGCTCACCCCGCTGCTGGACGTGAAGCAGGCGCTGGAGCAGCAAAGCTTTGTCCAGCAGCCGCACATCCACCAGCGCGGCGATGCGCAAGCGGCGCTGGCGCGTGCGGCCCACCGCCTGCAGGGTGAATTTCACATTGGCGGTCAGGAGCACTTCTATCTGGAAACTCAGGTGGCGCTGGTGGTGCCCGGTGAAGATCGTGCGCTGCAGGTTTACTCATCAACCCAGAACCCGACCGAAGTGCAGAAGCTGGTGGCCTCGGTAATGGGTGTGACGATGAATAAAGTGACCATCGACATGCGCCGTATGGGCGGCGGCTTCGGCGGTAAAGAGACGCAGGCCGCGGGCGTTGCCTGCCTGTGCGCGGTAGCGGCAGGTAAAAGCGGCAGGCCGGTAAAAATGCGCCTGTCGCGCCGCGACGATATGCGCACCACCGGCAAACGCCATCCGTTCTTTGTGCGCTATGACGTCGGGGTGGATGATGAAGGGCGCTTCTGCGGGGTAAAAATCGATCTGGCGGGCAACTGCGGCTATTCGCTCGATCTCTCAGGTTCTATCGTCGATCGTGCGATGTTCCACGCTGACAATGCCTATTACCTTGGCGATGCTCTGATTACCGGCTATCGCTGTCGCACCAATACCGCGTCCAATACCGCCTATCGCGGCTTTGGCGGGCCGCAGGGCATGGTCGCCATTGAGCAGATTATGGACCATATCGCCCGCGAGTTGGGCCTCGACCCGCTGGAAGTGCGCAAGCGTAACTACTACGGCAAAGAGACGCGCAACGTCACCCACTATTATCAGACGGTGGAAGATAACCTGCTGGAGGAGATGACCGCCCAGCTGGAAGAGAGTGCAGGCTACGCCGCCCGCCGTGCCGAAATCTCGGCGTTTAATGCCGCCAATAGCGTAATGAAGCGCGGCCTGGCGCTGACGCCGGTTAAGTTCGGCATCTCGTTTACCTCCAGCTTCCTCAACCAGGCCGGGGCGCTGATTCTGATCTACACCGACGGCACGGTCCAGCTGAATCACGGCGGCACCGAGATGGGCCAGGGGCTAAACACCAAAGTGGCGCAGATCGTCGCTGAAGTGCTGCAAATCGACGTCGATCGCATCCAGATCACCGCGACCGATACCGGCAAAGTACCCAATACTTCACCGACGGCGGCCTCCAGCGGCACCGATCTCAACGGCAAGGCGGCGCAGAATGCGGCGGAGATCCTGCGCGACCGGCTGATCGCCATGCTGTGCAAAGTACATCACTGCTCTGAGGAGCAGGTGCGCTTCAGCAACGGCATCGTCAAAGTTGGCGACAAGCATTTTACCTTCGCCGAAGTGGCGCAGCAGGCGTGGCTCAACCAGGTGCCGCTCTCCGCCGCCGGCTATTACCGCGTGCCGGGCATCCACTACGATCGCCTGGCGGGACGCGGGCAACCATTCTATTACTACGCTTACGGCGCGGCCTGCGCGGAAGTGATGGTGGATACCCTGACCGGCGAATACCGCCTGCTGCGTGCCGATATCCTGCACGATGTGGGCGCTTCGCTTAACCCGGCGATTGATATCGGCCAGGTTGAAGGCGGTTTTGTACAGGGCATGGGCTGGCTGACCACCGAGGAACTGGTGTGGAATGCCGAAGGGCGGCTGATGACCGATGGCCCGGCCAGTTACAAAATCCCGGCGATTGGCGATGTGCCGCATGACCTGCGCGTGACGCTGGTTGAAAATCGCAAAAATCCAAAAGAGACCGTGTTCCATTCCAAAGCGGTCGGCGAGCCGCCGTTTATGCTGGGTATTGCGGTGTGGTGCGCGCTGCAGGACGCGGTTGCCAGCGTAGGCGGCTATCGCCAGCATCCGCTGCTGGATGCCCCGGCTACCCCGGAGCGAGTGTTCTGGGGGGCGGAAAAAATGCGTGCGGGAGGGGATAATGCGTAGCGATGACTGGATCACTATTCTGGCGAATCTGCGCGCGCGCGCTGAGGCCTGCGTGCTGCTGACGGTGCTCGATGATAAAGGCTCAGTGCCGCGCGATCGCGGCAGCAAGATGATCGTCAGCCAGGATAACACCTGGCTGACCATTGGCGGCGGCCATCTTGAGTTTCAGGCCATCGCTATCGCCCGCGAGATGCTGCAAACCCCGGGTGTACAGGCGCGGCATGAGCAATTCAACCTTGGCGCACGCCTCGGGCAGTGCTGCGGCGGCGTCACCAGCATTCTTTTCGAGCCGCTGGTACAGCCGCAGCCGCAGATCGCCGTTTTTGGCGCCGGGCACGTCGGTCAGGCGCTGGTGAACCTGCTGTCAACGTTACCCTGTCACGTATTTTGGGTTGATGAACGGCCTCAGCAGTTCTCGGCGGTGCCGCCAGGGGTGACGGCGTGCTGTCTGGAAGACCCCCTCGATCAGGTCAAGCTGATGCCCGCCAACAGCTATTACGTGGTGATGACCCACCATCACCCGCGCGATTTACAGCTGTGTGAAGCGATCCTGCGGCGCGGCGATGCGCGCTATTTTGGTGTGATTGGTTCTGAAACTAAGCGCCAGCGCTTTGATTACCGGCTGGAGGGCAAAGGCTTCAGCCGCGAGCAGCTGGCTGGGATGCGCTGCCCGATAGGGCTACCGGACGTGAAAGGCAAGCTGCCCGCCGAGATTGCCGTGGCGGTGGCGGGGGAGATCATCGCCTGTTATCAGCGCCAGCAATGACTTTGCAACCCGGCGCATCTGCGCCTAAGCTGGTGATTCGTCAACAGGGATGAGGGTAAAGTTATGAGGATTGCACCGTTAGTCTGGGCCATCAGTATGGCAGTCACCGCCAGCGTGCAGGCGGCAGAATCGCAAAAGGAACATCAGCAGATGCAGAGACAGCAAGATAACCCGTTCAGCAAGGCCAGTACATTGCCGTTCCAGGCACCGCCCTTCGACAAGATCCACAGTGCCGACTATCGCCCGGCACTGGAAGCGGCGATAGCGGAAAAGCGCGCCGAAATCGCCCGCATCGCCGACAACCCGGACGCACCGACCTTTGAAAATACTTACCTGGCGCTGGAGCAGAGCGGTCAGAGCCTGGCACGCGTGTATAACGTTTTCAGCGCGATGACCTCCGGCAATACCAGTGATGAACTGCAGGCGCTGGATGAGGAGATGTCGCCAAAACTGGCGGCGCTCGACGACGATATTCACCTCAACGGCAAGCTGTTCGCCAGGCTGGACGCGGTGTATCAGCAGCGCCAGCAGCTGAAGCTGGATGCGGAGTCGCTGCGGCTGACAGAGGTCACCTGGCAGGCGTTTGAACTGGCCGGAGCGCAGCTTTCCGACGCGGATAAAACTCAGCTCAAAGCGCTGAATCAGGAGTCTGCCACGCTCAGCACCCGCTTCACCAACCGCCTGCTGGCCGCCACCAAAGCGGGCGGCGTCCTGTTCAGCAGCGAGCAGCCGCTGGCCGGGCTGAGCGCCGGAGAAATTGCCGCAGCGGCCGATGCGGCCCAGGCGCGCGGGCTGAGCAACCAGTGGCTCCTGACCCTGCAAAACACCACCCAGCAGCCGGACCTGCAAACCCTGAGCGAGCGCGCGACGCGTGAAAAACTGTATCAGGCCAGCTGGACGCGCGCCGAAAAAGGCGACGCCAACGACACGCGCGAGCTGATCGCCCGGCTGGCGCAGGTGCGGGCGCAGCAGGCCAAACTGCTGGGCTTCGACAGCTATGCCGCCTGGAAGCTGCAGGATCAGATGGCGAAAACCCCGCAGGCCGCGCTCGATTTTATGCGCCAGATTGTCCCGGCAGCCACCGCGCGCGCCGGGCGTGAAGCGGCTGATATCCAGGCGGTCATCGACCAGCAGCAGGGCGGTTTTACCCTGGCGCCGTGGGACTGGCTGTTCTACGCCGAGCAGGTGCGCCGCGCCAAATATGACCTCGACGAGGCGCAGATCAAACCTTACTTCGAACTGAACAACGTGCTGGAGAACGGCGTGTTCTATGCCGCGACTCAGCTGTACGGCATTACCTTTAAGCCACGCCCCGATCTGCCGGTCTATCACCCGGATGTCAAAGTGTATGAAGTGCTGGATAAAGACGGCACGCCGCTGGCGCTGTTTTACGCCGACTGGTTCAAGCGTGATAACAAAGGCGGCGGCGCGTGGATGGGCAACTTTGTCGAGCAGTCGACGCTGCTGGGCAGTAAGCCGGTGATTTACAACGTGGCGAACTTCAGCAAGCCGTCGCCCGGCCAGCCTGCGCTGCTGTCGTGGGATGATGTGATTACGATGTTCCACGAGTTTGGTCATGCGCTGCACGGCATGTTCGCCGACCAGCGCTACGCCAGCCTGTCCGGCACCGAGACGCCGCGTGATTTTGTTGAGTTCCCGTCGCAGTTTAACGAGCACTGGGCCAGCAACCAGCAGGTGTTCAGCCACTTCGCCCGCCACTACCAGAGCGGGGAGCCGATGCCAGCCGCGCTGCGCGATAAGATGCTGCGCGCCAGCACCTTCAACAAAGGCTATGACATGAGCGAGCTGCTGGCCGCCGCGCTGCTCGATCAGCACTGGCACGGGCTGCATGCCGACCAGCCAGTGCAGAAAACCGATGAGTTTGAACAGCACGCGCTGAGCGAGGAGAAAATCAACCTGGCCGCCGTGCCGCCGCGCTATCGCTCCAGCTACTTCCAGCATATCTGGGGTAACGGCTACGCCGCCGGTTATTACGCCTATCTGTGGACCGAAATGCTGGCGGATGATGGCTTTGCGTGGTTTGAAGAGCACGGCGGCCTGACGCGGGAAAATGGTCAGCGCTTCCGTGACAAAGTGCTGTCACGCGGCAACAGCGAAGATCTGAAGCAGCTCTACCACGACTGGCGCGGGCGTGACCCGGAGATCGAACCGATGCTGCGCAACCGGGGTTTGCAAGAATAACGCCCAGGGGCCGATCTTTTGTTTCGATCGGCCCTGCTTACAGGGGCAAATCGCGGGCTATGCCAGCGGACCGCCCTGGATGGTTTCGCACATGCCGTTCAGGATGCGCTCGCCAGTCTCCTCGCGCAGCCCCGCGTACCACTCTGCGGTCACCGCTGGCTCTTTAGCGTGGGTGACATCACAGCGCTTACGCGCCTTCAGCACCAGGTCCTTTACCCGCCCGGCGCGCTTGTCCTGATAGCGCAGCAGCGCATCTTCAATGCCCAGCGAATTGCTGTGCAGCATCATCGCCAGCACCACCGCATCCTCCATCGCCGCACAGCCGCCCTGGCCGATATCCGGCGTGGTGCTGTGTGCCGCATCGCCCAGCAGCGCTACCCGGCCTTTAACCAGCTGCGCAAAAGGTTCGATATCGTGGATCTCCACGCGGTTAGTGGTTTCCGGGTTCAGCCGTTCGATCAGCTGCTGCACCGGCGCGGCCCAGCCGGAGAAATACCCCTTCAGATCGCCGCGCAGGGTGCTGCGGTCTTGCGCCAGCCCTTTTGGCAGCGGCACGTCGAAGAAGAAATAGAAGCGGTTGCCCGCTACCGGCATCAGCGAAACGCGTTTGCCTTCACCGACAAAGGTGGTCCACTGGTCGCCCGGAGCCAGTGATTCATCAATCTCCACCAGGCCGTTCCAGTTTACATAGCCCGCGTAACGGCGCTCGGTGGCATAACCCAGCACGTGCTGGCGGATCGCCGAGTGGGTGCCGTCGCAGGCGATCAGCAGGTCGCCGTGTGCTTCTGAACCATCGTCGAAGTAAGCAGTGACACCGTCACTTTTTTCTTCCACGCTGACCACCCGTTTGCCGAACTGAACAGAGTCGCGCCCCCAGGTATCCAACAGCATCGCCTGAAGCTCGGCACGCGCTACCGGATACGGGCGCTCGCCGGAATCCTTAACCAGCGGGTCAAGGCTGAAGCGGGTCAGCGTTTCCGCGCTGTACCCGTCTTTGTAGGCCATCATCTGCATCGGACCGCCAATGGCGCGCAGGGCTTCTCTCATCCCCAGATAGTTGAGGCATTTCACTCCGTTTGGCCAGACTGAGATCGCCGCACCTACCGGTTTGATCTCTTTCACCGCCTCGAACACCTCGCACTCAATGCCGCCGCGCCGCAGCGCAATCGCCGCACACATACCGCCAATACCGGCACCTATGATAATTGCTTTCATCTGTCTCTCCTTTGCGTCATGAGTAAATAAAAGCAATTTCCATACCAGTTTCTTATGAGACAAAAAGTGCCGCCAGCAGGCGAACAATGCGGTTGTTGAAACAAAGGTTGCAGGGTGGTAGCGAACAAATACGGTGCAGTGCACCACGGCGGTGCTTATCGGGTGAAACATTCGTTCTCAGAGAGGCCCTTTTTACTGGCATTTTTTGTGATATTTGCCACAGTAGCATTTCAACGTTAAAGGAGATGCGGCCATGACCATCATTGCCTGCCTGCACGCGGCCAGAAGTAATATAGAAGTGTTCGAGCAGGCGCTCGGCGCGCTCGGCTATGAAGACGTCCAGCTGCTGCACCGGGTGGAGAGTGAACTTTTTGATCAAGCCATTGAGCAGCAGCAGGTCACCCCGGAGATCGCAGCCGCCACGCGCCAGGCCATTGAAGAGCTGTGTCAGCAGGCGGATGCGGTGATTGTCACCTGCACCACGCTTGGGGTGGCGGCATACGAGGTCGCGTTCAGCAAACCGGTGGTGCGCATTGATGCCACGCTGGCGAAAATCGCCTCGCGCTATCACGGCACGATACTGGTGCTCTGCACCGCCAGCTCGACGCTGGCCTCCACCACCCAGCTATTTAGCGCCTTTATTCCCGGTGAACGGCTGGTGATCGAACTGATCCCGCGCGCGTGGGCCTGGTTCAATCAGGGCGACATTGACGGCTATCATCAGGAAATTGCGCACTATATTCAGCAACGTCCGGAATGCACCCTGGGCTGTATCGTGCTGGCGCAGGCGTCGATGAGCGGGGCGGAGCGCTTTATAAACAGTACGCTGGCGGTGCTGAGTGGCCCGCAGGTCAGCCTGCAGGCCGCGATTGATGCCAGCCAATGATTGCCTGAAGCGGGCGCGGGTCACGCCGGCGGCGTAGCGGAAAAAAAAGGGTGAGTTGCTGAAAAAATTCTTTATGCTGTGCTCACCACTTTGTTGCGAAACTGTTATCAGGTAAAAAATGTTCGATTTGACCCTCGCTATTCTGCTGTTCCTTGCCGCCCTGAGCTACTTCAGCCACAACCTCACCGTCACCATTGCGCTGCTGGTGCTGGTTGCCATTCGCATGACGCCGCTGCAGCAAACCTTCCCGTGGATTGAGAAGCAGGGCGTCACGGTGGGGATCATTATCCTGACCATTGGCGTGATGGCGCCGATTGCCAGCGGTTCGCTGCCATCCACCACGCTGATGCACTCGTTCCTGAACTGGAAATCGCTGCTGGCAATCGCGGTGGGCATTTTCGTTTCCTGGGTTGGCGGGCGCGGCGTGCAGCTGATGAGCAGCCAGCCTACCGTCGTTGGTGGGCTGCTGATCGGCACCATTATCGGCGTCTCGCTGTTTCGCGGCGTGCCGGTCGGGCCGCTGATTGCCGCCGGGCTGGTGTCGCTGATGATCGGGAAATCCTGACCAGATATGTTATCCTGCCGCCCAATTTTTTACTGACAGAGAAAAGCCGTGAGCACCAAACAGGATAAACGTAACAAACGCGCCAAACTGAAAGCCAAACAGGCCAATAAGGCCCGCGCCCACGGACGCCAGCTGGATGCCGTTGGCCGCCAGAACTACGTCGCCACCCCGGAGATGCTGGAACTGTTCGCCACCTTACCCGCGCTGGATGAAAGTGGTGATATGCCATTTGTCGCTGAAATTTACCGCTGGTCGCTGGCCGAATATCAGTTTGACGGCAGCAATGAAGAGGGCGAGCAGCTGCAGGTTGCGGCACTGTGCGTGATGTACATTCACTGGGCCACCAGCGACGGTGCCGATACGCTGGTGCAGAATGAACTGATCGAGGCGGCATTGCGCCTGGTCGAAGAGAACGAGGCATTTAAGCAGCGTTACCAGCAGGCCGAAGCGGACGCCCGAGCGGAAAAGATCTAAAAAAAGGCAGGTTCCTAAAGGAGCCTGCCATTCTTCGAGCCAACCCTACTTCAATACGGTTTTTGAGGGGCTATATTGCCATTAACCCGGATAAATCCCGCGATCCTTACGTGCCATCAGGATGCGCTCGCACGCCACGATATAGGCGGCGGTGCGCAGGCTGCACGTCTTCTCACGCGCTTTATCCCAGACGTGGACCATCGCTTCGGTCATAAGCTTATCCATGCGCTCATTAATTTCGTCCTCGCTCCAGAAGAAGCTGGCCATATCCTGTACCCACTCAAAGTAGCTGACGGTTACGCCCCCGGCGTTACACACGACGTCCGGCACGACGGTAATACCACGTGAGGCCAGCACGTCATCGGCTTCCGGGAAGGTTGGGCCGTTTGCGCCTTCCAGCACGATGCGGCAGTGCAGTTTTTCCGCGCGCTGACGGGTGATCTGACCTTCCAGCGCGGCAGGGATCAGAATCTCCATTTCCACGTCCCAGAATGCCTCATCGCTGATAACGTCTGCGCCGCTGAACCCGGCAATCTTTTTATTGGCTGCCTGCCACTCGCTCAGCGCGACCAGGTCGATGCCTGCCGCGTTGAACAGCGTGGCGCTGTGGTCCTGAATCGCTACCACGCGCGCCCCGGCATCGTTAAACAGGCGCGCTGCTTCGCTACCGACGTTACCAAAGCCCTGCACGGCAACTCGCGCACCTTCAATTTCAATGCCGCTGCGGCGTGCCACTTCACGGCCGGTAATAAATACGCCGCGCCCGGTGGCTTTTTCGCGCCCCAGTGAACCACCAAGGTGGATAGGCTTACCGGTCACCACGCCCGTGATGGTAGTGCCGTGATTCATTGAATAGGTGTCCATCATCCACGCCATCACTTTGGCGTTGGTGCCAACGTCCGGCGCAGGAATATCTTTTTGCGGGCCGATGATCAGGCCAATTTCGCTGGTGTAGCGGCGCGTCAGGCGCTCGAGCTCGCCTTCCGACAGCGCAAAGGGGTCAACGCGGATCCCGCCCTTGGCGCCGCCATACGGCAGGTTAACCGCCGCACATTTGATCGTCATCCACGCAGAAAGCGCCATGACTTCATTAAGATCCACATTAGGATGGTAACGAATACCGCCTTTACCCGGGCCGCGCGACAGGTTGTGCTGCACGCGGAAGCCTTCGAAGTGGCGGATGCTGCCGTCGTCCATTTGCAGCGGAATGTCTACAATCAGTGCACGTTTCGGATGACGCAGGGTATCCACCCAGCGCGACAGGTCGCCGAGATACGGCGCGACGCGATCGATCTGCTGCAGATAGGTTGACCAGGCCGTCTTGCTGCCTTCAGAAACGTAAGAGAGCTTTTCCATAACAAACCTTCATATGTGTAGAGCCTGTCCGTCAGGGGCAAATGCCGTGCGGGGAGCTCTTAGTTATAAATACTGTCATACCGTGGATGACTCAGTGAATCTCACTAAGTCGCCGCTAATTTAACATCAAAAAAAGGTTTCAAAGTTTTTAAATAAATGTGAAATCCTGTGTTTTAAGCGCAATTCAGCATGACTAACTGCATAGTTAGCGGGTAAACCTGCGCTGACTTTACAGACCGACAGTTGGCAGGCGGTAGTTATGCAGATAAACTGCATATCTGGTTTTTTCTTTATATTTTTCAGAAATTTGAATGCGATCAAACTTTGGCGGTAATGACTGTTTTTCCCATTGTTTAAGCATAAATCGGCCATCACCCCACCACCACAGGAGAAGTCACCATGTTAATGGATGCAGAACAGGTCAGGCAGAATTTTCCACTGGTTAATCAGCTGTGTGCCTTACAACCGGTTACCTGGTTCAACCCTAAAGCCACCACGTTGGCACAGGGCTATGCGCACGTCGGCCTGACGCGTGAACAGGTGGTGGACGCCAGCGCCCGGCTGGCGCGTTTTGCCCCTTACCTGATGCAGGTATTCCCGGAAACGCGCGCCAGCAACGGCATCATTGAGTCGGAAATTTGCCCGCTGACCCGCTTACAACCGGTGCTTGATGCACGCTATCAGTACGCGCTGCCCGGCAGTTTGTGGTTAAAGAAAGATAGCCACCTGCCGGTGTCGGGCTCGATTAAGGCCCGCGGCGGCATCTATGAAGTGCTGGCGCATGCGGAAAAGCTGGCAATCAATGCCGGGCTGCTGAAGGAGACGGATAACTATGCCTGCCTTGCCTCCGCACCGCTGCGCCAGTTTTTCAGCCAGCGGCGTATTGCCGTCGGCTCGACCGGAAATCTTGGCCTGTCGATCGGGATTATCAGTGCCAGCCTCGGTTTTGATGTCACGGTCCACATGTCGGCCGATGCGCGCGCGTGGAAAAAGCAGAAGCTGCGCGAGCACGGCGTAAAGGTGGTGGAGTATCAGCAGGATTACGGCGTGGCGGTGGCGGAAGGGCGCCGTCAGGCCGAGTCCGATCCACACTGTTTCTTTATCGACGACGAGAATTCCCACAACCTGTTTCTTGGCTATGCGGTGGCCGGGGAGCGGCTGAAGCAGCAGTTTGCTGCGGAAAATATCCGGGTTGATGCACAGCATCCGCTACTGGTCTATCTGCCGTGCGGCGTCGGCGGTGGCCCCGGCGGCGTGGCGTTTGGCCTTAAGCTGGCCTTTGGCGACAGCGTTCACTGCATCTTTGCCGAGCCGACGCACTCTCCGTGCATGCTGCTGGGCGTACACACCGGCCTGCATGATGAGATCGCGGTACAGGATCTGGGAATCGACAACCGTACCGCAGCGGACGGTCTGGCGGTCGGGCGCGCCTCCGGTTTTGTGGGCCGCGCAATGGAGCGTTTGCTGAGCGCCTTTTATACTCTCAGTGATGAAGAAATGTACGCGCTGCTCGGGCTGCTGTATCGGCATGAACAGCTGGCGCTGGAACCTTCGGCGCTGGCGGGAATGGCAGGGCCGTGGCGTATCAGCGCGCAGCCTGAAAAGCTGGCTCAGCAGGGCATCAGTGCAGCGGCGCTGGCCGGTGCGACGCACTTAGTCTGGGCGACCGGCGGCGGCATGGTGCCGCCTGCGGAGATGGCGCAGTATCAGGCCAGCGCACTAAAAGCGCTTAATCCGTAAGCAACTGGCGCTTACAGAGTAAGCCGAAGCGGCAGATCGGCGCTTCCGCACTTTGCCTGAACCGCTTTACGCGCTATTCTGACGCCCTTATTTCATGAGAAAGTTAATGAAAAAGTTAATGAAAAAGTTTCATAAACTGAGGTCAATATGATTATTAAACCACGCATCCGTGGCTTCATCTGTATTACTGCCCATCCGGCGGGTTGCAAAGCTAACGTCAAAAAACAGATCGAATACGTCACCCAACAGGGCGAGATCGCTTCCGGCCCGAAAAAAGTTCTGGTGATTGGCGCCTCGACGGGTTACGGCCTGGCGGCGCGTATCTCTGCGGCGTTTGGCTGCGGTGCAGATACGCTGGGCGTGTTCTTTGAACGTGCCGGCGAAGAGAACAAAACCGCCACCGCAGGCTGGTATAACTCTGCGGCGTTCGAAGAGTTTGCCGAGGAGAAAGGCCTGTATGCCAAAAGCATCAACGGTGACGCCTACTCCGACGCGGTGAAACAGAAAACCATTGAGATGATTAAGCAGGATCTGGGTCAGGTTGACCTGGTGGTTTACAGCCTGGCCGCGCCACGCCGTACCCACCCAACCACCGGTGAAGTGTTTAACTCTACCCTGAAGCCAATCGGCAAGCCGCTGGTGACCCGTGGGCTGAACACCGATAAAGAAACCATCACCGACGTCTCTCTGGAACCGGCTTCTCAGGAAGAGATTGAAGGCACCGTCGCGGTTATGGGTGGTGAAGACTGGCAGATGTGGATCGACGCGCTGATGGAAGCGGGTGTGCTGGCCGACGGCGCTAAAACTACTGCCTTCACCTATCTGGGCGAGCAGATCACCCATGATATCTACTGGAACGGCTCAATTGGTGAAGCGAAGAAAGATCTCGATAAACGCGTTCTTTCCATTCGCGACAAGCTGGCCGCGCACGGTAACGGCGACGCACGCGTTTCCGTACTGAAAGCGGTAGTGACCCAGGCCAGTTCGGCTATCCCGGTGATGCCGCTTTATCTTTCACTGCTGTTCAAAGTGATGAAAGAGAAAGGCACCCACGAAGGCTGCATCGAGCAGGTCTACGGCCTGTTTAAAGACAGCCTGTATAGTGCTTCGCCGATCCTCGATGACACCGGCCGCCTGCGTGCCGATTATAAAGAGCTTCAGCCTGAAGTTCAGGACGAGGTTTCCGCACTGTGGCCAACCGTCACTGACGAAAATCTGAACCAGCTGACTGACTTCGTCGGTTACAAAACCGAGTTCATGCATCTGTTCGGCTTTGGTCTGGACGGCGTGGATTACGAAGCGGATGTTAATCCGGACGTAAAAATTAAGAACCTGGTGCAGATGTAACTCTGACCACGTTAAGCCCGGCGGCGCAGGGTATCGCGCCGCCAGCTGTTGACCAGCCCTCAGCATCCAACCCGGTAAAACAGCGCTCCCCGCTGATATTGCCCTGCTATTCCGCCAAAAACCCTTCTTTCCATGAAATTCTCCACCAAAGATCGGCTTTTCAATTCAGTCATTTACAGAAAAATCCGCGCAGGCAAAATAGCGCTTATTTTCACTCTTTGCGTGAACCATGTCCGACGAAGCGCTCCACCAGCAAATCCACAACCTGAAAAAACATAATGCGCGCCTGAAGCGTATTGCCCATGACGCCCGCCATAAGCTGAATGCGGCGCTGGACGGCACCGGGCTGTGTCTGTGGCAGCTGGATATCCCCAGCGGCAAGCTGGTGATCTTCAACCGCCGCTGGGGGTCGATGCTGGGCTTCCAGCCGAAGGAGCTGAGTGCGCAATTTGCCGTGTGGCGCGAACATCTGCACCCGGAGGATGCGCAGGAAGTGCTGAAGGCGTTTTATGACCATATTGAGGGGCGCGCACCCTATTATGAGGCGCTGCACCGGATGATCGCCAAGAACGGTAAGATCACCTGGGTGCTGGACCGCGGGCGCGTCAGCGAATGGGACGAGCAGGGTAACGCGCTGAAGGTGACCGGTACTCATATTGATATGACTAAAGAGAAGCAGTACGAAGCCCAGCTCTCGGCGCTGGCGCATCACGATCCGCTAACCGGCCTTACTAACCGCCACGCGCTGCAACACCATTTCAGCCAGATGAAAACGCAGGGCCCGCTGTGCCTTGCCTATATCGACCTCGACAACTTTAAGCACGTTAATGACACGCTCGGCCACCGCAGCGGTGATGAGGTGCTGATCCAGCTCAGCCAGCGTATGCGTGACGCGGTGCCGCCCGCCGTGGTGATTAGCCGGATCGGCGGCGATGAGTTTGTGCTGCTGCTGCCTTACCTGATCGGTTATCCCAAAGTGCGCATTGCGGCGCAGGCCGTGCTGGATGCGGCGCTGACGCCGTTCGAACTCGATAACGGTCTGGCGCAGATTGGCGCATCGGTCGGTATTGCTCAGGTGCAGGAATCTGATGATTTTGGCGCGGCGCTGATGCGCGCCGATGAAGCGATGTACAACGTAAAGCGTAATGGCAAGCAGGGCTTTGGTTTGGCTGCGATAGAGTGACTGGACAAATATCCTTATTAATCATTATCGTTTTCGGCAGTTAAGCAACTTTCTCATGGCAGGGGGCTGGAGCGGCTCACTATACTGAAAGCCAATTCAGAAGAAGGATGCTCGAATGAAATCTATTAAATTATCTAAATTAGCAGGTTCATTATCTCTGGTGCTGGCCCTCTCTGGTACGGCGACAGCGGCAGGCGCAGCGGAAGTCACTACTCCTGCGGCAGCGGCACCCGCCACGCAGAAAGTCTCGCTGTTGAACGGCGACTTTGCTTTTAATCTGAAAGGTTATCAGCAGCAGCCAATGCCGGGCGGGGCACCGGGCAAGATGTACGTCAGCCAGGCAGAAAAGCGCGTGATTATCCTCGGTGAGGACAATGTCCCCGTTGTGGCGCGAGGCGGCACCGATGCGGACTTCCTCAACGGCATGAAGTCGATTAAGGATAAACAGAAGCAGGCATCGCCGGATTATAAGGTGATCAGCGAGAAGACCGAGAAGGTCAAAGGGCTGGACGTTTATCACATTGAAGCCACCGACAAGATGGATGGCAAAGGCGTGCAGCAGGCGACGCTGCTCTCCACCGCCGATAACAAGTTTGTGGTTATCCAGGTGCTTTCCGGCGCCAGCGACAAAACCGGCCATGCCGCCGCGGTGAACAGCATTCTCGGGAAGTAAGGATGATTTCAGGGCTCGCCGTCGTTAGATCCCTTTAGGCTGGAGCCCTCCCAGCGGGTCGGGCATGCCCGACCCCTACATCGGCCGGGTAACCCGGCTAGTCCTGATTGCCAGCATCTCTTAGTGCCTCTAAAAATCCAACGTCATCGCGCTGCCGTCACGCGTAGTGGCCGACCTTCTTTTCCGGTCGGCCTTTTTGCAGGCGGGTGAGAGCATATATGTAATCAGCCTTGTGGTTATCCAGGTGCTTTCCGGCGCCAGCGACAAAACCGGCCATGCCGCCGCGGTGAACAGCATTCTCGGGAAGTAAGGATGATTTCAGGGCTCGCCGTCGTTAGATCCCTTTAGGCTGGAGCCCTCCCAGCGGGTCGGGCATGCCCGACCCCTACATCGGCCGGGTAACCCGGCTAGTCCTGATTGCCAGCATCCGTTAGTGCCTCTAAAAATCCAACGTCATCGCGCTGCCGTCAAGCGTAGCCCGTCACGCGTAGTGGCCGACCTTCTTTTCCGGTCGGCCTTTTTACAGGCGGGTGAGAGCATATATGTAATCAGCCTGACCCCTGGCACACTTGTGCAGCTAACGCTTTTCTTGATGAGCACTGAAAAATGGATAATGGCGCGTAAATTTATGAAACGGGGATGTCATTCGGGTCGACCAAACTGCGGTCGGCCCTAAACTGTTATCGCAACAGCAATTCAATCACATCAAATTATATCGCGCGTCCGGCAGTAGCTTCTCCGGCAGCGGGTGCTGGTTATCCATCTCGCACAGGGTGCGTTCGATGTGGTTACAGATGGCGTTCAGCGGCAGGTCGTTAGCGGAGGTGCCAAAGGGGTCTTCCAGCTCTTCCGCCAGCGATTCCAGCGACAAAAAGGTATAAGAGATAAACACCGAGACCAGCGGCGTCATGTAGTGCAGGTCTGCCACCAGCGCGAACGGCAGCAAGGTGCAGAACAGGTACACCGTGCGGTGCACAATCAGGCTGTAGGCAAACGGGATCGGCGTGGTGCTGATGCGCTCGCAGCCGCCCAGAATATGCGACAGCTCATTCAGATTATTATCCATGCCGTTATACAGCAGGTCGCTAATCAGCCCTTTTTCGCGCTGGTCCGCCAGCCACGCGCCCATGCACAACAGCAGGCGGCCGGTCCTGAACGGGCT
Source organism: Erwinia sp. V90_4 (assembly GCF_029967685.1). Classification (NCBI taxonomy): domain Bacteria; kingdom Pseudomonadati; phylum Pseudomonadota; class Gammaproteobacteria; order Enterobacterales; family Erwiniaceae; genus Erwinia; species Erwinia sp. V90_4. Next base: position 2,683 of record NZ_JASCAQ010000073.1, on the reverse strand, counting down.
GGCAAGCACCTCTTCCCGCCACTTTTCCGGGGCCAGGCGGCGGATATCATCGCTGGCATCGGTGCTGCGCAGCTGATGCTTCAGGCTCCAGCTAAAGGCCTTCAGCAGCGCGCTGAATTCGCTCACTGCCGCCGGGTCGCTGCGCAGCGCGCCTTTCGCCTGGCGCAGCAGCGAACGCTGGGTAATCAGCAGCGACCCCCAGAGGGTTCGCGCCTCAACAAAGCGCGCATAGCTGGCGCTATTGCGAAAGCCAAGAAAGATAGCAATCGCCACCCCCAGCAGGCTGAACGGCGCGGTGGTCAGCTTCACCCCCAGCGTTTCATACCACTGAAAGCAGATCACCGCGAATATCGCCATCATCAGATTGAGGCTCAGGCGAAACAGAATTTTTTGCAGCACCGCGCCGTGCCATGAGAACAGGCGCGGAAACCAGTGCTGATGCGGGCGAACAATCATGGCGGCAGGATCCTGAAGTCAGCAAAAGAGAACATCACATTAACCAAAGCGCGACATCATACTCCGCTGCTGGTGCGGGTAAAACCCTCACCGCCCGGCAGTTTGCCGTAATGCGGCATTACAAAGGGGATATTGATATTTAATTCCGTCGCGGATTTATGAAAATCTGGCGTCATATCTTATGACGAGGGAGTAGTAAAATGAGCCAGAATCCACAACGGATCAAACTTGGTCTGATGCTGCAGGGCGCCGGTGGTTTTATGAATGCGTGGCGCCATCATCGTGTCCCGGCCGATGCCAGCGTCAACGTTAGCTGGTATCACCAGCTGGCACGCCAGGCGGAGGATGCCGGGCTGGACTTCCTGTTTGTCGCCGACGGGCTGCACATCAATGAAAAATCGCTGCCGCACTTCCTTAACCGTTTCGAGCCGGTGGCGCTGCTCTCCTCCCTGGCCTCGGTCACCGAACGCATCGGGCTGGCCGGGACCATCTCCACCTCCTACAGCGATCCGTTTACCGTCGCACGCCAGCTGGCAACGCTCGACCTGCTCAGCCACGGGCGCGCAGGCTGGAATGTGGTGACCTCGCCGCTGGAAGGCTCGGCGCGCAACTTTGGTAAAACACACCCGGAGCACGGCCAGCGTTACCAGATAGCGCGTGAATATATTGAAGTGGTGCAGGGGCTGTGGAACAGCTGGGAAGAGGATGCATTTATCCGGGACAAGCAGAGCGGCGAGTTTTTTGACGCCAGTAAGCTGCACAAGCTGAATCATCAGGGCGACCACTTCTCTGTTGAAGGGCCGCTTAATATTCAGCGCTCCCCGCAGGGGCAGCCGGTGATCTTCCAGGCGGGCGCCTCTGAGTCCGGTATTCGGCTGGCGGCGGCGACGGCTGACGCGGTGTTTACCAACGCGCGCACGCTGGAGGAAGCCGAAGGTTACGCCGCCAGCCTGCGTGAACAGGTGGCGCAGCAGGGGCGTGACGCGGTGGGAATTTTTCCCGGCATCAGCCCGATTATTGGCGCCACGGAACAGGAAGCCGAGGAGAAATATCAGTATCTGCTCTCCCTGCTGACGCTGGAGCAGGCGCTGAACTACCTTGGGCGCTTCTTCGACCATCACGACTTCAGCCAGTATGATCCGGACGCGCCTTTCCCGCAGCTGGGTAGCCTGGGCGAGAACAGCTTCCGTTCCACCACCGATCAGATCAAACGACTGGCGGCAGAAGAAAAGTTAACGCTGCGTGAGGTTGCGCTGCGCACCACGCTGCCAAAAGGCGAGTTTTTTGGCACGCCGGAGCAGGTGGCCGACACCTTTATCCGCTGGGTTGAGCAGGGTGGCGCCAGCGGATTTATCATCTGCGGCCCGGTGCTGAACGAAGCGCTGGAAGACGTGGTGCGCTACGTGCTGCCGATCCTCGAAGCCCGCGGTTACTGGCATCAGGACGACAGCCGCACGCTGCGCGAAAGGCTGGGGATCGCCAGGCGCGACCACCACAATCGTCAGACTCATCACGCTGCGTGACTAGTAACGGCATAACGGATCCATTCTTGGATATAATCTAAATCCGAATAAAAATGGAGTTTTGTTATGCCGCGTTTTCTCAACCTGTTTGCTTCCCCTGGGGGCCGCGTTTTCCTGCCGCTGACCCTGATGCGCATCGCCTTTGGGCTGTTCTTCTTCGCTTCCGGCTTCAATAAGGTGTTTGTCCCGGCCAATCAGGCGCAGATGCTGGAAACCATCACTGAAGCCGGTATTTTCTATCCGGCCTTTATGGCGGTCTTTGTCGCCAGCTGCGAAGCGCTGTTCGGCCTGCTGCTGGCTTTTGGCTTCCTCACCCGGCTGGGCGCGCTGGTGCTGATGATCATCAGCCTGGTGGCGCTGTTTACCGTCGGCCTGCACCATATTCCCGCCAATCTTAACCTGCTCACCTGGTACAGCTGGCTGCTCTACCTGCCCGAGTCGGGTTATATTCTGGTGTGCTTACTGCTGCTGGTACAGGGCTGTGGCCCGTGGGGAATTGACCGCGCCATCGCCGCATGCTGGCAGCGTTAAAATCTGCGCCTGATAGGTTAATAAAAAAGGCATTGCTGCCGATACTATTAATAATCTTTATGTTAATCAGTGAAAGGATTCGGCAGCAATAGCATGAATAATCTTACCAGTACGCTTGATGGTTAGGAAACTGAATCGACCCTTTTTAGGTTTCCTAACCATGAACAGTGGCG
>NZ_JASCAQ010000072.1:0-36360 GCF_029967685.1 Erwinia sp. V90_4 | reverse complement strand
CTCGGGCGGACCCAAACAGCGGTCCGCCCCTACAAAAAAACCTGCAGCAGCCGAATAGCCTGAAGTGAACTGTAGGGGTCGACCATTTTTTCCGGTCGACCCTCGGGCGGACCCAAACAGCGCTCCGCCCCTACAAAAAACCTGCAGCAGCCGAACATCCTGAAGTGAATCGTAAGGGTCGACCCTCTTTTCCGGGCGACCCTCGGGCGGCCCCAAACAGCGGTCCGCCCCTACAAAAAACCTGCAGCAGCCGAATAGCCTGAAGTGAACCGTAGGGGTCGACCATTTTTTCTGATCGACCCTCGGGCGGACCCAAACAGCGGTCCGCCCCTACGCAATCGTCAGGCGCTCTACTAATCCACTCCGGCGCCGGGTGCGCATTTTCACCGCACTGTTAAACACCGCTTTATCGGCGTACAGCGTCAGCTGCTGTTTGGCGCGGGTAATCGCGGTGTAGACCAGCTCCCGCGTTAATACCGGCATTACCTGGTTTGGCAGCACCATCAGCGTGTGCTCAAACTCCGATCCCTGGGATTTATGCACCGTCATCGCAAAAGCCGTATCGTGCGGCGGCAGGCGGCTGGGCTGCACCGCTTTAATCGTGCCGTCCGGCAGCGGGAAAAACACCTTTAGCTGCTGCTCGTCATCCAGCATCGCAATACCAATATCGCCGTTAAACAGCCCCAGCGCGCGGTCGTTACGGGCGATCATCACCGGCCGCCCGGCATACCACTTGCCGTACAGCGCCACATTACGGCGGATAAGTCCGGCGGCACGCAGCACCTGCTCAATGCGCTCATTCAATCCCGCCACGCCAAATGGCCCCTCGCGCAGCGCGCACAGCAGCTGGAAGCGGCTGAAGGCCGACAGCACCTCCGCAGGTGATGCTCCGCTCTTCAGCCGCATCAGATAGTCACGATAGCCCGCCACGCACTCATTCAGCAGCTGCTGATAGTCTTCGCTGCTGCTGAGCGCGTGACGCTTGATATCGCTAAAGCCCTGGGCAAAGACCTGCTCCACCCGCTTCACCTCTCCGGCATTCACCGCCAGTGCCAGCTGGCCAATCCCTGAAGACTCCGTGAAGCGGTAGCTTTTGCGCAGCAGGCAGAGAGCATCGCGCACCTGGGGCGCATCAGCATCGTCCCGCCCTGCCACTTCACAGCCGGTAAGGCGCGACAGTTCGGCGGCACGCTGCACGCTGTAGCCAGACTCGGCACAGCGACAGATATCGCCCAGCACGGCACCGGCTTCCACCGAGGCCAGCTGGTCACGATCGCCGAGGAATATCACCCGGGCCTGCGGCGGCAGCGCGGCGATCAGGCTGGCCAGCATCGGCAGATCGACCATCGAGGCTTCATCCACCACCAGCACGTCGAGGTGCAGCGGGTTCGCCGCGTGATAGCGCATCCGCTGGCTGCCGGGCAGCGCGCCCAGCAGCCGGTGCAGCGTGGTCGCCTCCTGCGGAAAGCTTTTCAGCACCGCAGCATCCAGCTGCAGGCTCTGCAGAGTTTTGCCCAGCGACTCCGTCAGGCGCGCCGCCGCTTTACCGGTCGGTGCCGCCAGCTCAATGCGTGGCGTACCCGGCGACAGTTCGATCAGGCTGGCTAGCAGCTTCGCCACCGTCGTGGTTTTGCCCGTGCCAGGGCCACCGGAAATTACCGCCACCTGCCGCGTGAGCGCCACCGCCGCGGCTATCTTCTGCCAGTCATCAGGCTGCTGACCAAAGTAGCGGTCCAGCGTCAGACGAATAAGCGCCTCTTCCCGCACCTGCGGGATCGGCTGGCGCTGAATAAACTGCGCCACTTCGCCTTCGCTCTGCCACATGCGGTGCAGATACAGGCGCTGCTGGTGCAGCACCAGCGGCGTTGCCGTGCTGCCGTCGCTGACCGCCGGCTGCGCCAGCAGCAGCGTTGACCAGTCGTCCGGTGCGCCCGCCGCCTGCCACAGCGCCTGCGCCAGCTCAGGGTGACGCCCGGCGAAAAAGGCTTCCGGCTGCAGCTGGTCCAGCGGCAGGCAGACGTGCCCCTCTCCCGCATCGCGGCTGACCAGCGCCGCCGCCAGCATCAGCGCGGGCTGCTGCTCAGTTGCCACCATCCGGGCAAACTGCACGTCGAGCGCGCGCAGCAGGCGCAGGCTCTGCGCCTGTTTCAGTAATTCAGCCAGCGTCATACGCCGCTCTCCGCTTGTTTGGCAAACAGCTGGTCGAGCGCCTCGACAAACTCCGGCGCGGGCCGCGTGCTGTAAATGCCATTGCTGGCATCGGTGCCGTCCAGGCCGCGCAGAAACAGATAGATCACCCCACCAAAGTGCTGCTGGTAGTCATAGTCCGCCAGGCGGTGGCGCAGATAACGGTGCAGCGCGAGGGTGTAGAGCTGATACTGCAGATCATAGCGGTGCGACTGCATCGCCTGCGCCATTGCCTGCTGGGTATAGGCGCTGCTGTCTTCACCCAGCCAGTTGGATTTGTAGTCCAGCAGGTAATATTTCCCCTGCCAGCAGAACACCAGGTCGATAAAGCCTTTCAGCATGCCCTGCACCTGATAGAAATCCAGCGGCGGGCAGCCCGCCGACAGCGGGTCCTGACGTACCAGCGCGTCGAGCGCTTCTGCTTTCAGCAGGCGTTCAATCGGCAGGTAGAATTGTAACTCCACCCGGCGCGCATCGGCGGGCAGCTGGTGAAGCGAGACACCACTGTCGTTAAGCGGCGTCTGTAAAATGCGCGTAATCCACTCGCGCACCACCGGCAGCCAGGCTTCATCCAGCCCCTGCCCGCTCAGCTGCTGCATCAGCCACGCATCGTCAACGGCTTCAGTGAACTCCAGCGTTTCAAACAGGCCGTGCAGGAAGGTGCCGGGCGCGGCACCGCGCGGAAAGGTGTGCGGCGTCAACTGCGGCAGCCGCTCGGCGCTGGCTTCGCCGGCGGCATCAACATCAAGCCGCGGCAGCAGGTCCAGTGCCGTCGGCTGCCCGTGCTGCTGCAGGCCGGAGTAGCTGGTGACGCGCCAGTCATCGCGCAGCGTCCGCGCCATCTGCAGGCTGCTGAGGCTTAGCGCCTCCTCCCGCTGCGGCTGCCACGGCGCGTAATCAGGCTCGCCCGGCTCCAGCAGTGACGTGGCTTCGCTTTGCAGCGCGAGCAGAGCAGTGCGCAAGCCCGCGGCATCAGCCGCTTCCCCCCGCTGCACCAGATAGCCCAGCGCGCTGCGGTGCAGATCGCTGTTGCCCTCTTTTTTACGGTTGCCTTTGATCAGCGGCGCAATGCCGACGCTGCAGTGATACACCGAACGGGTCAGCGCCACGTACAGCAGGCGCAGATCTTCCGCCAGCCGCTCCTGCTCCGCCAGCTCCACACTCTCTTCACCCTGCTGCAGATCGAGCAGTGCTTCAAAGGTCTGACGGTCGTGATAGACGCCGTTATCCGCCTCGCGATAGTTCGCCACAAACGGCAGCCACACCAGCGGATACTGCAGCCCTTTAGATTTATGGATGGTCACTATCTGCACCAGGTGGCGGTCGCTCTCCAGCCGCAGCTGCTGATTGGCCACCGCGCTGTCCGGCTGCTCAAGCTGTTGTGCCAGCCAGCGCACCAGCGCATGCTCGCTGTCCAGAGTGGCAGCAGCCTCCTGCAGCAGTTCACCAAGATGCAGCAGATCGGTCAGGCGACGCTCGCCGCCATCGGAGGCCAGCAGATTCTCTGCCATCTGACGCTGCACCATCAGCTCGCGCAGCATCGGCAGCACGCCACGTTTCAGCCAGCGCTGGCGATATCCGGCAAACTCATCCACCAGCGCATCCCAGGCGCGCTCGTCGCGACTCAGGGCATCCAGCGCCAGGGCATCAAGCCCAAACAAACTGCTGGCCAGCGCGCTGCGTAACACTCTCTCCTGCTCCGGTGCCAGCACCGCCTGCAGCAGCCACAGCATCTCGCGAGCTTCCGGGGTGGTAAACACGCTGTCGCGATTGGAGAGATATACCGACGGGATATTCAGGCCGTTTAACGCCTCGCGCATCACCGAAGCTTCGCTGCGGCTGCGCACCAGAATAGTGATATCCGAAGCCTGCACCGGGCGCTGCTTATCGGCTTTACCAATCAGCGCTTTACCCAGCTGGCCGGCGCTGAGCCAGCGACAGATCTGCGCTGCACACTGGCGGGCCATAAACTGTTGGTAATCACTTACCCCCACGCCTTCCCCCGGCTGCAGCCAGAACTGCAATGCGGGCTGCGGCTGGCCATCGAGCCTAAAGCTTAAGGTCTGGTTCGGCTGCGCCGCGGCGACGGTAATAAAGGGGATTTCGCTGAACAGGAACGGATTGTTCTGGCGTAAAAACAGCTGGTTAACGCCGTCCACCATTGCCGGTGAAGAGCGCCAGTTTGTTTCCAGGGTGTAGTGGGCGTTAACTTCGGCGCGCGCCTTCATATAGGTAAAAATGTCCGCACCGCGGAAGGCGTAGATCGCCTGCTTCGGGTCGCCAATCAGCAGCAGAGCGCTGTCGGGCTGGCGCACGTACAGCGTCTGGAAAATGCGGTACTGCTGCGGGTCGGTATCCTGGAACTCATCGATCAGCGCGACCGGATAGCGCTGGCGAATAGCCGCCGCCAATGCCGCACCGCCCGGCTGCTGCAGGGCGGCATCAAAGCGCCCCAGCAGATCGTCGAAGCCCAGCTGCGCATGCAGGCGTTTCTCCTGCTGGGTGACAAAACGCACCTCGTGCAGCGCGCGGGCAATCACCAGGTCACGCAGCGATAGCGGCTCGGCAAGGAAGGCATCGATCTGGTCAAACAGCGCATGGCGCGGCGGTTCACCCTTTTTCGTTTTATCCAGCAGCACGCGCTGGCCGAAGCGCTCAAGATCTTTCGGCACCTCGTAATCTTCCGTTGCCTGCTGCGCCCACTGGCTGATTTTTTCCAGCCAGTTAGGTAAGTGCTTACTGTTGTAGCTACGCCGGTCAACGCCGGAGGCTTCCAGCAGCGCCAGCAGATCGCCCGCCGCCAGCCACGCCTGTTTCAGCGCGTCGATCTGCGCAATGATTTTCGCGTGGCGCTGCTCCAGCGTCTCGTCAGGATGCGGCGCTGACTTCAGCGCGGGCGCTTCGCCCCCCAGCCACGGTGACAGGGTCTTCAGCAGCTGCTCCGGGCCCGCCCACAGCTGGCGCACCACTCTGGCCACCGCCAGCGGTAGCGGGTAGCAGTGGCGGCGCCAGAAGTCAGCAGTCGCCCGGCGGCGCAGCGGGGTTTCATCTTCTATCAGCTGCTGTTCGAACAGCATACCGGACTCGAACGCGTTGAGATTCAGCATGCGCTGGCAGAAGCCGTGAATGGTAAAAATCCCAGCTTCATCCATCTGTCGCTCCGCCGCCAGCAGCATGGAGGCCGCCCAGTCGCGATCGGGCAGTTCTGCCATCAGTACGGAGAGCATCGGGTTGCGGCTCTCGCCGCGCACGCAGGCGATGCGCAACTCGTGAATATTGGCGCGAATACGCCCGCGCAGCTCGGCGGTAGCCGCTTCGGTAAAGGTCACCACCAGGATCTCTTCGACCGACAGCGGGCGGCTGAATGCCGCCTCGCCGCCCAGGCCGAGCAGCAGGCGCAGATAAAGCAGACCGATGGTGAAGGTCTTACCGGTCCCTGCTGAGGCTTCAATCAGCCGCTCACCGTGCAGCGGCAGAGTTAACGGATCAAGCCGCTCAGGCCTCCGTTGGCTCATGGCGTATCCTGGCTCACCGGCAGCGACTGTTGCAGCGTGGAGAGGTCTTTCCACGTGGTCCAGCCCTTCTCTTTGGCATAGTCGGCTTTACCATGGTGGCTGCCGGAAATCTGCGACAGCAGCGCCAGCCCGGTCGGTGCCATCACCGCCTGATGGAAGAAGTCAGCCACCGACTGCGGCGTCAGCGCCTGGATCTGAGCAATCACTTTCTCGCGGGTATCGAACTTGTAGTTCTCGCGGTCAAAGTCTTTGCTAAAGCGCCCGGCTTCTTCATCCAGCGTCTGCGGACGCTGCTTCAGTTCGTTGATCATCGCGGCCTGATACTGGGCAAAGTCCGCTTTGCTCATCTCACGCAGGCGTTTTTCCGCCGTGGGGTAGAAGGCTTTAAAGCGGCTCAACAGGAAGGCAGGCTGCTTGACGTTGCTCTGCAGCAGGAAGCCAATGCCCCACTGGCGGCCGACCGGCATCTGGAAAGCAAACACCGCATAGCCCAGCTGCTCTTCGGTGCGCAGCTGATTGTAGAACCACGGCTGGATAATCTGGCTCAGCATCGCGCTGCTGGCCATGCTCTGGTACTCCTCAAAGCCGACCGGGACGTAGACCGCTGCCAGCGCCGAATCGGTGCTGCTGCCCGCCTCCTGCAGGTTAGCCAGCGTTGGCTTCGTGATGGTGACGTGCTCACTGTGCCACCACTCATGGCCTTCACAGTTGAGCTGGGTTTTCACCTCGGTGGCCAGACTGCGCACCGCATCCGGGGTCATATTGCCGACCACCATTAGCTCCGGCGCAGACTGCTCCAGCAGCATTTTGCGATAGTCCATCAGCTGTTGCAGGCTGATGGTTGCCACCAGCTTGCGGCGCTCGCTGCGCTGGGTGTAAGGCAGTTGGGAAAGCAGCTGCGCAGGCTGGATAGCCAGCTCAAAGGCTTTGCCTTTGTCTGCCGCATCCAGGCGTTCCAGATACCAGGATTTCGCCTGTTCCAGCTGCGCCTGAGTCGGCGTGAAGCTGGTGTAACCCTTCAGCAGCTGGCTCATCAGCTTCGGCAAGCGCTGGGTAAAGCCGGTAGCGCTGAAGGTCACGCCGTCGTCTTCGCTGGTGGAGAAGCTAATGCCGCCCACCGACGCCTGCGAGCTCAGTTCATCCAGCGCGACGCCCGCCAGGTAGTCATTCAGCGCAAACATCACCTGGTTCTGTGCCGTGCTCATCGCAGCCTTATTGCGCAGCGCAAGGGTGATATTGGCCTTCGGCTCGTCCGCGTAATACTGGCTTGGCATATAGAACACCCGCAGCCCTTGCTGATTCATCAGCTCTTGCGGACGCGCATAAGCCTTATCGGCCTTGATCAGGCTGAAATCATCGGGGATATACGGGTTAAGCACCGGCAGCGACAGTTTGATTTTATCGCTTTCCACCTGCCAGTCCTTAAAGCGCTGGGCGCTGATTTTGTCGACCTGATAGGGGGCATCAACAAAGTAGGCGGTTTTATTGTGCGGCTCTTTCGGGCTGATAAACCAGATGCGCGCGTTTTCCGGCGTCATGCCGTCCAGCCGGGCTCCGATCGCTTGCGCATCGTAGTCATCGGCGATATACGGGGCCACCAGCGTATCGGCGACCGGAACGCGCAGCATGGTGTCCACCAGCCATTCAATGTAGTCCATATCGCGGGTGATCGACGGGTAGCGGAAATCGAGATCCAGCACGTGCGCCACTTCATCAAAGTAGCGCTTATCAATCCCCTCGGTGCGCAGCTGGTTGAGGTAGCTGAATACCGCCGCAATCACCTCATCGCGATTCGCCTGGCCTTTATCGGTTAGTGAAATCGCAATCGAGAATACGCCGCCGTTACGGTCGATAACCGGGTCGGCCCCGGCACTGATCGAATCGGCCAGGCCCTGGTTTTGCAGCCAGTCTGACAGCGTGTTTTTGCTGCGGTTGCCAATCAGATAGCCAATCAGCGTGTCGGTTTTACTGCGGAATTTATCGCTGTTGTTATCAATGCGGAATTCGATTTTCAGCTGCTTGCGCGGCTGGGCCGGCACGTAGTGAATAATGATGCCTTTTTGCTTATCGGTCACCACCGGCACGCTAATATCGGGTACCGTGGCACGGTGGTTGGCGACACGGCCAAAGGTCGCCGCAGCAATTTTTTGCAGCTCTGGCAGCGGCTGATTGCCGTAGATCACCGCCTTCATCAGGTTGGCGGAGTAGTAGCGATGATAAAACGCGGTCAGCGCATCGTGCAGCTTGCTGCCGGGCTTGTCGCGCAGGGTTTCCAGATTACCGCCGGAGAAGCGTGAACTCGGGTGCTCGGGGTTGAGCGTTTCCGCACCAACCTGCGCCATCCGCAGCCCGTCACGCGAACGCGCCATCGTTAGCTCGGCATTAACCGCATGGCGTTCACGGTCGGCATTCACCGGGTCGAGCAGCGGTTCGGCGATGGCATCGGCCAGGCGATCGACAGCGGGCTGCAGCGCATCGTTTTCCACTTCCAGGTAGAACGCGGTGCGGTAAGACGCGGTGCTGGCGTTGTGGCTGCCGCCATGTTTTTTGAGGAATTCAGCAAGGTTATCCGGCTGCGGATAGCGTTTTGACCCCATCAGCACCATATGTTCCAGATAGTGCGCCAGCCCAAGCTGGTCGGTGGGGTTTTCCAGCGAACCCACCGGCAGCGTCAGCGCCGCCAGCGATTTAGTGGCTTGCGCATCGGAAACCAGCAGCACGGTCATGCCATTGTCTAACTTGATGGCCTGGTACTGGCGAGGATCCTTCTCACTTTTGCGGATAGTTTCAGTAATCGGTTGCCAGCCATCCTGCGCCTGAACCAGCGGGGCGAACAACGTGACGGAAACAAAACAAGCTAACCAGACGGCATAACGACGCATTCAAACTCCTCAACGGGCTGTTATTCTCCGGCTTCCTGCCGGTTGAATATCGGCTTACAGATTTCAGCGCACGGCTGTGTCACGCACGCTAAGTCATCAGGCTGTGTCCCGCAATTTTGGCGCTACGACCGCACCACGACCCATTGCGGGACACAGCCTAAATCAAAAACACTACAGGATGTCAGCCTGAATGTCCTGAAAACATGGTTAATCCGGGCGATGATGCTGCAATAACGGTAATAGCCAGCGTTCGGCCTGTTGAGTCATCTCCTGCACGCCGGTCTCATCCAGCGAACGCAGCAGGCGTTGCAGATACGGGTCGCTGCCCTCACCGTCAATTTGATAATTGCCCTGCCAGCACTGTAACAGCTTCGCCCGGGCTTTTTTCTGCGTGGCATCATCGCGCTGCACCACGCCGGTTTTATCATCAAAACACTCTTTGAGCCAGGCCCCACCGGAAGCGGTGAGCAGCAGCGGGGCACACATGCCCAGCCGGTAACCGTCAATATAGTGAGCCAGCAGCTGCAAAGCCTGCTCTGCTGGCAGCGGCGGGAAGCGCCACTCGCTCTCTTTGCGCCCCATCATCACGCTGCTGCCGCTGCCGCCCAGCGCGCAATACACCAGGTGTTCCAGCCAGAGCGTCAGGCCATCGTTAAAGTTGAGAATGCCGGGCCGCCAGCGCAGCAGGCCGTTATCCTGCACCTGCGTCAGCCAGCCGCTTAACGTCAGGCCGCCGATCTCCAGCGCAATTTCCCAGCTTTCTGCAGCGGCACGCTGTTCACGTATGCGCCCGGCCAGTTCACTCATCTCCTGCTCCTGCTCCTGCCAGAACAGTTCACCAAATGCCCCGTAGGGCAGCGCCCCGGCGGCACGCTGGCGCGCGTACAGACGGTCACTCTCGCTGCCGTCGATCAGGCTGTTCAGCAGCTGTGCGTTGACCTGATAACGGCTGAGACCGTCGAGGGAGAACGGCTCCGCATCCGGCAGAGCGGTCTCTTCCAGCTGGAAGCTGACGCCGAGGCGCAGGCTGAAGAATGCCCGCACCGGGTGGCGCCAGAAGCGCACCAGCTTGTCAAAGCTCAGTATCTCTTCGCTTTCATCCGGCAATGCCTGCATAAACGGGGGATGTGCCGTACCGCGGGCGGCGGCGGCGGGCAGCCACTCGGCGGCAAAGCTGCGAAACTCCGCCTGCTCACGATAATTCTCTGCCGCAAACGGCATGCGGCTGTGCAGATGGTGCAGATGGTCGATCAGCGCCTCAGCGCTGCTATCAACATCTTTGTCACGATCGGCGGCCAGGCAGAAGCTCTGACTGATGTACTCCACTAATTCACTGACCAGCACTGAAGGATATCGTTCGGTATTATCCTGAATCGAGCGGCCGATATAGCTGATGTACAGCTGCTGCTGTGCGGAGTTCAGCGCTTCAAGGAACAGGTAGCGGTCATCGTCGCGGCGGCTACGGTCGCCCTTCTGCGCCTGCTGGTTCATCAGGTCAAAACCGAGCGGCGGCAGCGTACGCGGGTAAACGCCGTCGTTCATGCCCAGCAGGCACACCACCTTAAAGGGAATGGAACGCATGGGCATCAGGGTGCAGAAGTTGACCGGCCCGGCGAGGAAGCGCTGGCTGATTTGCTGCTGATCGAGGCGCGCCGCCAGGTCGTCACGCAGGATGGTCAGCGGTACCGCCGGCTGATAGCCAGCCTGCACCCCGTAGGCGATCGCCTGCTGCCACTGCTCTTCAATCAGCGCCAGCGCCGCTTCGGTTTCGGCATCGCGGGTAAAGAAGTCGTCAAGCAGCTGACGGCACAGCGGCAGCCACTCCGGCAGCGGGCGCGCCTCGCTCAGCCACTGCCGCCAGCGGTGCAGTTGCGCGAGGAGTTCCGCCAGGTTGCCCGCCAGTTCAGCAATCAGCCCGCTCGACTCGTCATAGGGCAGGATGCCCTGCCAGTCCCCCGCTTCGCTGTTCATCGCGTAGCCGAGCAGCATGCGCGTCAGGCCGAAATGCCATGTGTGCTGGCCGGTGGCGGGCAGCTCCAGCTCGCGCACGTTGTCATCATCCAGCCCCCAGCGAATGCCGGATTCCCCTACCCAGTGACGCAGCAGGCGCAGCCCCTCTTCATCGACCGCAAATCGGGCGGCCACGGCGGGCACTTCCAGCAACCCCAGCACCTCTTCGGCGGTAAAGCGGCTGTCCGGCAGGCTGAGCAGGGAGATAAACGCCTGCAGCGCCGGATGCGCCTGGCTGGCACTGCGGTCAGAAATTGCGAATGGCAGCGCGCGCTCTGGCGGGGCATTGCCAAATACCGCCTGGATAAACGGCGTGTAGGCGTCGATATCCGAGACCATCACGATGATATCGCGCGCGGTGAGGCTCGGGTCGGCGTCCATCATCGCCAACAGCCGGTCCTGTAACACTTCAACCTCGCGCTGCGGGCTGTGGCAGAGGTGAAGAGAGACCGAGCGGTCTTCCGCCGCCAGCACGCGCTTGCTGCTGCTGCTGGCCCACTCACTCTGCTTCAGGCCAATCGCCGCATGATCTTCCAGCTCCAGCAGGTCGCGCTTTAACGTTTGCAGCAGGTTTACCGGCTCGATGTCGACAAAGGCGAAAACTTCGTTTGGCTCCATTTGTGCCAGCAGATAGAGATTGTCACGCCCGAGCTTCCCCCAGGAGGCCAGCAGCGGATTGCTCAGCTGCTGCTCGCCATCGGCATTGAACAGCGAGGAGGCGTTCTCGACGTCGCGGAACTGCGGAATTTCACGGTTGTCCTGATAGTGGCGGCGGTTACGGCTTTGCAGCTTCGCCAGGAAGCCGTAGTCCTGAATATCGCCCCAGTAGTGACGGCAGGGGTTAGTGAACAGCAGGTGGATATCAATGTGTTTGCCCAGCGCCTGCAGTGCCTGGAGATAGACGGGGGGCAGCGCGGAGATACCGCAGATAAACACCCGGTCCGGCAGGTTGGGTGGGCGCGTGCTGTCGCTTTCCAGCCTGGCGATAAAGCGCTGATAAAGATTGGCACGGTGCCATTCCGGCTGGCCGAGCTGATGGGTATATTCCACCAGCGCCGCCCACAGCGGAGCCTGCCAGATCTGCGCCTCGCCCAGCCCGTCAACCAGCTGCCCCTGCTGCCAGCTGTTCAGCCACTGCGGGCGATAGACCAGATACTGGTCAAACAGGTCGGCAACGCGGGAGGAGAGCTGGAACAGCTTACGCTTGTCGTCATCGTCGCTAAGGTAGTGGCGCAGCATGGTGAAAGCGTCGTCCGCCAGCATCGCGGGCAGGATCGCCATTAGCTTCCAGCTCATGCTGGATTTGTTAAATGCGCTCTCTTTCGGGATCTCCGGCAGGACGCGCACGAACATATCCCAGATAAAGCTGGCGGGCAGCGGGAAGTCAATGTTCGCCGCAATGCCAAACTGTTCGGCCAGCGACATCTGGAGCCACTGCGCCATACCCGGGCTCTGTACCAGTACCACCTCCGAACAGAGCGGATCGCGCAGCGGCTGGTTTTCAATCTGCCAGCAGGCCAGCGTTTTTAACAGATCCAGCTGATTGGAGTGGTAAACGGTAAACATGTCACGGTCCTTTAATTTGCGCCGACGGCTACTGTAACCCGTTCGGCACGGCTTGAAAAATAGCATCTGTTAACCCCTGTTCGCCGGGCACTGTAGCTGCGTCAGTTCTGCGCTGCGTCCGGCGGGGCCGGTCGCCCGCGCGCTGAGCAGCTGGCACCCTGACGGGCCGCTGCGCGCCTGCAGCGTGGAGCGCCAGCCGGGCATCTGCTGGCCCTCCAGCCTTTGCTGCGCGTTACGCCACGCTTCGCGCTGCTGCCACTGTTGCTGGAACCCCAGCCCGAGCGCCTGCTGATAGTGCATCAGTGCCGTAAAGCTCAGGCTGAACAGCAGCAGTGCAAACAGCGTTTCCACCAGGCTAAACCCCTGCTCATTGGTCAACATCACAGGCTCCTTTCTCTGCCAGCGGGCAGAAATCCAGCCAGCCGTGCGGCAGTGCGCGCACGCCGTTGCCAGCACGCTCTGCAACCCAGCGATACCACGCCAGCGTACCCGGCCCGCTATCAGCCCGCAGCAAGATAGCAGACGGCAGGCGCTGCAGGCAGGCGCGCCAGGCGTACGCGGTGAATTGCTGGCACTGCCAGCCCGCCTCCCTGCCCCAGCGCAGGCGCCCCCCCCACGCCAGCGCCGAGGCTGCCGCAGCCTGCTGCTGCAGATACAGGCGCTGGTCGGCGACCAGGCTAAGCGAGTCACTGAGCTGACGCCGGGTGGCGTTCAGCAACAGCGTGCCCATCAGCAGGATAATGATGACCATCAGCAGTGCGCCGCTACCGCGCTGCCGTTCAATCACTGCGCACATTAAAGATTTTCCGCCGTCAGCCAGTGCTCAACGCGCTGCGTCACGGTGGGTACGCGTTTGGCATAGCCGCCGAGCGTGATTTTTACCTGCCGCTCCGCACGCGCCACCTTAAAATCCCTAATACCAATCAGGCGCGGGTCGTTGAGCCGCTCCCAGCCGCCGCCTTCACAACTGCTGACGCCACGCTGCATCTCCAGGCTGCCCGCCCGCAGCCGGTAGCCATACAGCTCGCTGTCATCGCGCCCGGCCGCTTCCCATTTGCCATTACTGTTTTCATCCCAGCGCAGCAGCAGACAGCTGCCCGCCGACTGCAGGCTGAAGGCGGGGCCATGGCAGTCGCCGTGGCAGTAGCCGGCGCGCCTGATGGCTTTCTCCAGCGTCTGCACGATTTGCAGCAGTTCCTCATTGAGCTGCACCTGCATCATCAGACGCAGGTTCTGCCCCTGCAGCAGCGGCAGGAAGCGGGTTGCGCCGAGCATCAGCACGCTCCCCACCGCCAGCGCAATCAGAGTTTCCAGTAGCGTAAAGCCGTGCGCTTTCATCGACACTCCTCGCTGTCCTGCGCGCAGATGCGCACCCTGCCGCGCGCGGAGACAATAATCCGCCGCTCGCCGGCTTCCCCTGCGATGACGATCCTCCCCGGACGGGCGGCGTTTTTTTGCCATAAAAACCCATCCCGTCGGTCAGCGTCTGTACCACGATCCCCGGGTACGGCGCCCGTAAGTGCAGAGGGCCCGGCGTAGAGCACGGCTGTGCGCCCTCTACCGCACCGAGGCACCAGCCAGCGCCAGGTTTTAGCCACAACAGCCGCGTGCGGTTGTGCCAGTTGGCATCGCTACGCAGCCGCTGCAGCAGGCGCTGGATCTGCAGCGCGCTGTCGTTGAGCTGTTGCCGCTGCTGAAAGCTGTTCCAGCCGTGCCAACCGCCGAGGCTGAGTAAGCTAACAAGGGTCACCACCACCATCATTTCCAGCAGGGTGAATCCGCTAAGGTTATGCGTTTTCATCTGCGGAATTCTGCGCTTCTGGGCAAAAGATACCAGCACGGGAAATGCGTTTTATGCGCTGTTATCCAGAGAGATCAGCGTGTTGCAGCGCGTGTCATTCGGCATGCGAGCAGGCTTCAGGAATGGAAGAAAGTTGCGGACGAAACGGGGGGGGAAAAGTGTGCCTCTCCGCCAACAGCGCGCGGAGAGGCAGCCGATCAGATGGCGACCGGGGCTTTAATGGCCGGATGCGGGTCGTAACCTTCGATCTCGAAGTCATCAAAGCGATAGTCGAAGATAGACTCCGGCTTGCGCTTGATAATCAGCTTCGGCAGGGCGCGCGGTTCGCGCGTCAGCTGCAGGCGCGTCTGCTCCAGGTGGTTGCTGTACAGATGGGTATCGCCACCGGTCCAGACAAAATCACCCACTTCCAGGTCGCACTGCTGGGCCATCATATGCACCAGCAAAGCGTAGCTGGCGATATTGAACGGCAGGCCGAGGAAGATATCGCAGGAGCGCTGATACAGTTGGCAGGAGAGCTTGCCGTCCGCAACGTAGAACTGGAAGAACGCGTGGCACGGGGCCAGCGCCATCTCATCCAGTTCGCCGACGTTCCATGCAGAAACGATGATGCGGCGCGAGTCCGGGTCGCTTTTCAGCTGTTCGACCACCTTGCTCAGCTGGTCGATCTGGCGCCCATCCGCTGCCCCCCAGCTACGCCACTGTTTGCCATAAACCGGCCCGAGATCACCCTTTTCATCGGCCCACTCGTCCCAGATCGACACCTTATTTTCCTTCAGGTAGGCGATGTTGGTGTCACCGTTAAGGAACCACAGCAGCTCATGAATGATAGAGCGCAAATGGCACTTCTTGGTGGTGACCAGCGGAAAACCGTCCTGCAGATTGAAACGCATCTGATGACCAAAAATCGACAGCGTGCCGGTTCCGGTGCGGTCATTTTTGGGCGTGCCCTGCTCGAGCACGTGCTGCATTAACGCCAGATACTGTTTCATTTTTCCTCACGAACCTGTTGCGCAGGGCGACGACGATACGCCCAGATCATCATAATCACGCCAGCCAGAATCATGGGAACAGAGAGGATCTGCCCCATGCTGATGCCGCTGAACAGGCCCAGCTGCTGGTCCGGCTGACGGAAGAACTCAACAATAATACGGAACGCACCGTAGCCAATCAGGAACAGTCCGGAGACCGCGCCCATTGGGCGAGATTTACGAATAAACACGTTGAGGATGATAAACAGTACCACCCCTTCAAGGATCAGTTCGTACAGCTGCGATGGGTGGCGCGGCAGTACCCCGTAGGTCGACAGCAGCGACTGCCATTCCGGGTGAGTGGTGACCAGCGCGATATCTTCACTGCGAGAGCCTGGGAACAGCATTGCCCACGGCAGGTTCGGGTCGACGCGGCCCCACAGTTCGCCGTTGATAAAGTTACCCAGGCGGCCCGCACCGAGGCCAAAGGGGATCAGCGGAGCGATAAAGTCAGACACCTGGAAGAAGTTACGTTTGGTGCGGTGTGCAAACACCAGCATCACCACGATCACGCCAATCAGACCGCCGTGGAATGACATGCCGCCATCCCAGACTTTGAACAGATACAGCGGGTTATCGAGGAACAGTGGCAGGTTGTAGAACAGCACATAGCCGATACGCCCGCCGAGGAATACGCCGAGGAAACCGGCATACAGCAGGTTTTCCACTTCTTCTTTTTTCCAGCCGCTGCCCGGCTGGTTAGCACGGCGCACCGCCAGCCACATCGCGAAAATAAAGCCCACGAGGTACATCAGACCGTACCAGTGCAGAGAGATTGGCCCGACGGAGAAGATCACCGGGTCAAATTGGGGGAAAGCCAGATAGCCGTTATTCATCTTTCACCATTGTTGAAGTCTGTCCAGACAGGCAGCCAATATTGCCAGAGCGTTGCAGGGACGGGCGTACCCCGCCTCTGCATCATTCAGCCTGGGGGCTGCATAAGGCGCGCATCATAGCATAATGCGAATTAGTGCGGCCCCGGCTAACTGTAAACTTTATTAATTGTAGGGTTCAGCAAATCACGTTTTAGGCGTAATTGTTGCAGCCAGTTTGCCCGCGGACAGCGCACAGGAACCGGAGCGTACACGTAGTACGTGAGGATTCCGACCACTGCCCAGGGGCAAAATGGCAAATAAAATAGCCTTAAACGTGATTTTAGCGGCCGCCGCGGATCAGACCGCCCAATCCCCTGCGCTCCATAAAGGCCGCCACCATATGGCGCACATCGCAGGCATGCTGCGCATCCAGGCCACGCTGTGCCAGCGCCTGTGACTCTTCATGGTCGATGTGGCGCAGCAGGTATTTCACCCGCGCCACGTTGCGGCCGTTCATGCTGAGATGGTGATAGCCCATTCCGACCAGCATCACCACGCACATCGGGTCACCGGCCATTTCACCGCACAGGCAGAGTTCAATCCCGGCGCGGCGGGTTTCATCGGCAATGGCTTTGAGGGCTCGCAGCATGGCCGGGTGCAGGCTGTCATACAGGCTCGCGACCCGAGTGTTGTTGCGATCGACCGCCAGCAGATACTGGGTCAGATCGTTGGTGCCAACGGAGACAAAATCGACCCTCTGCTTGAGCTGGTCGATCATAAAGATCATCGACGGCACTTCGATCATAATCCCGATGCGCGGCTGCGGGATGGCATAGCCGAGCATCTCTTCCACTTCACGAGCCGCACGGTCGATCAGGCGGCGCGCTTCGTCGATCTCATCCAGGCTGGTGATCATCGGCAGCAGTATACTGAGGTTGTCGCTGGCGACGTTTGCGCGCAGCATGGCGCGCAGCTGCACCAGGAAGATCTCGGGCTGATCGAGCGTCAGGCGGATGCCGCGCCAGCCCAGGCACGGGTTCTCTTCGCTGATTGGCATATACGGCAGCTGCTTATCGGCACCGATATCCAGCGTTCGCAGCGTCACCGGTTTGTCGAGGAACAGCTGCAGCATGCCCTGATATTGCGCCACCTGCTCTTCCTCAGACGGGAAGCCGCTCTGCAACATAAACGGGATTTCCGTGCGGTACAGGCCAACGCCGTCGACGCGGCTGCCGAGCTTCTGCTCATGCTCCGCGCTGAGGCCCGCATTGAGCATCACCTTCACCGGTTCGCCGCTTTTCAGTGCCCCCGGCAGAAATACATCATCCTCGGCCAGCTGGCTCAGCTCATTTTCCTGGCTGATCAGCTGCTGATATTCCTGCACCAGCACCGGTTCCGGGTCAACCAGCAGCTCGCCGCGATAGCCGTCGACGATCAGCAGGCGCCCTTTCATCAGCTCCGGCTGAATATCTGCGCCCATCACCGTCGGGATGCCCAGCGCCCGCACCATGATCGCTGCGTGCGAGTTGGCCGCGCCGTCGCGCACCACCACGCCCGCCAGACGATCGTGCGGCAGCTCTGCCAGCGTGGTGGCCGTCAGCTCATCGGCCACCAGCACAAAACGCTGCGGCCAGCTGTTGGTGCCCTGCATGGTGTCATCGAGGTGAAACAGCAGACGTTGGCCGAGCACGCGCAGGTCGCCGGAGCGCTCGCGCAGATAGCTGTCCTGCAGGCTGGCGAACTGGGCGGCGAACTTTTCAATCACGGTTTTCACCGCCCACTCCGCCACCGAACCCGCATCGATCTCGGCCAGCAGATCTTTCTTCAGCCGCGCATCGCTCAGCAGGTGCGAGTAGAGATCGAAGATGGCCGCGCTCTCTTTATGCATGCTGGCGGTGAAGCGTTTGCTGTAGCGGCGGAACTCACTGGAGGCTTCGCTGATTGCCATGGCAAGGCGTTCACGCTCGCGCACCGTGTCCAGCGTAGAGGCGGCAGAGACGTTTTCCAGCGAGGGCTGGCTGGAGTCGACCCAGCCTTCCGCCACGGCAACGCCAGGCGCGGCAGCCAGCGCACGAATGCGGGTTTGCCGATACTGCCCAAACAGAGCGTTAAGCTGGGAATGCGAGAGAATGCCCGCCATCTGCGTGGCGAGGGTGACGAGGAACGACTCCTCGCTTTCATCAAACTGGCGGTGCTCGCGCTGCTGAACCACCAGCACGCCAAGGAGCTGGCGGCGGCTGATAATCGGCACGCCAAGGAAGGAGCGGAAACGCTCTTCCTTCACGGAGGGAATATATTTAAAGCTGGGGTGACTCTGCGCATCAGCAAGGTTGATAGGCTCTGCCAGACGACCGACCAGCCCGACGATGCCTTCGTCAAATGCCAGGGCGACCGTGCGCCCACGCGGCTTTTTTAGCCCACGCGTAGCCATCAGGTAGTAGCAGCGGCGATCGTGGTCGGCAAGATAGACCGAGCAGACCTCGGTATCCATCGCCAGACAGATCTCATTAACCAGAATATCCAGCGCCTCGGTAAGCCGGGGCGCTGCCGCCACTTTCTCAACTATTTCGCGCAGCTGTGTGAGCATAATCTACGTGGCTTAACCTCTCTTCCGTCGAAAACCAGGCGTATTCCGCTGAACGGTCGTCTCCTGCAGGGGCATAACCACGCTGGCGAACTCTTTCATCACACGGCGGTAAACATCGCGTTTAAAAGAGACCACCTGGCGAACCGGATACCAGAAACTGACCCAGCGCCAGCCGTCGAACTCCGGCGTGCTGCTGGTCTGCATATTGATATCCGCGTCATTGCACATCAGCTGCAGAAGATACCACTTCTGTTTTTGGCCGATACAAACCGGCTTTGTGTCCCAACGCACCAAACGTTTTGGCAACTTATATCGTAACCAGTTACGGGTAGATGCAAGGATACGAACATCCTTGCGGTTCAAACCGACTTCCTCGAAAAGTTCGCGGTACATCGCCTGCTCCGCCGTCTCGCCAGGGTTAATCCCTCCCTGAGGAAACTGCCAGGAGTGCTGACCATAACGTCTGGCCCACAGCACCTGTCCCTGCCTGTTACAAATTACGATACCAACATTCGGGCGGTAGCCATCATCATCGATCACCGGACTACCTCAAACTAAAACTGGATGTTCTGATTGTTTCATACTCCTTACAGACGGTAAACCACTGCTTTCAGGCGATGTGTGGCGCTGCAGCTGGGATAACTCGTCCTTTAAAGCAAAGTTATAAACAGAAAGCGGGTTAAAAAGGCGATCTTATTCACGTTTTCTGTGGATAGCTTTGTGCAGAACTCTGTTAACAGGTGGGGAAAACTTTATTGTCGGCAAAACTCACCCGCGATTTAACTCAGAATAAACCCATATTAATCATCATCTTTAGAGGTTAGTCACAGCTTTTACCTGGGTTGTCATGCTGCTGTCATCAGCGCAGGATCGCCAGCTGATGAAAGATCGCACACTTAGAACGTTATCCACAGAATATGCCGATTAGTTAGGCTGTATAACGGCTAAAGCGGGTAAAAAACCCTGCGTCAAGGCTGTAAATCGAAACAGTATTATCAAAAAGGGCAAGTTATCCCACTTTTCTGTGGATAACTACCCGGGGGAACCTGTTCATTGTCGGTGACAACCCGGGTAAAACCCCTGGGAGCTGCGATTTTTCCTGCGGGCGAGAGAATAAAAAAACACGATTTATCATGCTATTATTAGCGTTTTCCCCAGCCTGAAATCTTTCTCTGGCTGTGTGTGCAAATGGCGTCTATTTTTTGAACAAAATCCGGAAGTTATTATGACTGGCGATCTTAACCTTATCCCTCCCCCAGAAAATGAAGCCGAACTGATGGCGCGCGCTTCTGCGCTGGCGGGCTATACGCTGGGAGAACTGGCGCTGCGGATTGCGCTGCCGATCCCGCGCGATCTCAAGCGCGATAAGGGCTGGGTGGGGATGCTGCTGGAGCGCTATCTCGGCGCCAGCGCGGGCAGTAAGCCGCAGCAGGACTTCGCGGAGATTGGCGTGGAGCTGAAAACAATTCCCGTAGATGCCGCTGGTCGGCCGCTGGAAACCACCTTTGTCTGCGTGGCGCCGCTGACCGGCAACAGCGGCGTTACCTGGCTTAACAGCCACGTGCGCCACAAGCTGCATCGGGTGCTGTGGGTGCCGGTAGAGGGCGATCGGGCGATCCCGCTTGAGCATCGCCATGTCGGCGCACCGCTGCTGTGGAGCCCGAATGAGGAAGAAGAGCGCCAGCTGCAGCGCGACTGGGAGGAGCTGATGGATATGATCGTGCTGGGCCAGGTGGAGCAGATCACCGCGCGCCACGGCGAAGTGCTGCAGATCCGCCCAAAAGCCGCCAACAGTAAAGCGCTGACGGAAGGCATCGGTCAGCACGGACAGCCGATTATGACCCTGCCGCGCGGCTTCTATTTAAAGAAAAGCTTTACCGCCCCGCTGCTTGCCCGCCATTTCCTGCTCTAAAAGTAGTTCCGCAATAGTCAACCTTGCGTATAATCGCCGTTTAGCTTTCGTTTAAGTTTAAGGGTTCACATTTTATGTTTGAATGGATTGCCGATCCTAATGCCTGGTTAGCGTTGGGTACGCTGACGATCCTCGAAATTGTCCTCGGGATCGATAACATTATTTTCCTCTCTCTGGTCGTCGCCAAACTACCAAAACATCAGCAGAATGCCGCCCGTCGTATTGGCCTGGCCGGCGCAATGCTGATGCGCCTTGGCCTGCTGGCCTCTATTGCCTGGGTTATTCGCCTGACCGATCCGCTGTTCACGCTGATGGACCATGCCTTCTCAGCGCGTGACCTGATCCTGCTGTTCGGCGGGCTGTTCCTGCTGTGGAAGTCGAGCATGGAGATCCACGAAAGTATCGAAGGCGGCGAAGGCGAGCATAAAACCAACGTGCACTCCTTTGCCGGGGCTATCGTACAGATTATGGTGCTGGATATTATCTTCAGCCTCGACTCGGTGATTACCGCCGTAGGCCTGTCCGATCACCTGATTATTATGATGGCTGCCGTCGTGATTGCCGTGCTGGTGATGATGTTTGCCGCCCGCGCAATTGGTGATTTTGTCGATCGTCACCCGTCGGTGAAAATGCTGGCGCTGGCGTTCTTAATCCTCGTTGGCTTCACGCTGATGCTGGAGAGCTTTAACATTCATATTCCTAAAGGCTACATCTATTTCGCCATGTTCTTCTCGATGTCGGTAGAGTGCCTCAATCTGTTACGCAATAAGAAGCAGCCCGCGTAAATCGCCATTATCCCGCAGGTAAACTCTGCGGGATAAGTCAATGGCCTGATGTGCGTCAGCTATACTTTCGGACTCATGCGATTATCGGCACCGGGAAAATAGTTTATTACTGGGCTAAAGTGAGAGAAATGAAAGCGTAACGGAGACGAATATGAAGGTTATTTTTGGCGCAGCGGTGCTGGGCCTGGCAGTTTTAGTCAGCGGTTGCAGCAGTGATTATGTGATGGCAACCAAAGACGGCACGATGATTATGACTGACGGTAAGCCGCAGATTGATAAAGAGACCGGGCTGGTGAAATACACTGATGGCTCTGGCCACGAGAAGCAGATCAACGGTGATGAAGTCTCCTCCATCGTTGAGCGTTAAGTTATGCAATGCCACCTGGCCCTGCGCGGTTAAAGGTGGCTCTCTAGCGCATTTCCCGATAAATCCCCTCTTCCCCCACCAGGCCTGCGCGGTTATAGTCAAAAACCGGGTTTCGGCGCGTCAGCGCTTACCTGAGGCAGAAAGCACTCTGTTGCGGACGAAGCTGATGTCCCTGACCATTTAATAATGAAAAAGGAAGCCGGCAATGCATTATCACCGTATCCCTCACAGCACCCTGGAAGTCAGTTCTCTGGGGTTGGGCACCATGACGTTTGGTGAGCAAAACAGCGAAGCCGACGCCCATGCACAACTGGATTTAGCACTCAGCCGCGGCATCAATCTGATCGATACCGCCGAAATGTACCCGGTGCCACCGCGCCCGGAAACGCAGGGCCTGACCGAGTCTTACATTGGCAGCTGGCTGAAAGCCCGCGGCAACCGCGACAAAGTGGTGCTGGCATCGAAAGTGGCTGGCCCGGTGCGCGGCGCCGATGCGTCAATCCGCCCAAACCAGGCGCTGGACCGCAAAAATATTCGTGCCGCGCTGGACGCCAGCCTGAAGCGTCTGAACACCGATTATCTCGATCTCTATCAGCTGCACTGGCCGCAGCGCCAGACCAACTATTTTGGCAAGCTCAACTATCAGTACAGCGATAACGCCGCGACCGTCACGCTGCTGGAAACCCTGGAAGCACTGACCGAGCAGGTGCGCGCCGGTAAAATTCGTTACATCGGCGTGTCGAATGAAACACCGTGGGGCGTTATGCGCTACCTGCAGCTGGCAGAGAAACACGAGCTGCCGCGTATTGTCAGTATTCAGAACCCCTACAGCCTGCTGAACCGCAGTTTTGAAGTGGGCCTGGCGGAGATCAGCCATCACGAAGGCGTTGAGCTACTGGCCTATTCAAGCCTGGCGTTTGGGGTGCTGAGCGGAAAATATCTTAACGGGGCGAAACCGGCCGGGGCGCGTAATACGCTGTTCAGCCGCTTTACCCGCTACAGCGGCGAGCAGTCCGGTCACGCCGTGGCGGAGTATGTCGCGCTGGCGCAAAAACATGGTCTGGATCCGTCACAGATGGCGCTGGCCTTTGTGCGTCAGCAGCCGTTTGTCGCCAGTACGCTGCTGGGGGCCACCACGCTGGAGCAGTTGAAAATTAATATCGACAGCTACGACGTCACGCTGAATGAGGATGTGATTGAAGGGCTGGAAGCGATTCATCGCCGGTACACTTACCCGGCGCCATAATTCCCCGCTCCTCACTCACCAGGGCCGATCGAAAAAATGATCGGCCCCTGCAGAGCCAGGTCAGCTATTTTAGTATTGCAGGGCGCGTTTAGCGCTCTGCTGCACCCGCTGCTTCCAGTCTGGCGTTGCCCCTTCGACCATCTGCCAGATCATTTTACGGGCCTCTGCCGTCACGTTAGCCGGCGCGGTTTTTGGCGTGCCGCTGTTATAAGGCGGATGCGGATCGTACTGCACCAGCAGCTGTGCAAATTCGGCGCTCTCTCTGCCCATCAGCGTGTCGCTCAGGGTGAGGCCAAAATCGATACCCGCGGTGACGCCGCCGCCGGAAATACGGTTACGGTCAATCACCACCCGCTCATCTAGCGGGATGGCGCCAAACGGCTTGAGATCGTCAATCATCGACCAGTGCGTCGTGGCCTTGTAGCCCTTCATCAGCCCGGCAGCGGCCAGCAGAATCGACCCGGTGCAGACGCTGGTCACCCACTCCGCTTTACTGCCCACTGTGTGCATCCAGTCGAGCATCTTAGTGTCCTGAAGATGGGCGTAAGGATTGCCGGTGCCGGTCACGCACAGAATATCGACCTGCTTCAGCCGATCAAACGTGGTGGTGGGTAAAAACTGCAGAAAGGAGAGCTCAGTACTCAGCGGCTTTAAATCATGCGCGACAAATTCTACGTTCAGATGCGGGTTTCTCAGCACGGTGGCCGGGCCGACCAGATCCAGTGGCGTCATCCCCGGGTACAGCACAAACGCCAGCGTTGGCTTACCCGACTTATCATTCACCGCCAGTGCTGGCTGCGGTTGAGGGGTACTGGCCAACAGCGAGCTGCTGGCTCCGACCCCGATGCCAGAAGCAATCAGCGCCAGGGCCGATTTAGCAATAAATTCCCTTCTTTCCATGTCCGTTTCTCCATAAAGACAGTGGTATTGATGCGTCATGAGTGACGCCGGGTCACTTTAGCGCAGTGAAGGGACCTTCAGAAAGCAGAATGAGTGGGAAGTTGTGCGCTTTAATCGGCAAAACGGGCCTTTCGGCCCGTGACGGTTATACCCGGCGTTTTTGGGCCAGTTGCCAGCCCCAAAGTACCGCAATGGCGAGGGCAAACAGCGCCCCAAAACCGACACCCGTGGCGACCGGCGGTGCGCCCAGCTTGATTGCCAGCGAGTAAAGGCCGAGCATCAGCAGCATCGCGGTGTTCTCACCCAGGTTCTGCACCGCAATCGCATTGCCCGCCCCAACGCTCTCTTTACCGCGCATCTGCAGCAGTGCATTGAGCGGCACCACAAAGAAACCGCCGAGCATGCCGATAATGACCAGCAGCACATAGGCATTGATCGCCTGATGCTGTAGCGAGAAGGCGACAACGGCCACGCCGATCAACACCCCGGCAGGCATACAGCGACCGACCGTTTTCAGCGTCACCAGCTTCGCGGCCGCAATCGCCCCGATAACAATCCCTATCGCCACCATCGCATTCAGCAACGTTGGCGTTTTATTGTCGGTTATCCCCAGCGCCACCGGCACCCACAGCACCAGCAGGAAGCGCAGCGTGACGCCCGCGCCCCAAAACATGCTGGTCCCGACCAGCGAGAAGCGCGTCTGGCCGTCGCGCCACAGCACGCGGCAGGCGCTGAAGAAGCTGGCCGACATCTGTTTCGGATGCCAGGACTGGCCGCCGCGCGCCGCCGCCAGTTTCGGGATCAGCAGGTTGGCCGCTACCGCCAGGCCGTAGGCCAGCACGCAGGCCACCAGCGCCCCGGTCAGATTCCAGTCGGCGAGGAAGCCGCCCGCCACTGAACCCAGCAGGATCGCGGCGATGGTCGAAGACTCCATCAGCCCGTTGGCTTTTACCAGCGTTTCTCCGTCGGTCAGCTCGCCGAGAATGCCGTATTTCGCCGGGGAGTAAGCCGCAGCGCCAATGCCCACCAGGCTGTAGCCGAGGAAGGGATCCAGCCCCACGCAGATGGCCAGCGCCCCCAGCAGCTTCAGCCCGTTGGCGAACATCATCACTCGCCCTTTAGCGAAGCTGTCCGCCAGCTGGCCAACGAACGGCGCGAGGATAATATAGGTGGCGACAAACACCATCTGTAATATCGGCTGGCTCCAGTCCGGATAGACCCGCTGTTTTAGCACCGCAAGGGTGGCAAACAGCAGCGCGTTATCGCCAAATGCTGACAGGAACTGGGCGGCGATTACCGCCATCATGCCTTTCGACATCAGCGGTTTAGCACCAGCAACTTCACTCTTCATGTTGTGCCTCTGGCTTTTCTGCCATTTCGCGCAGGGTGACAAAGTCCGGTTTCCCGCTGCCGAGCAGCGGCAGCTGTTTCAGCACGCGGATATCACGCGGTATCGCCAGCTCCGGGCTGCCCAGCTCGCGGGCGGCGCGGGTCAGCTGTTCACGCGTCAGTTCAGTATCGGTGGTAAACAGCACCAGCGCCTCGCCGCGATTACCGTCCGGCTTGATGGTTGCCGCATGCTGTTTTTCAGCGGACGCTTTCAGCGCGATCAGCTCGACGCTCTCCAGTGAGACCATCTCGCCGGCGATTTTAGCAAAGCGCTTCACGCGCCCCTGTATCTGGCAGAAGCCGCCTTCGTCAAAGCTGACGATATCGCCGGAGTCATACCAGCCCGCTTCCATCTGCCCTTCGCCATTATCCGCCGCCGGCGCTTCCAGCACGCCCGGGCGTTCTACACGCAGGTAACCTTTCATAATGTTCGGGCCGCGCAGCTGGAGCTGGCCGCCATGTTCAATACCCGGAACCGAGATCAGGCGTGAATCCATCCCCGGGAGAATGCGCCCGACCGTGTGGGATTTTGCTGCCATCGGCACATTGATCGCCACCACTGGCGCGCACTCGGTAACGCCATAACCTTCGAGAATACGAATGCCGTACTTCTCCATCCACAGTTCACGCGTGGTATTTTGCAGCTTCTCAGCGCCGGCAACCACGTAGCGCAGGCGGGCGAAATCATACGGGTTGGCAAAGCGCGCGTAGTTGTTAAGGAAGGTCGAGGTGCCGAACAGCACGGTGCAGTTACGGTCATACACCAGTTCAGGCACAATGCGGTAATGCAGCGGGCTGGGGTAGAGAAACACCTGCGCCCCGGTCATCAGCGGGGTAAACAGGCCCACGGTCAGGCCGAAGGCGTGGAACAGCGGCAGCGCGGACATAAAGCGGTCACGCGGGGTAAAGTCCGCCACGGTACGGATCTGCTCAACGTTAGCCAGCAGGCTCTTGTGCGAGTGCACTACGCCTTTCGGATGGCCTTCTGACCCCGAGGTGAACAGCACCATGGCTGCATCCTCCGGCTGCTGCACCACTTCCGCTCTGGACGGCATCAGCAGATGACGCAGCACCCACAGTTTGTCCTGCGTGGTGACGGTATCTTTCAGATCTTCGAGGTAGATCCATTTTACCTGGGTGATGCCTTCCGGCAGGTGCCACAGCTTGCCTTTGTCGAGGAACTGGCGCGAGGTGAAGACGGTTTTTACTTCAGCGGCGGTCAGCGCGCTGGTCAGCCCTTTCACCCCGGCGGTGTAGTTGAGCATCGCCGGAATTCGCCCGCGCATCGATGCGCCCAGGATCGCCGCCGCGGTGACGGTGGCATTGGGCAGCAGCAGGCCGACATATTCGCCCTGGCGGGTGTAGCGCTCCAGAATGCGCCCGACGCCGAGCGCTTTTTTCAGCAGCCCGGTGTAGCTGTCAGGTTTGAAGCTGACGTCTTCAATGCAGGGCTTGAACAGGCCGTAGCGGGTGCGCGCCGCGAGAAATGCCTGATACAGCGTCTCACGCGGGCGCACCGCCATGCGTGCTTCCATCATAATATGCTGCAGATGCTCGCCTGCCAGCTTGCGGCGATCGCGCGCGCGCGGCGCATCCGGCATCGGAATGACGGTAGCGGGCAGCACGGTGAGGGTAATACGCGGGAACAGGCGGCGTTTAAACACCCCGGCCAGGCGGCCAAACGGCGAGAATTCGGCCCCTTCAATACGCATCGGCACCACGGTCGCCTGCGATTTGGCCGCGACGAACGCTGCACCGTCGTAGATTTTCATCAGGGAGCCGGTGACGGTGATACGTCCTTCCGGGAAGATCACCACCGGGCGCCCCTGGGCAACCAGCTTCACCAGATGTTTTAACGCCATCGGCTTCGTCGGGTCGAGCGGCACAAAGTCAATCAGCGAGCGCAGCGCACGCATGTACCACTGTTCGCTGATCGAGGAATATACGGCAAAGACCGGCTTTACCGGCAGAAAGACCGCCAGCAGGATGCCGTCAATAAACGACATATGGTTGGGGGTGATGATCACCTTCTCTTTATATAACCCAGAGAGGTCGCCGTTCAGGCGCGTGCGGAACAGCACCCGCAACAGAAAACGCAGTACGGAAAACAGCATGTCTTGTCCTTTCTCGCTGCAATAAACTGGGTTAACGATGCAGGAAAGGTGCGGACAACTCAATATTTATTAAGGAATTGGTGCGGTGATGACCCGTAGGGGCGAGGCATGCCTCGCCCGCAATAAAACCAGGGTCGGGCATGCCCGACCCCTACGGGATTTTCCAGCCACCGCCGAGCGCCACGATCAGCTTCACGCTGGTGACCCACTGGGTGCTTTGCAGCGTCAGCAGGCTCTGCTGCTGGCTAAGGCTGGTGTTTTCGGTGCTGGCAACGTCGAGATAGTCGATCATCCCGGCCTGATACTGATTATAGGTGACGCGGGCGGACTCCTGCGCCGATGCTGCCGCCCGCTGTTGCGCCTGCATTTCCGCCGCAAAAGTGTGCAGCTCCACCAGATAGTTTTCCACCTCTTCGAAGCCGGACAGCACCGTCTGCCGATAGCTGGCCACGTCAGCGTCATAGGCAGCGCGCGCCTGTTCAACTTTCGCCGAGGTGGCGCCAAAGTCGAGCAGCGTCCCGCTCAACTCCGGCCCCAGCGACCAGACGCGGTTCGGCAGGGAGATCAGGTGGCTAAAGGTCGTGCTGCTGTAGCCGCCGCTGGCGCTGAGCGTCAGGTCGGGATAGTAACCGGCAATCGCCACGCCAATCGCCGCATTGGCGGCGGCCACGGTGCGCTCGGCCTGGGCGATATCCGGGCGGCGCTGCAGCAGATCCGCCGGTAACGCCTGCGGAATAGCGGGCAGCGTGGCCTGCAGCGGCGCCACCGCCAGGCTGAACGCCGCCGGGGTTTTGCCGATCAGCACCGCAATGGCGTGCTCCAGCTGCGCGCGCTGCCAGCTGAGATCGAGCGCCGAGGCGCGCGCGCTCTCCAACTGCGTTTCCGCCTGCGCCAGCGTGCCGCGCGATTCGCTACCCGCCCGGTATTTGTTGTTGATCACCGTCAGGTAGCGCTGATAGGCCTCAACGCTTTTCTGGTACAGGGCGATGCGCTGGTCGAGAATGCGCAGCTGGAAATAGTCCTGTGCCAGCATCGACTGCGCGCTGAGGGTAATGTTGGCAAGCTCCGCCGCACTGGCATCGGCGCTGGCCCGGTTCTCCTCCAGCGTGCGGCGCAGTTTGCCCCAGATATCCAGCTCCCAGGACGCGGACGCCTGCAGCGAATGGCTGTTGCTAATGGATTTGCCTGTTTCACTGCTGCTGGCGGTGCCGCTGCGCGTCGAGCTGCCGCTGCCGGTAACGCTCGGCAACAGATCGCTGCGCGACTCCGAGGCCAGCGCCAGCGCCTGGCGATACTGCGCTTCATACTGCGCCACATTCTGGTTGGAGACCTGCACCTGACGCAGCAGGCCATCGAGCGTGGCGTCGCGATAGACCGCCCACCACGCGCCTTTGCTGGCCTGGTCCTGCGGACTGGCCTGCAGCCAGCCCTGCGCTTCTTTATAGTGCAGCGCGCGCGGCGCACTCGGGCGCTGGTAGTCCGGGCCAACGGCACAGCCACCCATCAGCAGAGCGAGCGCAACGGGCAGGGTTTTCATCATCATTTTCATCGGATTATTCAGCCTGGCGCAGGCGCTGCCACTGGCGTTGAGTGGCGCGACTGACGCGATCAAGATAGAGGTAAACCACCGGGGTGGTGAACAGGGTTAATAGCTGGCTGAGCGCCAGGCCACCGGCAATCGCCAGCCCCAGCGGGCTGCGCAGATCGGCATCGCCGCCGCTGCCGAGCGCCAGCGGCAGCGCGCCGAAGAAAGCGGCCAGCGTGGTCATCATAATCGGGCGGAAACGCATCAGGCAGGCCTGGGTAATCGCCTGCTGCGGGCTCATGCCCTGCTGGCGTTCGGCGGCCAGCGCAAAGTCGATCATCATAATGGCGTTCTTCTTCACAATGCCGATCAGCAGCAGAATACCGATCAGCGCAATCACCGTCAGTTCGGTGCCGGTCAGCAGCATCAGCAGCAGCGCGCCGACCCCGGCGGACGGCAGCGTGGAGAGGATGGTCAGCGGATGGATGTAGCTCTCATACAGCATGCCCAGCACGATATACACCGCCGCCAGCGCTGCCAGAATCAGCCACGGCATAGAGGCGCTCAGCTCGGCAAATGCCTGCGCGGTTCCGGCAAAGCCCGCCTGCACGTTGTCCGGCAGGCCGATTTTCGCCATCGCCGTTTTCACCGCCGCCTGCGCCTGCTCCAGCGATACGCCATCCTGCAGGTTGAAGGCGATGGTGCTGGTGGCCGACTGCCCCTGATGGTTTACCGACAAGGGCGCGTTAGCCCCGCTGAAGCTGGCAAAGGCGGAGAGCGGAATGCGATCGCCGCTGTCGTTAATCACAAACAGCTTATTCAGCGTCTGCGGGTCACGCGTCCATTCACCGCTGAGCGACATCACCACGTGGTACTGATTCAGCGTTTTATACAGCGTGGCGATCTGGCGCTGGCTGAAGGCGTTGTTCAGCATATCGTCAAGCATCTGCACGTTGACGCCGAGGCGAGTGGCGCGATCGCGATCGATGTTGATCATCACCTCCTGCCCGCCGGTCTGCGAATCTGAATCGACGCTGGTCAGCAGCGGGATCGCCTCCAGCGCCGCTTTGACCTTCGGCGTCCAGACGCGCAGCGTGTCGAGATCGTCGGCCTGCAGGCTGTACTGATACGAGGCGTTGGCACTGCGCCCGCCGATATGGATATCCTGCGCCGCCATCAGAAACAGCTGCACCCCGGGCACGCTGCTCATTTTGCCGCTCAGGCGGTTGGCGACTTCGCTGGCGTTGGCGTCACGCTGGTCGAAGTCCTTCAGATGCACGAAGAACATCGCGGTATTGCGCGAACCGAATGCCCCGCTGCCCATCGACGACATCACGCCATCCACCGCCGGATCTTTTTCGATCATTGCGGCAAAGGCTTTCACCTTTGGCTCCATCGCCTGGAAGGAGACATTCTGATCGGCTCGCATCATGCCCATCAGCAGGCCGGTATCCTGATTAGGAAAAAACCCCTTCTGCACCACCGCATAGAGAAACAGGTTGAGCACCACGGTAAGCAGCAGGCTAAACAGCGTCAGGCGCTGGTGGCGCATCACCCACGCCAGCGCCGCCGCATAGCTGGACAGCAGGCGATTAAGGCCGTTTTCTATCCACTGGTAAAGAGGATGTGGCCGCTTTGTCACCTGCGTTTTACGCTTCAGCAGGCGCGAACAGAGCATCGGCGTCAGGCTGAGCGACACCACCATTGAGATAATCAGTGAGCTAGTCAGCGTGACCGCGAACTCGCGGAACAGGCGACCAACAATGCTGCCCATCAGCAGGATCGGGATAAACACCGCAATCAGCGACAGAGTCATCGACAGCACGGTAAAGCTGACCTCCTGCGCGCCTTTAATCGATGCACGTACCGGGCTCAGCCCCTGTTCGATATAGCGGGTGATGTTCTCCAGCACCACGATGGCGTCATCGACCACAAAGCCGGTGGCGATAATCAGCGCCATCAGCGACAGGTTATCCAGGCTATAGCCGAGCAGATACATCACCGCGCAGGTGCCGACCAGCGACACCGGCAATGCCAGCGCCGGGATCGCCAGCGCCCGCACATCGCGCAGGAAAACAAACACCACGCCAATCACCAGCAGCATGGCGATCAGCAGCGTCTCTTCGGTGTCGTACAGCGAGGCGCGCACGTTGGGGCCGCGATCCACCACGATGGTCAGCCTGACGTCGGCGGGCAGCGCTTTCTCAATCAGCGGCAGCTGCGCTTTAATGCCGTCGATGGTCTCCAGCATGTTGGCCCCGGCGGAGCGCGTTACGCCAATGGTCACTGACGGCGAGCCGTTATAGAAACCGGCGCTGTAGTTATCCTCCACCGCGTCATAGACTTTCGCCACGTCGCTTAAGCGAATAGCGCGCCCGTTGCTGTAGCTCACCACCAGGTCACGATACTGCTGCGCCTGCTCCAGCTGGCCGTTACCGTCAACCATCCACGACTGGGTTTTCCCTTCCAGCATTCCCTTAGGCAGATTGGTGGTGCTGTTGGCCACCGCTGCACGCACCGTATCCAGTGAGATACCGGCCTGGCTAAGCCGCTGCGGCTGCAGGTCGATGCGCACGGCGGGCAACGCGCTGCCGCGCAGCGAGACCTCCCCGACCCCATTCACCTGGGCAACCTTCTGTTTGATCTTGCTGTCGGCAAGGTCATACAGCTCGGCGCTGGTGCGGGTGGTGGACGAGAGCGCCATCATCACTATCGGCGCGTCGGACGGGTTGGCTTTCTGGTAGGTCGGCAGCGACGGCATGCTGCTCGGCAGCAGGCTGCGCGAGGCGTTAATCGCCGCCTGCACGTCGCGCGCCGCGCCGTTGATATCGCGGCTCAGCGCAAACTGCAGGATGATATTGGTGGAGCCCTGCGAGCTTTCCGAGGTCATCTCGCTAATGCCGGCAATCTGCCCCAGCGCACGCTCCAGCGGGGTAGCGACGGTGGCCGCCATGGTTTCCGGGCTGGCGCCGGGCAGGCTTGCCGACACCA
Organism: Erwinia sp. V90_4; assembly: GCF_029967685.1. Classification (NCBI taxonomy): domain Bacteria; kingdom Pseudomonadati; phylum Pseudomonadota; class Gammaproteobacteria; order Enterobacterales; family Erwiniaceae; genus Erwinia; species Erwinia sp. V90_4. The sequence continues at coordinate 4,737 of NZ_JASCAQ010000072.1, read as the reverse complement.
TAATGGTCGGAAAATCCACCGTCGGCAGCGGTGCGACCGGCAGCAGGCGGTAGCCGAGCGCGCCCAGCAGCAGGATCCCCAGCGTCAGCAGCAGCGTGGCAACCGGGCGGAAAATAAACAGGCGCGTGATACTCATTCGCGCCCCCGCGCGGCGCGGCGGTGCAGAGCGCGTCTGGCGCGCTGCGACATGCCGTCGAACCACAGATAGATCACCGGGGTGGAGAACAGCGTCAGCAGCTGGCTGAAGATCAGCCCGCCGACGATCACCAGCCCCAGCGGCTGGCGCAGTTCGGCTCCGGAACCGGAAGCCAGCATCAGCGGCAGCGCCCCAAGCAGCGCGGCCATGGTGGTCATCAGGATCGGCCGAAAGCGCAGCAGGCACGCCTGGTGAATCGCTTCACGCGGGCTGAGGTGCTGCTTATTCTCCGCCTCCAGCGCAAAGTCGATCATCATAATGGCGTTCTTTTTCACGATGCCGATCAGCAGGATCACCCCAATCAGCGCGATCAGGCTGAATTCGGTATCCGCCAGCAGCAGCGTCAGCAGCGCGCCGACCGCCGCCGAGGGCAGCGTCGAGAGAATGGTCACCGGGTGGATAAAGCTCTCGTAGAGAATGCCCAGCACCACATACATGGTGAGCAGCGCGGCGAGGATCAGCCACAGCGTATTGCCGGTGGCGTTCTGGAATGCGGCGCTCTCGCCCTGGTAGCGCAGCGTAATGGATGATGGCTGCGCCAGCGCGGCGCTGACCTCGCTAATCGCCTGCTGCGCCTGCTCCAGCGAGTAGCCCTCATTCAGGTTGAACGACACGTTGACCGCCGGGAACTGATTGAGGCGCATATGGACCAGCGAGCCGGTGCGCAGATGGATGGCGGCCACCGAAGTCAGGCGCACCATGCCGGTGGTCGTCGTGGCGGTCACGCTGCTGGAACTGCTGCTGGTTGATGTAGAGAGGGTAGCGCTGCTGGCGCTGGTCGAACTGCTGCCGGACGGCTGAAGCCAGACATCGTCAAACGACGCCGGGGAGCGCTGGAACCTTGGCGCCACCTCCAGCACCACGCGATACTGATTCGACTGGGTAAAGATGGTCGAAATCAGCCGCTGGCCGAAGGCGTTATACAGCGCGGTATCAACATCGGCGGCGGTAATGCCGTAGCGCGCGGCGGCATCGCGGTTCAGCTCGACCCAGGCCACTTGCCCCTGGTCCTGCAGGTCGCTGACCACGGAACTGAACTCCGGGCGCTGCTGCAGCGCGCTGACCAGCTTCGGCGACCACGTCACCAGGGTTTCGCTATCGGCGTCGTCGAGGCTGAACTGGTAGCGGTCCGGCGTGACCCGATCGTTGACCGTGAGATCCTGTGCCGACTGCATATAGAGCTGAATGCCCGGCACGCTGGCGCTGGCCTGCTGCAGCTGTTTGATCACGGCATCGGCACGCTCGTCACGATCCGCAAAAGATTTAAGGTTGATCTGCATACGGCCGCTGTTGAGGCTGGTGTTACTGCCGTCAATGCCGACGGTAGAGGAGAGGCTTTCAACCGCCGGATTTTTCAGGATCTCCGCTGCCAGCTGCTGCTGACGGCGCGACATCTCCTTAAACGATACATCCTGCGACGCCACGGTAACTCCCTGGATCAGCCCGGTATCCTGCGCCGGGAAGAAGCCTTTTGGGATCGCCACGTACAGCAGCGCGGTAAACACCAGCGTGGCCAGCGCGACACAGAGCGTGAGCCGCTGATGGTTCAGCACGATGGTCAGCAGGCGATCGTAACCGGCCACCAGCTTATCGAAGAACTGCCCGCCCTTGCGGTAAAAGCGCGACTGGCGCTCCTCGGGGATGTGGCGCAGCAGGTAGGCACACAGCATCGGCGTCAGGGTCAGCGACACCAGCATCGAGACGAAGATCGACACCGCCAGGGTGATGGCAAATTCGCGGAACAGCCGCCCGACGACATCCCCCATAAACAGCAGCGGGATCAGCACCGCAATCAGCGAGAAAGTCAGGGAGATAATGGTGAAGCCAATCTGCGCCGAGCCTTTCAGCGCCGCTTCCATCGGGGTTTCGCCCTGTTCAAGACGACGGGAGATATTCTCCACCACCACAATCGCATCGTCGATGACAAAGCCGGTGGCAATGGTCAGCGCCATCAGCGAGAGGTTATTCAGGCTGAAGCCCGCCAGGTACATCACGCCAAAGGTGCCGACCAGCGACAGCGGCACCGCGAGGCTGGGGATCAGCGTCGCCGCCACGTTGCGCAGGAACAGGAAAGTCACCATCACCACCAGGCCAATCGACAGCATCAGCTCAAACTGTACGTCGCCGATCGAGGCGCGAATCGTCTGGGTGCGGTCGGAGAGTATCGTCATTTTCACCCCGTCCGGCAGCGCAGCCTGCAGGGCCGGCAGCTGGGCTTTGATGCTGTCCACCACCGAAATCACGTTGGCACCGGGCTGGCGCTGTACGCTGATAACAATCGCCGGGCTGTTGTTCGCCCATGCCGACTGCCAGGTGTTTTCCGCCGCCTCTTCAATGTGCGCCACGTCGCGCAGGCGCAGCGCCGACCCATTTTTATAAGTGAGGATCAGATTGCCGTACTCGGCGGCGGTGCGCAGCTGGTCGTTGGCGTCGATGGTGACCGAGTGAAACTGGCCGTCGAATCCGCCCTTTGAGCCGTTAACGTTGCTGTTGCTGACCAGGGTGTTAACGTCTTCCAGCGTCAGGCCGTGCGCCGCCAGCGCCTTCGGATCCATCTGCACGCGGATAGCGGGCTGATGCCCGCCCGCCAGCGTGACCATGCCAACGCCGGAGATCTGCGACAGCTTCAGCGCGATACGGGTGTTCACCAGATCCTGCACTTTGGTCAGCGGCAGCGTCTCCGAACTGGCCGCGAGAGCGATCACCGCGCTGTCCGCCGGATTCACCTTTTTATAGGTTGGCGGATTGGGCAGATCGGTCGGCAACAGGCTGTCGGCGGCGTTGATCGCCGCCTGCACTTCCTGCTCCGCGACGTCGAGCGACAGGTCGAGGGAGAACTTCAGCGCAATCACCGAAGAGCCGCTGGAGCTGCTGGAGGACATCTGGCTAAGGCCCGACATCTGCCCGAGCTGGCGTTCCAGCGGCGCGGTGACCGAGGAGGCCATCACGTCCGGGCTGGCGCCGGGATAAAGCGTGGTGACCTGAATCGTCGGATAATCCACCTGCGGCAGCGCCGAGGTCGACAGCATGCGGTAAGCGAAAATCCCGGAGAGCAGCACGGCCACCATCAGCAGGATAGTGGCTACCGGGCGGGCGATAAAAATGCGTGACGGATTCATGGTGCTGTCTTACTGCCGGCCGCGCTCTGCGCCTCTTCGGCAGAGACCACCGAGACTTTGCTGCCGTTGGTCAGGCGATCGATCCCTTCCGTGACGACCTGCTCGCCGGCCGTCACCCCTGCGAGGATCGCCTGCTGGCTGTCACCAAACGCCGGGCCAGTTTTCACCGCCCTGCGCGTCACGCTGTGGTCTTTATTGACCACCCAGACAAAGCTGCCATCGCTGCTGAGCTGCAGTGCCTGAGCCGGGATGACCCTCGCCTGTTTCAGCGTGCCGGTTTGCAGGCGCAGATTGACAAACTGATTGGGATAGAGCGCCTCATCCTGATTGGCAAACAGCGCTTTTAGCTCCACGCTACCGGTACTGGTATCGATCTGGTTGCTGATAAACTGCACCTCCCCGTGCCCCAGCTCGCTGCTGCCCTGCTGGTCAAACGCGGTGGCGGGCAGGCTCTGGTCGTGGTGCAGCGCTTTAAGCAACGACGGGATATGGCTTTGCGGCACGCTAAAGGTCACCGCGGCAGGCTGGGTCTGGGTAATGGTGACTAACCCGGTAGTGGAGCTGCTCTGCACCATGTTACCGGCATCGACCAACCGCAGGCCGACGCGCCCGCCGATTGGGGCGGTGATGCGCGCATACTCAATGTTAAGCTTTGCCGCATCAATCTGTGCCAGATCGGCTTTCACCGCCCCGCTGTACTGGCCGACGGTGGCCGTTTGCGTGTCGAGATCCTGGCGCGCCAGCGAGTCCTGGGCAAACAGTTTCTGGTAGCGCGCCAGCGTCAGCTGGGCACTTTTCAGCAGCGCCTGATTCTGGTTAAGGTCGCCCTGATACTGCGCCAGCGTCGCCTGGTAGCTGCGCGGATCAATCTGCGCCAGCAGCTGCCCGGCGCTGACTTTCTGCCCCTCTTTGAAGTAAACGTGCGTCAGCTGCCCGTCAACGCGGCTGGTCACGGTGACCGTGGCGTTGGGGATGACAGTGCCAAGCGCCGTCAGATAGATGGGCACATCAGCCTGCGTAACCTCGCCGGTGTGCACCGGCGTCGTCATCCCCGCCATCATCGGGCCTGCACTACCGGGCCCGCCCGGCCCTTTCATGCCGCCATGCGCGCCCGCTGCGGAATGAGCAGGCCAGAAGCGCCAGACCAGGCCTGCGACAAGCAATAGCAAAATAACGCAGAGGATGATATTACGCCGGGAGTGCGGCTTTTTCGGGCGGTTCGCGGTCATGAGGTTACGTTCTTTCAGATGCAGCAAAGTGATAAATGCGCCGGAATTTCCAGCGCGATAAGAATGCAATGCGGGTCAGACCTGTTCCGAACCCTACGCAACCTTGTACAACCACATTCTGACGGGCCAGGCATGCCATGGCCCCTACGGATATCTGATGCGGGCCTGGCATGCCGTGGCCCCTACGGATATC
>NZ_JASCAQ010000071.1:0-38520 GCF_029967685.1 Erwinia sp. V90_4 | reverse complement strand
TGACCCCATGCCGAACTCAGAAGTGAAACGCCGTAGCGCCGATGGTAGTGTGGGGTCTCCCCATGCGAGAGTAGGGAACTGCCAGGCATCAATTTAAGACCCGTTTACGGGTCGTGACCTTACCCCTGACAAGGTAAGGGCGAAACACCTGAAGTCAGACGCAGTCTGAATTCAGTACAGAATCGGTGGAGCGGTAGTTCAGTTGGTTAGAATACCTGCCTGTCACGCAGGGGGTCGCGGGTTCGAGCCCCGTCCGTTCCGCCACTAAAACATGAAGCCCTGACTCATACGAGTCAGGGCTTTTTTGTATTTGAGTTCTTATTTGCATTTCCTTACGCACAATCCCGTTTGAATTACCCTCCTCCGATTGAAAGTACGCAGTAAAGTCCCTATAACTGATAGATGGTAAGCTCATTCAGCAGTAATAAGTACAGGCGGTAACGTGCGGAAAAAAACATATGCCATGAGATACGTAGCAGGGCAGCCAGCGGAGCAAATATTTCCGCCAGGGGCAATGCTGCATGTCGGCCAGGCATTGCCGCCCGGTGCCCCGCTAACGACCGAATCCACCCTGAAGGTACTGGTGTGGAATATCTTCAAGCAGCAGCGCGCCGAGTGGCTGTCGGTATTACAAAACTTTGGCAAAGATGCGCATCTGGTTCTCCTGCAGGAGGCACAAACGACGCCTGAGCTGGTGCGTTTCGCCACCACCAATTACCTGGCGGCCGACCAGGTTCCCGCTTTTGTTCTGCCCCAGCATCCTTCTGGCGTCATGACGCTGGCTTCAGCTCATCCGGTCTATTGCTGCCCGCTGCGCGAGCGTGAACCGCTGCTGCGCCTCTCCAAGTCAGCGCTGGTCACCGCTTACCCCTTGCCGGGTGGGCAAATGCTGATGGTGGTCAATATACACGCGGTGAACTTCAGTCTGGGTATTGATGTTTACAGTAAGCAGCTAGGGCCGATCGGTGAGCAGATCTTTCACCATCAGGGCCCGGTGATCATGGCCGGCGATTTTAACGCCTGGAGTCGTCAACGCATCAATGCCCTGTATCGTTTTTCACGCGAAATGGGGCTGCGTGAGGTACGTTTCACCGACGATCACCGTCGCAAAGCCTTTGGGCGTCCGCTGGATTTCGTTTTTTATCGCGGAATGGGGGTGGCAGAAGCTTCTGTACTGGTCACCCGCGCCTCAGATCACAACCCACTGCTGGTAGAATTTAACGCTCATCCGCCATCGCTGGCATAACAGGGAAGCTTCTCGTAATGGCAACAAAACATCATGACAACGTTGATAAACAGTTCGGCGAGCAGGCTAATGCCTACCTGACCAGCGCGGTACATGCCAGCGGTCGGGATTTAGTGCGGCTGGCAGAGCGGCTGTTTGGTGCCTCAGACGCGAAAGTACTGGATATGGGCTGTGGAGCAGGGCATGCGAGCTTTGTTGCCGCTCAGCATGTCAAAGAGGTCATTGCCTACGATTTGTCGGAAAAGATGCTGGCGGTAGTGTGCGAGAGTGCGGATGAGCGCGGGTATCACCACCTCAGCACGCAGCAGGGCTATGCCGAGAGCCTGCCATTTGCCGATGCCGCGTTTGATATTGTCATCAGCCGCTACTCCGCTCACCACTGGCATAATGTTGGCAGTGCGCTGCGGGAGGTGTGTCGTGTGCTCAAACCCGGCGGCAGAGTGATTTTTATGGACGTCAGCGCACCGGGCAATCCGGTGCTCGATATCTGGTTACAGACGGTAGAGGCGCTGCGTGATACCTCACACGTGCGCGATTACAGCCCTGGGGAGTGGCTGACGCTAATGACCGAAGCCGGTCTGGCCGTGCAGGCTCTCTCGCAGGATAAGTTGGAGCTGGAGTTTAGCAGTTGGACAGCGCGTATGCGCACCCCTGAAGTAATGGTGCAGGCGATAAGGGCTTATCAGCAGGCAGCACCTGACGACGTCCAGAACTACTACGCTCTCAGGCCGGATGGCAGTTTCAGCACCGATATCATCTTTATCGAGGCCCTGCGGCCATAAAAAAAGCCCGTCTGGAGACGGGCTTTTTATTGGGTCTGGTACCGGACTAACTGTCAGGTGTCGCACTATTATCCACAAACAGCGTCAGCTTATCGCCGGGCTGGATGTTCTTAGCACTGTTACTGGCGACGCTATTCCAGCGCACCACATCTTTGATGTTTACGCCGTGACGTTTTGCGATACTGGCCAGAGAATCACCCTTACGTACCTGATAGGTGATGCTGTCGCCGTTATCTGCCAGTCTGTTACTGCTGCTTACGCTCAGCGTCTGCCCCGGTTTGATGCTGGCACCACGCAAATTGTTTGCCCGCTGCAGATCTTTTACCGGAACGCCAAGACGCTTGGCAATGCCGGACAGCGTGTCACCGTTGCGCACCTTATAGGAGCCGGATGAAACGCTGTTGTTCGCAAGTGAAGTCGGCTGCACCGCTGCGATATCACCGGTTGCCAGTGAGTTACGAAGCTTAGCCACGTTGGACTTCGGTACCATAATGTAGTGAGGACCATTAGGGGCCGTTTTTCCACGCGTGTAGCCGGAGTTAAACGTCTTCATCTTGCTTAGCGACATGCCAGCCATTTCGGCTGCCTGCGTCAATTCAATCTGCTGACCCACTTCAACGCGTGCCAGAGCACGAGATTCGTTGGGAGCGGGCAGACGTATGCCATATCGCTTACTGTTCTTGAGCAGTTGCCCCAGAGCCAGCATTTTTGGCACATAGACCGTCGTTTCTTTTGGCAGCGCTAAAGACCAGAAATCCGTAGGTCGTCCACGGGCTTTATTGGCTTTCATCGCTTTCAGCACGCGTCCTTCACCGCTGTTGTAGGCCGCAACCGTCAGTAACCAGTCACCGTCAAACATACCGTTAAGGCGCTGCATCATATCCAGGGCAACTTTGGTCGATGCCACAACATCGCGTCGTCCGTCATACCACTGGGTCTGCTTAAGACCATAATTTTTACCCGTCTGCGGCACAATCTGCCAGATGCCAGCGGCATTCGCAGATGATGTTGCATGAGGGTCAAAAGCGCTCTCCACTATGGGTAGTAGTACCAGTTCCATCGGCATTTTGCGTTGCTTAATTTGCTCGACAATCCAGTACATATACGGCTCTGCCCGTAATGTTACATCGTGGAGATAGCTCTTGTTCTTCAGGTATTTCTGTTTTTGTTCGCGTATCCGGTAATTATCCGGAACCTTCATCTTCAGCTCGTCGCTAATGAAATTCCACAGATCTTTGTCCTGCGCAAGCGATGTTCCATCATCCTGCCAGCGCGGCGACAACATATTATCTGAGTACTGTCCATTTTCACCTTGACCTGCCGAAGACAAACTCTGTGCATGCTGTTCAGGGATGTTAGCATCATGCCTTGATGCCTGGCACCCTACCAGCAAGACCGAGGCGAGTAATATCGCTTTAGCCTTCATGTGTGTGTCATTGGTTCCGCTTAAAAGACGAGCAATAATACGTGGTCGGTCCCCTCAGCACAACCTAAATTATCAAAAACGGTCTTTCTTCTCGCGTAGAGCCGCAAATACCTGCCACTCATGTTGCGGAGTTGTTTCTAATCCAATAGTTCGTTGTAATTCAACATCTTGCGTTCTTAAAAAAAGATTAATTTTTCGCTCAAAACCCAGTTTTGTAGGCAAACTTACCCCATTTTTTGCGCGTAACTCCTTAATTTCTCGATAGTAGCGGCTTATCTCCGCATCTTGCGGGGAAATGGCCTGCGCAAAGGTTAAATTCGATAACGTATATTCATGGGCGCAACAAACCAGAGTGTCAGCTGGCAGCTGATTAAGCTTTTGAAATGACTGAAACATCTGTTCAGCAGTGCCTTCGAACAGTCTCCCGCAGCCGGCGGAAAAGAGTGTGTCTCCGCAGAAAAGGTAAGGGAAGCTGAAATATGAGATATGTCCTAAAGTGTGGCCCGGCGTAGCATAAATGGTGAAGTTACAGCCTAAAACATCGACGCTATCACCCTCGTTGACGATCGCATTTGCCCCTTTATCTCGGGTTTCTTCCGGCCCATAAACCGTCAGGTCGGGGTAATGAGCCAGCAACTCCGGCACACCGCCAACGTGATCGTGATGATGGTGCGTAAGCAATATGGCCACCGGCTGCCAGCGGTTTTTTGCCAGGGCACGCAGCACCGGAGCGGCCTCGCCAGGGTCGACAATCAGACAGCGGCCTGCCGCGTCGTTTAACGTCCAGATGTAGTTATCCTGAAGGGCTGGAATGCTGGTAAGATTCATATGATCGCTCCCGTATGCTCGCAATGGAAAGAAGATGGTAAAGCATGAAGCCCGCTAAAACACGTCATATTCGCCATGTGCCAGAGTCATGGTCGCAAATCCCCTGCGGTGAGTATTATCGCGATGCGCTGTCGCATCAGCTGCGCCCCAGCCTGGCTAAATTATATGGTTTTCATCTGCTGAAGGTAGGCAGTCTGAGCGCGGAAATCGATACTGAAAGCTGTGCGATTTCGCATCAGGTTAACGTTGGGTTGAGCGGGGATAATCTGCAGGTTCACGCCGACCCACTAAGCCTGCCCTTTGAGTCTAAATCGGTTGATGCCTGCCTGCTGGCCCATACGCTGGCATGGAGCAGCGATCCGCACCGCGTGTTGCGTGAGGTGGACAGGGTGTTGATCGACGACGGCTGGATGATCATCAGCGGCTTCAATATTTTCAGCGCCCTGGGAGTCGGCAAGCTCATCCCCGGCCTGCACCGTAAGGTGCCGTGGAATAGCCGGATGTTCACCCAGATGCGCCTGATGGACTGGCTGAGCCTGCTGAACTATGAGGTGATACACCGCTCGCGCTTCCAGGTACTGCCGTGGAACCGCCAGGGGGGGAAAGTGATTAGCACCCACCTGCCCGCGCTCGGCTGTTTAAACCTGATCGTCGCGCGTAAGCGTACCTTCCCACTGACCATGAACCCGGCGAAAAAGAGTGCCAGCAAGCGCCAGCTGCACGCCGTGGGTGCTACCAGCCAGTACCGGGAAGGGCGCAGAGGCTGAATGGTATAACGGGATCGCCTTCTATCCCGTTCATTCCTTTTGCATTACGCGCCGGCCTGATAACCCACATCATCAAATGTCGGATTGCCGGCAGCCGCGCGCGCCAGCTCATCGCAGCGCTCGTTTTCTACGTGGCCGGCATGCCCCTTAACCCACTTCCAGTGGATCTCGTGCGTGCTGAGCGCGCTGTCCAGCCGTTGCCATAAATCGACATTTTTAACCGGCTTCTTATCGGCAGTCTTCCAGCCGCGCTTCTTCCAGTTGTGGATCCAGCTGGTGATCCCCTGGCGCACATACTGGCTGTCGGTACTCAGCGTAACGTTACACGGCTGAGTCAGTGCTTCCAGCGCCACAATCGCCGCCATCATCTCCATGCGATTATTGGTGGTGAGATGGAAACCCGCACTGAATGTTTTTTCATGCGAGCCGTAGCGCATGATCGCGCCATAACCGCCGGGGCCTGGATTACCGAGGCACGAACCGTCGGTGAAAATTTCTACCTGCTTAAGCATCTCTGGTAGACTCTCCGTAGAAAAACGCCAAGTCTGACATAAACGGGTCCTATGAGCACAGTAAATACAACGCGTCAGATCGTACTCGATACCGAAACCACCGGTATGAACATGATCGGCGTCCATTATGAAGGGCACCGCATCATTGAGATTGGTGCGGTAGAGGTGATCAACCGCCGCCTGACCGGCAACAACTTCCACGTTTACCTCAAGCCCGACCGCCTGGTGGACCCGGAAGCGTTCGGCGTTCACGGCATCGCCGACGAGTTTCTGCTGGATAAACCCACCTTCGCTGACATTGCCGACGACTTCCTTGCCTATATAAAGGGGGCGGAGTTAGTCATCCATAACGCCTCGTTCGATATCGGCTTTATGGATTACGAATTCTCCAAGCTGCAGCGCGGCATTCCGAAGACCGAAACCTTCTGCCAGATCACCGACAGCCTGGCGATGGCGCGCAAGATGTTCCCCGGCAAGCGTAACAGCCTTGATGCCATCTGCTCACGCTATGAGATAGACAACAGCAAGCGCGTCCTGCACGGCGCACTGCTTGACTCCGAAATTCTTGCAGAAGTCTTCCTGATCATGACCGGCGGGCAAACCTCGCTGGCCTTCTCGATGGAAGGGGATCGTGAAGAGCAGAGCGACGGCGAAACCATCTACCGCATCGAACGCCCCGCCTCCGGGCTGCGGGTAGTGCGCGCCAGTGAAGCCGAAGTGGCGGCACACGAGGCGCGTCTTGACCTGGTGCAGAAAAAGGGTGGCAGCTGCTTATGGCGCCCTCAGGAAGAGGCTGACGAGGTATAACGCTTTAAATTTGCATAATAAAACCGCGTGATGGTGAAAAACGCAGCAGTTGATATTAATCCACAGAAAAAGCGTTGACGAACATCTGACTGCCCCGTAATATCCGCCTCGTTCCCGACGGGGAACATCGGTGGAGCGGTAGTTCAGTTGGTTAGAATACCTGCCTGTCACGCAGGGGGTCGCGGGTTCGAGCCCCGTCCGTTCCGCCACCCTTTTAGGGGCGTAGTTCAATTGGTAGAGCACCGGTCTCCAAAACCGGGTGTTGGGAGTTCGAGTCTCTCCGCCCCTGCCAAATAAAAACAATCCTTTGCTTCGGCAAAGGATTTTTTTTGTCTAAAATTCCTGCCCTGTGCGTTATTCCCCCAATTTCCCCATAAAAAAAGGCCAGCAAGCTGACCCTTTTGTGCGTTTTAACAACGATTTATGCTTTAATATTCACCGGGAATTTTATCAGCTGGCGAATATAGGCCTGCTGATCGCTGTTTTCTAACCACACCGCATACAGCGGTCGGGAGACAACAGCCGTGTCCGGGATCACCATTAAATCGCTGTACTCTTTACCCCAGACCTCAGGTAAAAATGCGCAGGCTCCGGTAGTGTGCAGCAGTTGACGGGTTAAATGTGCAGAAGTTGTCGTTAGCACTGGCACGTCGTCTGCCCCTGCCAGATAGCTTTCATGCTGATGGAAATCAGCACCCCACTCCAGCTTAATATAGTCATATTTCTCTTTTTTCTCCGATTTTCGCGACCGGAACAAAGTCAGAGAAATATGGCCAATCTGCTGGCTGGTCAGCTCGTCCATTTTCGGTGCTTCAGTAGTAATTAACAGGTCCAGCTGCCGCTCGTGCAGTTGCTTGACCAGTAAATGGCGCTGAGCGACTCGTGCCTCTAAATGCAGGCTCTCACGGTTCTCATACAGGGTTTGTAGCCACGGCGTCAGGTAGGCTTCCCACATGGAAGCACTTGCCCCTATCGACAGCTCGTGATGCTGCTGTGTATGCGCCACCTCTTTCTTGGCCATCAGCCAGGTGCTCATCAGGCTTTCTGCATAGGGGAGGAGTCGCTCGCCTGCAGACGTCAGCCTGATGTTATTGCGGTGGCGGGTAAACAGGTTTACACCCAGCTGGTTTTCAAGCTGCCTGATGCGAAAACTTACAGCAGATTGCGTGAGATAGAGTGCTTCAGCGGCACGTCCAAAGTGGCGAGTTCTGCTCACTTCAAGAAAGGTCTTCAGTAATTCCGTATCCACATCCATCTCCTAAAAAACATTTGTCGTTATGATTTAAATGTTTTGTTTTACACTCTGTCAAGCCTATCTAATACTCCGCGCCATAAATAGCACGGCCATAAAAGAGTTAGGAGCGTGTAAAATGGCGGAAAGCTTCGCAACAACGAATCGTTTTTTTGATAACAAACATTACCCTCGCGGGTTCTCCCGTCACGGCGATTTCACCATCAAAGAAGCCCAACTTCTTGAGCGTTATGGTTACGCTTTTAACGAGTTGGACCTGGCAAAGCGTGAGCCAACGACGGAAGAAGAGCGTCTGTTTATTGAGGTGTGCCGTGGTGTGCGTGAGCCGCACACTGAGGCAGAGAAAGTCTGGTCAAAGTATATGACTCGAATCAAACGTCCTAAACGTTTCCACACCCTTTCAGGCGGCAAGCCGCAGATGGAAGGTGTTGAAGACTATACAGATAGTGACGATTAAGAGAAAAGGGGCTTCGGCCCCTTTTTCGTTGCCATCATTCCAGGTTATTTTGCAGATGTATCATTAAACGATCGATCCCACGGTAGCTTACAGCTTCAGTCAGATGTTCCCGGTTAATCTCCTGCTCGCCTGCCAGATCGGCAATAGTCCGCGCCACTTTCAGTATGCGCTGCCACGCCCGCACCGACAGCCCCAAATGATTCAGCACCTGTTCCAGCCATTCGGCATCCTCTCGGGTAAGTGTACAGTAATGCTGGATTTCTGGGTTATTCATTAGGGCATTCACTTTACCGCAGCGTGCGTACTGACAATTTCGTGCGGCCAGCACGCGCTCTCTTACCTGCTGGCTTGACTCACTGTCAGTACGTTGATGACTCAATGTTCCCGGAGGCAGAAGGGGCACCTCCAGCGATAAATCAAAGCGGTCAAGGAAAGGGCCAGACAGGCGACTGAGATAGCGCAGCGTCTGCTGTGGAGAGCAGCGGTTGTGCGAACCAAGATAGTGTCCGGTCGGGCTTGGGTTCATGGCGGCTATCAATTGAAAACGTGCCGGATAGGTAATCTTTGCTTTGGCCCGGGAGATACTGATCTCCCCTGACTCCAGCGGCTCACGTAATGCATCCAGCGCGCGCCGCTCAAATTCCGGCAGCTCATCCAGAAACAGCACGCCGTTATGCGCCAGCGAGATCTCCCCGGGCTTCGGCAAAGAGCCACCGCCCACTAACGCATACAGCGAAGCGCTGTGATGAGGGGAGCGGAAAGGCCTCTGGCGCCACTGACGGCGTAGATCGCCGCTATTCACGAGACTAGCTACACTTGCACTCTCAAGGGCCTCACGATCGCTTAGAGGCGGCATCAGACCACTAAGCCGCGATGCCAGCATTGTTTTTCCCGTCCCCGGCGGTCCAATCAGCAGCAGATTATGGCCGCCAGACGCTGTGACCTCCAGCGCTCGCTTGGCCTGTTCCTGTCCAATAATTTCATTCAGGTCGTGCGTTTCGGCTGGGGAGGGTTGATGCTCGCAGCGGGCGTGCTCCAACTTCCCTTTATCGTGCAAAAAAGCACAAACCTCCAGCAGGTGAGTCGCAATCAGGCTCTCGCCATGCTGGATCAGGCCGACATCATTTTCATTATAGGCTGAGAGGATCAGCTGTCGCCGGGCATCCAGCGCGGCCACTGCGGCGGGAATCGCACCCTGTATGCCGCGTAGCGCGCCTGTCAGGGCCAGTTCGCCGAGGAACTCATAGCGGGTGAGCTTTTCCGCAGGGATCTGCTCAGAAGCGGCGAGAATAGCGATTGCGATGGGAAGATCGTAACGCCCCCCCTCTTTTGGCAGGTCAGCAGGCGCCAGATTGACGGTGATACGCTTTGCCGGGAAAGTGAACCCGCTATTGAGGATTGCGCTGCGTACCCGATCGCGCGCTTCCTTGACGGTGGTTTCTGGCAGCCCGACCAGCGACAGCGCAGGCAACCCATTGCTGATGTGGACTTCTACAGTGACCAGCGGCGCCTGAATGCCGATTGCAGCGCGGGTGTAGGCAACAGATAACGACATAAACTCTCCTTGTTGCGGCTATTTTGCGCCCCCGGCTTTTTTGCGGCGACGGGCAAAGACGGAATTTGCGCGCCGCGCCGTAAAGTTTTTGCCCGGCTCGACTGCCAGAAACATTGCCTTGCGATCGGACTCGACTATTTTCTCAGCAGCGAGATGAAGCCATCGCGCCCGGTGATTAATGAAAAACATTCAGCTTTTGCTTATTGACTGAAAAACCATAATTTTTTCTGAATCTGTGGCTGCCCGCATAAAATTAAATGATGAAAAAAGTTGAATCAGAACCGAAAACTGTGATAACTCTGTAGGCATTACTTCGAACAAGCGAATTTTAAGTATCCAAATGAAAGCCCTTCTACGAGTCGTCAGCCTAGTCATTATTAACGTCGTCGTGATTATTATCACGCCGTGCGGGGCTACGCTCGGAGAAAGAAAGGCTTAAAAATCAAGCCTGATTTCGAAAGAACCCCCGCACCGAAAGGTCCGGGGGTTTTTTTTTGCAGGGCATTAACGAGAGAGGAACAGAAGATGAACAGTAGAATAATATGCTGTTGTTCCAAGCAGAGGGCGGGGAAATAACTATGAATGGTGCTCAGTGGGTGGTTCAAGCTTTGCGTGCACAGGGTGTCGAAACAGTTTTCGGCTACCCGGGTGGTGCAATCATGCCGGTCTATGACGCGCTCTATGACGGCGGTGTCGAACACCTACTGTGCCGCCACGAGCAGGGTGCGGCGATGGCGGCGATCGGATTCGCTCGCGCGACTGGCAAAGTCGGCGTCTGTATCGCCACTTCCGGACCGGGGGCTACCAACCTGATCACCGGCCTGGCTGATGCCATGCTGGACTCGGTGCCGATTGTCGCCATCACCGGGCAGGTCTCCTCCGCGGTGATGGGCACCGATGCCTTCCAGGAGATTGACGTGCTCGGCCTGTCACTGGCCTGTACCAAGCACAGTTTCCTCGTTGAATCTCTCGAAGAGTTACCGATCGTGATGGCAGAGGCCTTCGCCATCGCCAAATCAGGCCGCCCTGGCCCGGTACTGGTCGATATCCCTAAAGATATCCAGCTGGCATGCGGTGAGCTGAGCGCGCATCTGCTGCCGGTAGAGCAGGAGCTGGCGCACCCGCACGCTGAATTGCAGCAGGCGCGTAACCTGCTGGCTCAGTCAAAAAAACCGATCCTATACGTGGGTGGCGGTGTCGGGATGGCGGATGCCGTTCACGCCCTGCGCGCTTTCGCTAAAGAGACCGGTATTCCGACCGTTGCCACTCTGAAAGGTTTGGGCACGCCGGATGCTGAAGACGCCTGCTACCTCGGCATGCTGGGCATGCACGGTACTAAAGCCGCCAATATTGCCGTTCAGCAGTGTGACCTGCTGATTGCCGTAGGCGCGCGCTTTGATGATCGCGTAACCGGTAAGCTGGACACCTTCGCGCCGCATGCCAGCGTGATCCATCTGGATATCGACCCGGCTGAGCTACACAAACTGCGCCGCGCGCACGTTGGCCTGCAGGGCGACCTGAATAAGCTGCTGCCAGACCTGTATCAGCCGGTTGAGATTCAGGCGTGGCGTGAAGAAGTGAAGGCCCTGAAAGCCGAAAGCGGCTGGCGCTACGACCATCCGGGCGAGGCGATTTTTGCTCCGCTGTTTTTGAAACAGTTGTCAGACCGTAAACCGCAAAGTGCAGTAGTGACCACCGATGTGGGTCAGCACCAGATGTGGGCCGCGCAGCATATGAGCTTTAACCGCCCGGAAAACTTTATCACCTCCAGCGGTCTGGGCACCATGGGCTTTGGCCTGCCAGCCGCAGTGGGTGCACAGGTTGCCCGCCCGGACGACACCGTTATCTGCGTCTCCGGCGATGGTTCCTTCATGATGAACGTGCAGGAGCTTGGCACCATTAAGCGTAAACAGCTGCCGGTTAAAATTGTGCTGCTTGATAACCAGCGCCTTGGCATGGTTCGCCAGTGGCAGCAGCTGTTCTTCGCCGAGCGTTACAGCGAAACCAATCTGTCCGATAACCCGGACTTCCTGATGCTGGCCCGCGCTTTTGATATCCCGGGCCAGCGCATTACCCGTAAAGACCAGGTCGACGCCGCATTAGACGCTTTGCTGCACAGTGAAGGGCCATACATGCTCCACGTCGCCATCGACGAGCTTGAGAACGTCTGGCCTCTGGTACCGCCTGGTGCCAGCAACGAACAAATGATGGAGAAAACCTCATGATGCAGCATCAATTGTCTATCGAAGCGCGCTTTCGCCCGGAAATACTGGAGCGCATTTTGCGCGTCGTGCGTCACCGTGGCTTTCAGGTCTGCGCGATGAACATGGCGTCGTTGGTCAACAGTGACAATATTAATATTGAGATGACCGTTGCCAGCCAGCGCTCTGTCGATTTACTGTCAACGCAGTTGAGTAAACTGATGGACGTTGCATGCGTTCAGACCCAACAATTAACAACACAACAAATCCGCGCATAAGCGCGCAAGGAAACAAGAATGACGAAGAAAGCAGACTTTATCTGGTTCAATGGCGAGATGGTTAAATGGGAAGACGCTAAGGTCAGCGTCATGTCCCACGCACTGCACTACGGCACCTCTGTGTTTGAAGGCGTCCGCTGCTATGACTCGCACAAAGGACCAGTAGTCTTCCGCCATCGTGAACATATGCAGCGCCTGCGTGATTCTGCCAAGATCTATCGTTTCCCTGTCAGCCTGAGCGTTGATGAGTTGATGGAAGCCTGCCGCGCTACCCTGCGTAAAAACAACCTGAAAAGCGCCTATATTCGTCCGCTGGTATTTGTTGGTGACGTGGGCCTGGGCGTTAACCCGCCGGACGGTTATGAAACTGATGTGATCATCGCTGCATTCCCATGGGGCGCCTACCTCGGTGCCGAAGCGCTGGAGCAGGGCATCGATGCGATGGTCTCTTCCTGGAATCGCGTGGCGCCAAACACCCTGCCAACGGCGGCCAAAGCCGGTGGTAACTATCTCTCCTCTCTGCTGGTGGGTAGCGAAGCGCGCCGCCACGGCTACCAGGAAGGGATCGCGCTGGACACCCAGGGCTATATCTCAGAAGGTGCCGGTGAGAACCTGTTTGAAGTGAAAGACGGCATCCTGTTCACTCCGCCGTTCACCTCTTCTGCGCTGCCGGGTATTACTCGTGACGCCATCATCAAACTGGCGCAGGATATGGGAATCGAAGTGCGTGAGCAGGTGCTGTCACGTGAATCGCTGTATCTGGCTGACGAAGTGTTTATGTCCGGTACTGCCGCGGAGATCACTCCGGTGCGTAGCGTTGACGGTATCCAGGTTGGCGCGGGTAAACGCGGCCCGGTCACCGAGCGCATCCAGTCTGCCTTCTTCGGCCTGTTCACCGGCGAAACGGAAGACAAATGGGGCTGGTTGGATCCGGTTAACCCATAACAATAATGTTTTTTTCGCAGGCGTCAGTTGACGCCTGCGCACTATCTGATTTCTGGAGTATAGAGCATGCCTAAGTACCGTTCCGCCACCACCACTCACGGGCGCAATATGGCCGGTGCCCGTGCCCTCTGGCGCGCCACAGGAATGACCGATGATGATTTCGGTAAGCCGATCATCGCCGTGGTTAACTCCTTTACGCAATTTGTACCGGGCCACGTTCACCTGCGCGACCTGGGTAAGCTGGTTGCTGAGGAAATTGAAGCCTCAGGCGGCGTGGCGAAAGAGTTCAACACCATCGCAGTGGATGATGGTATCGCCATGGGCCACGGCGGAATGCTCTATTCTCTGCCATCCCGTGAGCTGATCGCCGACTCCGTGGAGTACATGGTAAACGCCCACTGTGCCGATGCCATGGTGTGTATCTCTAACTGTGACAAAATCACCCCGGGCATGCTGATGGCGTCACTGCGCCTGAACATTCCGGTGATCTTCGTTTCCGGCGGCCCGATGGAAGCCGGTAAAACCAAACTGTCTGATAAAATCATCAAGCTCGACCTCGTCGATGCCATGATCCAGGGTGCGAACCCGAACGTTAGCGATGCAGAGAGCGATCAGATTGAGCGTTCGGCCTGCCCGACCTGTGGCTCCTGTTCAGGGATGTTTACCGCGAACTCAATGAACTGCCTGACCGAAGCGCTGGGTCTGTCGCAGCCGGGTAACGGCTCGCTGCTGGCGACGCACGCTGACCGTAAAGAGCTGTTCCTCAATGCTGGCCGCCGCATCGTCGAGCTGACCAAACGTTACTACGAGCAGGATGACGAAACGGCGCTGCCGCGCAGCATCGCCAGCAGAGCCGCATTTGAAAACGCCATCACCCTGGATATCGCCATGGGCGGTTCCACTAACACCGTTCTGCACCTGCTGGCTGCCGCGCAGGAAGGCGAAATCGACTTCGATATCTCCGATATCGACCGCCTGTCGCGCCTGGTTCCGCACCTGTGCAAAGTGGCGCCAAGCACGCAGAAATACCATATGGAAGACGTTCACCGTGCCGGTGGCGTACTCGGTATCCTCGGCGAGCTGGACCGCGCCGGACTGCTGGACAACAGCGTGCGCAACATCCTCGGCCTGAGCCTGCGTGAAACGCTGGATCAGTACGACATCATGCTGACCAAAGATGAAGCGGTGAAGAAAATGTTCCGCGCTGGCCCGGCGGGCATTCGTACTACTCAGGCATTCTCGCAGGATACCCGTTGGGACACGCTGGATGACGACCGTCAGGAAGGCTGCATTCGTTCACGCGAATTCGCCTTCAGTCAGGACGGCGGCCTGGCGGTGCTGTACGGCAACATCGCTGAAAACGGCTGTATCGTTAAAACCGCGGGCGTCGATGAAGGCAGCCTGGTGTTTAGCGGCCCGGCGAAAGTCTATGAAAGCCAGGATGATGCGGTTGCTGCGATCCTCGGCGGTAAAGTGGTGGCCGGTGACGTTGTCGTTATCCGCTATGAAGGGCCAAAAGGCGGCCCGGGTATGCAGGAAATGCTCTATCCGACCACCTATCTGAAATCAATGGGCCTCGGTAAAGCCTGTGCGCTGATCACCGATGGTCGTTTCTCCGGTGGGACTTCCGGTCTGTCAATCGGCCATGCTTCGCCGGAAGCGGCGAGCGGCGGCACCATCGCGCTGGTCAAAGATGGCGACATCATCAACATCGATATTCCACAGCGTGGTATCCAGCTGGCCGTGCCGGACAATGAACTGGCCGCCCGTCGTCTGGAAGAAGAAGCACGTGGGGATGAAGCCTATACGCCACACGGTCGTGAGCGTCAGGTTTCCTTTGCTCTGCGTGCTTATGCCACCCTGGCAACCAGCGCCGACAAAGGTGCCGTCCGCGATAAGAGTAAGCTGGGAGGCTAACAAACATGGCTGAGTCGCAACCGCTATCCGACCAACCGAGTGGCGCAGAGTATCTGCGTGCGGTGCTGCGTGCGCCGGTGTACGAGGCGGCCCAGGTCACCCCGTTGCAAAAGATGGAGAAGATCTCTGCCCGCCTCGGCAATACCATCCTGGTAAAGCGCGAAGATCGCCAGCCGGTACACAGCTTTAAGCTGCGTGGCGCCTACGCGATGATTGCCGGGCTGAGCGCAGAGCAGCGCGCGCGCGGCGTGGTTACCGCTTCGGCGGGCAATCATGCCCAGGGCGTAGCGTTATCGGCCAGCAAGTTAGGAATTAAATCCCTGATTGTGATGCCGGTCGCCACTGCAGATATCAAGGTTGATGCGGTGCGGGCGTTTGGCGGTGAGGCTTTCCTGTTTGGCGCCAACTTTGATGAAGCGAAAGCGAAAGCCATCGAGCTGTCCGAGCAGCAGGGTTACACCTTTGTGCCGCCCTTCGATCATCCGATGGTGATTGCCGGGCAGGGCACACTGGCGATGGAGCTGCTGCAGCAAGATGCGCATCTTGACCGCGTGTTCGTACCGGTTGGCGGCGGCGGTCTGGCCGCAGGCGTGGCGGTGTTGATCAAACAGCTGATGCCGCAAATCAAAGTGATTGCGGTGGAGGCGGCGGACTCAGCCTGCCTGAAGGCGGCGCTGGATGCCGGGCATCCGGTCGATCTACCACGCGTCGGGCTGTTTGCCGAAGGCGTGGCGGTGAAGCGCATCGGCAGCGAGACCTTCCGGCTGTGCCAGGAGTATCTTGACGACATCATCACCGTCGACAGCGATGCCATTTGCGCGGCGATGAAGGATCTGTTCGATGATGTGCGTGCGGTGGCGGAGCCTTCCGGCGCGCTGGCGCTGGCGGGGATGAAGAAGTATATCCAGCAGCACCAGATCCAGGGTGAACGGCTGGCGCACGTGCTGTCCGGTGCTAACGTCAACTTCCACGGCCTGCGCTACGTTTCCGAGCGTTGTGAACTGGGCGAGCAGCGTGAAGCGCTACTGGCCGTAACAATTCCCGAGCAGCAGGGCAGCTTCCTGCGCTTCTGCCAGCTGCTGGGCGGGCGTTCGGTGACCGAGTTCAACTATCGCTATGCCAACGCTGACGAGGCCTGCATCTTTGTTGGCGTACGCCTGACGCGCGGCATGGAGGAGCGCCACGAGATCCTGCAGCTGCTGTCAGAAGGCGGTTATCAAGTCGTGGATCTCTCCGATGACGAAATGGCGAAGCTTCACGTGCGCTATATGGTCGGCGGGCGACCGTCGAAACCGCTGCGCGAGCGGCTGTTCAGCTTTGAATTCCCGGAAGCGCCCGGTGCGCTGCTGCGCTTCCTGCAGACGCTGGGCACCCACTGGAATATCTCGTTGTTTCACTACCGCAGCCACGGTACTGACTACGGTCGCGTTCTGGCGGCGTTTGAGCTGAGCGACAGCGAGCCGCAGTTTGAAGAGCACCTGGCGGCGCTGGGTTATGATTTCCACGATGAAACCAATAATCCGGCCTTCCGCTTCTTTCTGGCGGGCTAAAGCAGTTTCCAGAAAGCATCAATAAGCGGCTCAGTGAGCCGCTTTTTTTGTACGCATACGCCGAGTTCAAACGGTGCCACCATCTCGACATCTTCCAGCTCCAGAATACGGTTACGGATTGGCTCCGGGCTGTTCTCCAGCACCACATCCGGCAGCAGTGCGATGCCGCACCCCAGCGCCACCATCGAGACAATCGCCTCATGTCCGGAAACCGTAGCGTAAATCAGTGGGTTCGCGATATGGCGATGGCGGAACCATAAATCAATGCGCCGCCGCGACGGCCCCTGCGCGGGCAGAATAAATGGGATTTGCGCCCAGTCGGGATGCGGCTGCGTTGCCTGGCTACGCACCGGGCACGGCAGCGCGGGGGCGATCAGCACCAGCGGGATCAGCCCGAGCGGCATAAAACCAATGCTGCCGGGCAGCGTTTCTGGCCGCCCGGCGATGGCAATATCGGCCTCATTGGTCTGGACTTTCTCCACCGCGTCGGCGGCGTCCCCTGTGGTCAGTTTGATTTCTACCAGCGGATGCTCGGCGCGGAAGCGATCAAGGATGGGCGGCAGATGGCTGTAAGCGGCGGTCACCGAGCAGAACAGACGCAGTTCACCACTCAGTGACGGGCCATTCTGCCCGATGGCGTGGCGCATCTGCTGATACTGCAACAGCGTTTGCTGAGCGAACTGGCGCAGGCGCTCACCGGCATCGGTCAGGGTTACCGTGCGGTTATCGCGTAAAAACAGCGTCTGCCCAAGGTCCTCCTCCAGCCGCTGGATCTGCCGTGACAGCGTAGAGGGGCTGACGTGCATCGCCCTTGCGCTGCGGCCAAAATGGCGGCTATCGGCGAGATGGAGAAACAATTTCAGGTCACGCAGATCCATACAGTTTGGGCCTCAAAGCTATGTTGCAAAAAGTGCAACGTCACGTTGTTAATATATCAATTTCAGCAATGCATTTCCTGTCATATGATAGGGTTTATACAGGGTCGGAAAGAGAGACCCGATAACAGACAAACGCATCACAACCTCATACGGAGTACCCATGGCTAACTATTTCAACACTTTGAACCTGCGCAACCAGCTGGCGCAATTAGGTAAATGCCGCTTTATGGCGCGTGAAGAATTTGCTGATGAAGCGAGCTACCTGAAAGGTAAAAAAGTCGTCATCGTTGGCTGTGGTGCTCAGGGCCTGAACCAGGGCCTGAACATGCGTGATTCTGGCCTCGACATTGCTTACGCTCTGCGTGCAGAAGCGATTGCCGAGAAGCGTGCTTCATGGCGTAAAGCGACCGAAAATGGCTTCAAAGTGGGCACTTACGAAGATCTGATCCCACAGGCCGACCTGGTGGTTAACCTGACGCCAGACAAGCAGCACTCCGCTGTAGTACAAGCGGTGCAGCCGTTGATGAAAGAGGGCGCAGCGCTGGGTTACTCACACGGTTTCAACATCGTTGAAGTGGGCGAGCAGGTTCGTAAAGACATCACCGTGGTGATGGTTGCGCCGAAATGCCCGGGTACTGAAGTACGTGAAGAGTACAAACGTGGTTTCGGCGTGCCAACGCTGATCGCGGTTCACCCGGAAAACGATCCAAAAGGCGAAGGCATGGCGATTGCTAAAGCCTGGGCAGCAGCAACCGGCGGTCACCGCGCGGGCGTGCTGGAGTCCTCCTTCGTTGCTGAAGTGAAGTCCGATCTGATGGGTGAGCAGACCATCCTGTGCGGTATGCTGCAGGCGGGTTCGCTGCTGTGCTTCGACAAGCTGGTGGCTGAAGGTACGGATGCAGCCTACGCAGAAAAACTGATTCAGTTCGGCTGGGAAACCATCACCGAAGCCCTGAAGCAGGGTGGCATTACGCTGATGATGGACCGCCTGTCTAACCCGGCTAAACTGCGTGCTTACGCACTGTCCGAGCAGCTGAAAACCATCATGGCCCCGCTGTTCCAGAAGCACATGGACGATATCATCTCCGGTGAGTTCTCCTCCGGGATGATGGCTGACTGGGCAAACGATGACAAAAAATTGCTGGGCTGGCGTGAAGAGACCGGTAAAACGGCGTTCGAAAACGCTGCACAGTTCGAAGGTAAAATTGCCGAGCAGGACTACTTCGACCAGGGCGTTGTGATGATCGCCATGGTGAAAGCGGGCGTTGAGCTGGCATTCGAAACCATGGTTGCTGCCGGTATCATCGAAGAGTCTGCTTACTACGAATCACTGCACGAGCTGCCGCTGATTGCTAACACTATCGCCCGTAAGCGCCTGTACGAAATGAACGTAGTTATCTCTGATACTGCGGAATACGGTAACTACCTGTTCTCTTACGCGGCAGTACCGCTGCTGAAAGAGTTCATGACCACGCTGCAGGCAGGCGATCTGGGCAAAGCTGTCAACACGGCGACCACCGTAGATAACGCTCAGCTGCGTGACGTGAACGAAGCGATTCGTCATCACGAAATCGAAGCGGTTGGCCGTAAGCTGCGTGGCTACATGACCGATATGAAACGTATCGCCGTAGCGGGTTAATTCTGCGTAAATCGATGTAGGGGCGGATCGCTGATCCGCCCGAAAAAAGCGCCGTCTGGCGCTTTTTTTAATTGCGGTACAACACTTTAATGATGTGGTAACCGAACTGGGTGTGCAGCGGGCCCTGTGGCTCGATCAGCGGGCAGGAGAACACCACTTTATCGAATGCCGGCACCATTGCGCCCTGTTTGAACTCACCGAGGTGGCCGCCTTTCTTACCTGACGGACAGGTAGAGTGCTTCTTCGCCAGCTTCTCAAAATCTGCGCCGTCAGCCAGCTGTGCTAACAGGTCCTGAGCCAGTTTCTCTTCTTTTACCAGAATGTGCAGTGCTGCTGCCATTTTTGCCATGATTGTTACCTTGAGTAAGAGTTATTTCGCGGGCAATACCCGTCATACTTCAAGCTGCCTGTGCGTTAGCTGCCCTCGTTCACCCGAATCACTGACTTCAGTCAGCTCATCGGGATTAGTGAGCCTCATCCCTGAGGCTCAGCCCCCGGCCAGCGCGAGCGCTGCTCAAATCGGTTTCCGATCGATTTGTCACTCTTTTGCTGCCTTCATGCAACTCGAATTATTTTGGGTATATACTACCACGCTGTTTTCTCCTCCCTCGCAATTTCATTGAGTGATTTATCTATGCGTCTTAATCCTGGTCAGCAACACGCCGTCGAATTTGTTACCGGACCCTGTCTGGTACTGGCTGGTGCCGGTTCGGGAAAAACACGCGTCATTACCAATAAAATTGCCCACCTGATCCGCGAATGCGGCTATCAGGCGCGCCATATCGCCGCGGTGACCTTTACCAACAAGGCTTCGCGTGAGATGAAAGAGCGCGTGGCGCAGACGCTGGGGCGCAAAGAAGCGCGCGGGTTGATGATCTCCACCTTCCATACGCTGGGGCTGGAAATTATTAAGCGCGAATACGCCGCGCTGGGGATGAAATCGAACTTCTCTCTGTTTGACGACCAGGATCAGCTGGCGCTGTTAAAAGACCTGACCGAGGAGTGGCTGGAAAACGATAAAACGCTGCTGCAGCAGCTGATATCAACGATCTCCAACTGGAAGAACGATCTGATGGATCCGCCGCGTGCGGCTGCGGGGGCATTATCGGAGCGCGATAAGCTGTTCGCGCACTGCTACGCGCTGTATGACCGCCATCTGAAGTCCTGCAACGTGCTGGATTTCGACGATCTGATCCTGCTGCCGACCCTGCTGTTCCAGCGCAATCTGGAAGTGCGCGAACGCTGGCAGCAGAAAATCCGCTACCTGCTGGTGGATGAATATCAGGATACCAACACCAGCCAGTATGAGCTGGTAAAGCTGCTGGTGGGTAGCCGTGCGCGCTTTACCGTGGTGGGGGATGACGATCAGTCGATCTACTCCTGGCGCGGTGCGCGGCCGCAGAACCTGGTGCTGCTTCAGGAAGATTTCCCGGCGCTGCAGGTGATCAAGCTGGAGCAGAACTACCGCTCTTCGGAACGCATTCTGAAAGCGGCGAATATTCTGATCGCCAATAACCCGCACGTGTTTGAAAAGCGTCTGTTCTCCGAGCTGGGCTACGGCGCGGAGCTGAAGGTGGTGACGGCCAACAACGAAGATCACGAAGCGGAACGCGTTACCGGCGAGCTGATTGCCCATCACTTTATCAATAAGACCGCTTATAAAGACTACGCCATTCTGTATCGCGGCAACCATCAGTCGCGGGTGTTTGAAAAAATGCTGATGCAGAACCGCATTCCCTACCGTATCTCCGGCGGCACCTCATTCTTCTCGCGTCCGGAAATTAAGGATCTGCTGGCCTACCTGCGCGTACTGACCAACGCCGACGACGACAGCGCCTTTATGCGCATTGTGAATACGCCACGGCGTGAAATCGGTTCGGCTACGCTACAAAAACTGGGCGAGTGGGCGATGCAGCGCAATAAAAGCCTGTTCAGCGCCAGCTTTGATATGGGGCTCGGCCAGACTCTGACCGGGCGCGGTCTGGAATCTCTGCAGCGCTTTACCCACTGGCTGCGGGAGGTAGCGCAGCTAGCGGAGCGCGAGCCGGTGGCTGCGGTACGCGATCTGATCCGCGGTATCGATTACGAGAGCTGGCTGTTTGAAACTTCCGGCAGCCCGAAAGCGGCTGAAATGCGCATGAAAAACGTCAATACCCTGTTCCAGTGGATGACGGAAATGCTGGAGGGCAGCGATATCGACGAACCCATGACGCTGACCCAGGTCGTTACGCGCTTTACGCTGCGCGACATGATGGAGCGCGGTGAAAGTGATGAAGAGTCAGATCAGGTTCAGTTAATGACGCTGCACGCCTCGAAAGGTCTGGAGTTCCCCTACGTGTTCCTGGTGGGCATGGAGGAGGGATTACTGCCGCATCAGAGCAGCATTGACGAAAATAACGTTGAAGAGGAGCGTCGTCTGGCTTACGTGGGTATCACGCGTGCGCAGAAGGAGCTGACGTTTACTCTGTGCCGCGAGCGCCGTCAGTATGGTGAATCAATCCGCCCGGAGCCAAGCCGCTTCCTGCTGGAGCTACCGCAGGATGATCTGAAATGGGAGTCGGAGCGGAAAGTCGTCAGCGCAGAAGAGCGCATGCAAACCGGCCAGAGTCGTGTGGCCGGGTTGCGGGCGATGCTGGATAAAGCGAAGAAATAGAAGCGGATTAACGCCGCATCACCGAGAGTAGTAGATTTTAATTAATGACTAATGACCAGTGCACATAGCTCTGCCAGTGTGCTTCCTGCTCCAGCAGCTCAGCGCGCAGAGGATGGGCATCCAGCCAGCCCTGCGGCAGCGTCAGCGTCAGGTTGTCCTCATCTGCCTGCAAACGAACCGCAGGCAGCGTGTCATCGCGGCGGCGGCTGGCAAAAATGATCGCCAGCCGCAGCAGGCGGCTAAGCCGTTCAGCCACGCGCGGCGGCACGGCATTCTGCTGGCTTAACAGCGCCAGATCGATGCTGTTGACCTGATTTTGCAGCAGCGTTGCCAGCAGCTTTTTCTGCGCGGGGGTAAAGCCTGGCAGATCGAGATGGCGCACCAGATATGCGGAGTGCTGCGGAGCCTGGCGGAAATCCACGCTTAAACCAATTTCATGGATCAGGCAGGCGCTATCCAACAGTTCACGGCTGCGATCGTCCAGCTTCCAGCTCTGCCCCACCTGGCGGGCGAAGGTATCGGCTAACTGACGCACGCGGTCAGCCTGCTCGGGATCGATAGCAAAACGGCGCTGGATATTATGCAGCGTGCGGTTGCGAATATCGCGATCCACCGGCAGGTGCAGCATGCCGTAAACCAATCCTTCGCGCAGTGCGCCGCCGGCCAGCGTCATGCTGGTAATATTCAGTTCATTAAAGATGGCGATGAGAATGGATAAGCCGCTCGGGAAAACCAGCGCGCGCTCAAGGGTCAGCCCCTCAATCTCCAGCTCTTCCAGTTTGCCGCACTGGATGGCGCGCTGTTTGAGCTGCTGAAGCTTACTCAGCGTAATACGCTCATCCATGCCCTGCGCCATCATAATTTCCTGCAGCGCCTGAACGGTGCCGGAAGCCCCGACGCAAACCTGCCAGCCCTGTTCGCGCAGCGCACCGGCCACCGGCCGGATCATCGCCCGCGCGGCCTGTTCGGCCTGTTCGAAATTCTCTTTACCGAGATGACGATCGGTAAAATAGCGCTCCAGCCAGGTCACGCAGCCCATCGACAGGCTGAACAGCGTAGTGGCCTGCGACCCCTTGCCGGTGACCAGCTCGGTGCTGCCGCCGCCGATATCCACCACCAGGCGCTTATCCGAACCGCCGGTGGTATGCGCGACGCCCTGATAAATCAGGCGAGCTTCTTCCTCACCGCTGATCACATTGACCGGGCAACCCAGGATTTTCTCAGCTTTTACGAGGAATTCACCGGCGTTTGAGGCAATACGCAGGGTGGCGGTGGCGACGACGCGGATCTGCTGCGGTGGGATATCCTGCAGCTGCTCGGAGAACAGCCGCAGGCACTGCCAGCCACGCTCCATCGCCTCTTCCGAGAGATGGTGGCTGGCATCAAGCCCGGCAGCCAGGCGAACCTTACGCTTGATGCGGGCAATGGTCTGGATACTGCCAGCCACTTCACGCACCACCAACATATGAAAGCTGTTCGATCCTAAATCGATGGCAGCATAGAGTGATGATGCGCTCAGCATGGCGTTTTAACCTGAACGTTTACGGTTAGGGCTACGCGGCGCGCTGCTGCGGCGGTTGTTATTTCCCCCACGGCGCGGACCATTTCCAGAACGCGTTCGGGTTAAGCGTTTTGGCGGCGGCAAATCGCTCATCAGCGCATCGCTGTTATAGCGGCTGACGGCAATGCTATGGCCAATATAGTCTTCAATCGCCGGCAGGTTGAGAGCGTACTCTTCACAGGCCAGGCTGATTGAGTGACCGTTGGCACCGGCACGACCGGTACGGCCAATACGGTGAACATAGTCTTCACGGTCATCAGGCAGATCGTAGTTGAAGACGTGGGTCACGGCTGGAATGTGCAGACCACGTGCCGCAACGTCAGTAGCGACAAGGATATCAACATCACCTTTGGTGAAATCATCCAGAATACGCAGGCGTTTCTTCTGTGCCACATCGCCGGTCAGCAGGCCCACGCGGTGACCATCGGCAGCCAGATGGCCCCAGATATCTTCACAGCGGTGCTTGGTATTCGCGAAGATGATCGCGCGATCGGGCCACTCTTCTTCCAGCAGCGTTTGCAGTAAACGCATTTTCTCTTCGTTGGAAGGGTAGAACAGCTCTTCTTTGATGCGGTGTCCGGTTTTCTGTTCCGGTTCAACTTCAACGTATTCAGCGTTGTTCATATTCTCAAAGGCCAGTTCACGCACGCGGAAGGAGAGGGTGGCGGAGAACAGCATATTGAGGCGCTGGTTAGCGGCAGGCATGCGGCGGAACAACCAGCGAATGTCTTTAATGAAGCCGAGGTCAAACATCCGGTCAGCTTCGTCGAGTACCACCACCTGGATGGCGCCTAAATTCACATGATTCTGTTTAGCGTAATCGATTAAACGACCCGTGGTGGCGATCAGAACATCGACGCCGCTTTCGAGCACTTTCAGCTGTTTATCGTAGCCATCGCCGCCGTAAGCCAGGCCCAGTTTCAGCCCGGTAACCTGCGCCAGCGGTTCTGCATCCGCATGGATCTGCACCGCCAGTTCGCGCGTCGGTGCCAGGATCAGCGCGCGCGGTTGGTTAACCTGGCGACCTTCCGGGGCGGGGTGAGAAAGAAGATGATGGAACGTTGACGTCAGGAACGCCATCGTTTTGCCGGTACCGGTTTGCGCCTGACCTGCTACATCACGCCCGGAGAGCGTAAACGGTAATGCCAGCGCCTGAATAGGCGTGCAATTATGAAACCCTTTAGTTTCAAGGGCTTCAATCACCTGAGGGTGCAGGGCGAAGTCGGAAAACTTCTGTTCTGTTAAGTGTGTTTTGCTCATAGTGTGGTAGAATATCAGCTTACTATTGCTTTACGAAAGCATATCCGGTGAAATAAAAGCAGTGCAATAAACTCAGCCTGATGCTGCTTAATGCTACATCAAAGGTAAAGATAATCCCTTGGAGTAAACATGAGCGATAAAATTACCCACGTGACCGATGACAGCTTTGACGCCGACGTTCTGAAAGCAGAAGATTTGGTACTGGTCGACTTCTGGGCAGAATGGTGCGGTCCTTGTAAGATGATCGCCCCTATTCTCGATGAAGTGGCTGCCGAATATGAAGGCAAGCTGAAAATCGCTAAGTTGAACATTGATGAGAACCCAGCAACGGCGCCTAAGTACGGCATCCGTGGTATCCCAACCCTGCTGCTGTTCAAAAATGGCGAAGTGGCTGCGACCAAAGTCGGCGCACTCTCTAAAGGCCAGCTCAAAGAGTTCCTGAACGCGAACCTGGGCTAATCATGCCTTGCCGGCGTTTTGCGGTTTGATTTTTCATCTATCCGCTAGACGCCCGGCATTAAGCGTGCTAAGTTAAATCCACTGCACGACGAACTTACCTTGTAGTTTGCACCTTATAGAATGACTCCTTGTTGAACGCTGTATTCATCAGAATCTTACAGACATTCAGCAATCTGACGGTTAGTATCTACTGAATTTCCGGCTTCTTGTCCTCACCGTCTCCTCGTTTCAGATCTGCGTTTTCCTGCACGTGATCATCGAGCGGACTTCGGAACCAAGAGCCAATTAAACAGGCATGGATCTTTCGCCATACCATTTACGACAAACAATTCAAGTTTTACCCCGAGTTTAAGAACCCACCATTATGAATCTTACCGAATTAAAAAATACGCCGGTTTCAGACCTGATTACCCTCGGCGAAAATATGGGGCTGGAAAACCTGGCGCGCTTGCGCAAACAGGACATCATTTTCGCCATCCTCAAGCAGCATGCTAAAAGTGGCGAAGACATCTTCGGCGATGGCGTACTCGAGATATTGCAGGATGGATTTGGTTTCCTCCGCTCAGGAGACAGTTCCTACCTCGCCGGTCCCGATGATATCTACGTTTCCCCTAGTCAAATCCGCCGCTTTAACCTCCGCACTGGTGACTCCATCTCTGGCAAGATCCGTCCGCCAAAAGAGGGTGAGCGTTACTTTGCGCTGCTGAAAGTTAACGAAGTTAACTACGACAAACCGGAAAATGCCCGTAACAAAATCCTGTTTGAGAACTTAACGCCGCTGCATGCTAACTCACGTCTGCGCATGGAGCGTGGTAACGGCTCCACCGAAGATTTGACCGCTCGCGTACTGGATCTGGCTTCGCCGATCGGTCGTGGCCAGCGTGGTCTGATTGTGGCACCGCCGAAAGCCGGTAAAACCATGCTGCTGCAGAACATTGCGCAGAGCATCGCCTACAACCATCCAGACTGCGTGCTGATGGTGCTGCTGATTGACGAACGTCCGGAAGAAGTTACCGAGATGCAGCGTCTGGTTAAAGGTGAAGTGATCGCTTCTACCTTTGACGAACCGGCATCACGCCACGTTCAGGTTGCTGAGATGGTGATCGAGAAGGCCAAGCGCCTGGTCGAACACAAAAAAGACGTGATCATCCTGCTCGACTCCATTACCCGTCTGGCGCGTGCCTATAACACCGTGGTTCCTGCTTCTGGCAAGGTACTGACCGGTGGTGTGGATGCCAACGCCCTGCATCGTCCGAAGCGTTTCTTCGGTGCTGCACGTAACGTGGAAGAGGGTGGAAGCCTGACCATCATCGCCACCGCACTGGTTGATACCGGTTCGAAGATGGATGAAGTGATCTACGAAGAGTTTAAAGGTACCGGCAACATGGAACTGCATCTGGCGCGTAAAATCGCTGAGAAGCGCGTGTTCCCTGCTATCGATTACAACCGTTCAGGTACCCGTAAAGAAGAGTTGCTGACCACGTCAGAAGAGCTGCAGAAAATGTGGATCCTGCGCAAGATTATTCACCCAATGGGCGAAATCGACGCAATGGAGTTCCTCATCAACAAGCTGGCGATGACGAAAACCAACGATGAATTCTTCGATATGATGAAACGTTCATAACTGGCTGGTTGCCGGGGGCTAAACGGTCGAATTGCCGTTTTACAACACTACCCCCGTCAATAAACAGATGAAAACTCGGGTAACGCCACGCATAGTCGTGGCGTTTTTTGTTTTTGGCCTATAGGCTATTCTGATTATGGAGAATTAGACCTAATGTGCGGTACAGGGCGAAGTTATATGGTGCATTGATGATGCGCGCCCTGGTGAATAAAATCAGAATTATACGGGTGCTAATGGCATGAAAATTGCTTATAACACTGCGCAATTCTTATCAGAGAGCTGGTTAATGTGAATTTACTCAATACGAGTACGGAGCTTGCCCTAACTTTTTTATTTTCATTGGCATTTCTTTTTTTCGCGCGTAAAGCCGCTATTAAAGTTGGACTGGTGGATAAACCCAACTACCGCAAACGACATCAGGGCGCGATTCCGCTGGTTGGTGGCATCTCCGTGTTTGCTGGCAGCTGTTTCGCTTTTGCATTGACGAATTTCTATGTGCCTAACGTCCTGCTGTATCTCAGCTGTGCCGGCTGTCTGGTATTCGTCGGCGCGCTCGATGATCGTTTCGACATCAGTGTAAAACTGCGCGCGGTGGTTCAGGCCGGCGTGGCGGTTGTCATGATGATGAAAGCCAAACTCTATCTGCTAAGCCTTGGCTACATCTTCGGCCCCTGGGAGCTGGTGGTCGGGCCGTTTGGCTATGTTCTGACGCTATTTGCCGTCTGGGCCGCGATCAACGCCTTCAACATGGTTGACGGCATTGATGGTCTGTTGGGGGGACTGTCCTGCGTCACCTTCCTCGCCATTGGCGTTATCCTGCTGCTGGATGGCCAGAGCAGCCTGGCGATGTGGTGCTTTATTATGATGGCCGCCATCATTCCGTATATTTTGCTCAACCTCGGCATGTTTGGTCGCCGCTACAAAGTTTTCATGGGAGATGCCGGCAGCACGCTGATTGGCTTCACCATTATCTGGATCCTGCTGGAGGCCACGCAGGGTCCGAGCCATCCTATTACCCCGGTCACCGCGCTATGGCTGATTGCTATTCCGTTAATGGATATGGTGGCGATTATGTATCGCCGCCTGAGCAAGGGGATGAGTCCCTTCTCGGCAGATCGGCAGCACATTCACCACCTGATCATGCGTGCGGGCTTCACCTCCCGCCAGGCGTTTGTCCTGATCACCGCCGCCGCTGCGCTGCTGGCTGCGATGGGTGTGCTCGGCGAATACCTGACCTTTGTCCCGGAATGGGCGATGTTGGTACTTTTCTTGCTGGCTTTCATGCTGTACGGCTACTGCATCAAGCGGGCATGGCGCGTTGCGCGCATGATTAAAAGATGGAAGCGCCGACTGCGTAATCACCATAACGAGAAGAAAACCTCTACTGACTAAGTCAGCCTGACAACAAGGAACCTGAAGTATGACCTATCCTGACGCGGCGGATAACGAGCTGGATATTCGTGGTCTTTGCTGCACGCTGTGGCGCGGTAAATTCTGGATTGTCGCCGGTGGCGCACTGTTTGCCGCCCTGGCCTTTATTTACTCGCTGCTGGTTACGCCGAAATGGAGTACTACCGCGATTGTCGATCGTCCGACGGTGAACATGCTTTCCGGCTATTACTCGCAGCAGCAGTTTTTAAATAATCTGGATGTCCGTTCGGGCAGCCTGACCGTGGCCCCACCTACAGTGATGGATGAGGCGTATCAGGAGTTCATCATGCAGCTGTTTGCCTGGGATACCCGGCGTGATTTCTGGCTGCAAACCGACTATTACAAACAGCGGAAAACCGGTAATGCCAGGGAAGACGCTGCCCTGTTGGATGAGCTGATTGCCAATATTCAGCTGCAGCCCGCCGACAGCGCGAAGAATATCAAGGATAGCGTGACGCTGGTGGCTGAGACCGCCGCCGACGCCAACACTCTGCTGCGCCAGTATGTGGCCTTCGCCAATGCGCGCGCCACGGTACATCTGAATGAAGAGCTGGCGGCCGACTGGGCAGCCCGCAGTATTCAGCTGAAAGCGCAGATAAAGCGCCAGGAAGCGGTAGCAAAAGCGATTTACGACCGTCAGGTGAACAGCGTACAGCAGGCGTTAAAAATTGCTCAGCAGCAGGGCTTAGAGCAGTCGAAAACTCAGACGCCATCCGAACAGCTGCCGGATTCCGAACTGTTCCTGCTGGGGCGCCCGCTGCTGCAGGGGCGTCTGGAAAACCTTCAGGCCAGCGGTCCGTCTTACGATCTGGACTACGACC
Source organism: Erwinia sp. V90_4 (assembly GCF_029967685.1). Classification (NCBI taxonomy): domain Bacteria; kingdom Pseudomonadati; phylum Pseudomonadota; class Gammaproteobacteria; order Enterobacterales; family Erwiniaceae; genus Erwinia; species Erwinia sp. V90_4. The sequence continues at coordinate 9,671 of NZ_JASCAQ010000071.1, read as the reverse complement.
AGAACCGGGCTATGCAGGCGACGCTGAGTGTCGGGCCAACGCTGGTGCCGTCTTTCCACACCTGGCGCTACCTGCGCACCCCGGAGGAGCCGGTCAAGCGTGACAGCCCGCGCCGCGTGCTGCTGATGGTGATGTGGGGCGCTGTAGGGGTTCTGCTGGGTGCCGGAACGGCTCTGGTCCGTCGCAGAAAGTGTCACTAAGTTAAACACGAGCGAATTAAGAGAGTCACGGTGAAAGTATTAACAGTTTTTGGCACGCGCCCCGAAGCGATTAAAATGGCGCCGCTGGTACATGCGCTGGCGCAGGAAGAGGGTATCGAGTCACGCTTATGCGTGACGGCACAGCATCGCGAAATGCTCGATCAGGTGCTGCAGCTGTTTTCAATCGTGCCGGACTACGATCTTAATATTATGCAGCCGGGACAGGGGTTAACCGAGATCACCAGCCGTATTCTGGAAGGGCTGAAAACGGTATTTAGCGACTTCACTCCTGATGTGGTGCTGGTACACGGTGACACCACCACCACTTTTGCCGCCAGCCTTGCGGCTTTCTACCACCGTATTCCCGTAGGGCACGTGGAGGCCGGGCTGCGTACTGGCGATCTGTGGTCGCCGTGGCCGGAAGAAGCCAACCGTACGCTGACCGGGCACCTGGCGAGCTACCACTTCACGCCCACCACCACTTCGCAGCAAAATCTGCTGCGCGAGAATCTGCCTGCCCAGCGCATTTTCGTCACCGGTAATACGGTGATCGACGCGCTGTTCTGGGTGCGTGACCGCGTGCTGAGTGATGATGCATTGCGTAACAGTCTCGCGGCGCGCTATCCATTCCTGGCTGCGGACAAGAAGATGATTCTGGTCACGGGGCACCGCCGTGAAAGCTTCGGCGACGGATTTGAGCGTATCTGTAATGCGCTGGCGGAAATTGCCCGCCTGCATCCCGATACGCAGATCGTTTACCCGGTGCATCTCAACCCCAACGTCAGCGAGCCGGTTAACCGCATTTTGAGTGGAATCGACAACATTATCCTGATCGAGCCGCAGGAGTACCTGCCGTTTGTCTGGCTGATGGACCGCGCCTGGCTGATCCTCACCGATTCCGGTGGCATTCAGGAAGAAGCGCCGTCGCTGGGCAAACCGGTGCTGGTGATGCGCGATACCACCGAGCGCCCGGAAGCGGTTGCTGCCGGTACGGTGATGCTGGTCGGCACCGATGGTGAAAAAATTGTTAGCGAAGTCAACCGTTTACTTACCGATGAGGAAGCGTGGCACACTATGAGCCGCGCACATAATCCTTACGGAGACGGACTGGCCTGCCAGCGTATTGTGCAGGCGCTTAAACACAACCGGATTACATTATGAGTTTCAACACCATTTCTGTTATCGGGCTGGGCTACATCGGCCTGCCCACTGCCGCAGCCTTTGCTTCCTGCCAGAAGCAGGTGATCGGTATCGATATTAATGCGCACGCGGTGGAGACCATCAATCGTGGCGACATTCATATCGTTGAGCCGGACCTCGACCGCGTGGTGAAAACCGCCGTCGAGGGCGGCTATTTGCGTGCTGCCACTCAGCCACAGGCTGCAGATGCATTTCTGATCGCCGTTCCCACGCCGTTTAAAGGCGAGCATCAGCCGGATATGGCCTTTGTCCGGGCGGCGGCAGAGTCCCTGGCGCCAGTGCTGAAGAAGGGCGATCTGGTGATCCTCGAATCCACCTCTCCGGTGGGGGCTACCGAGCAGATGGCCGCGTGGCTGGCGGCAGCGCGCCCGGACCTGAGCTTCCCGCAGCAGGCGGGTGAGCAGGCGGACATTCAGGTTGCCTACTGCCCGGAGCGCGTCTTGCCGGGTCAGGTGATGGTTGAGCTGTTTAAAAATGACCGTGTGATAGGCGGTATGACGGCCGTCTGCTCGCAGCGCGCCTGCGATCTGTACAATATCTTTCTCGAAGGTGAGTGCGTGGTCACCAATTCGCGCACCGCTGAAATGTGTAAGCTCACCGAGAACAGCTTCCGCGACGTCAATATTGCCTTCGCTAACGAGCTGTCGTTGATCTGCGCCGAGCAGGATATCAACGTCTGGGAGCTGATCCGTCTCGCCAACCGCCATCCGCGCGTGAACATTCTGCAACCCGGCCCGGGCGTTGGCGGGCACTGCATCGCCGTCGATCCGTGGTTTATCGTGGCGCAAAATCCCGAGCAGGCGCGGTTGATCCGCACCGCGCGCGAAGTGAATGACGGTAAACCGCACTGGGTGCTGGAGCAGGTGCAGCGCCGGGTTGCCGACTGCCTGATGAGCAGCAACAAGCGCGCCAGCGAGCTGAAAATTGCCTGCCTGGGCCTGGCGTTCAAGCCCGATATTGACGACCTGCGTGAAAGCCCGGCCGTTCAGGTAACGAAGCTGATCGCCGACTGGCATCAGGGCAGCACGCTGGTGGTCGAACCTAACGTGCAGCAGCTGCCCGCGAAACTGCAGCAAAGCGTCACGCTGGTGGCGCTGGATGACGCCCTGCAGCAGGCTGATGTACTGGTGCTGCTGGTCGATCACCGTCAGTTTAAAGCCATCGATCCCGCCAGTGTAAACCAGCCGTGGGTTGTGGATACCAAAGGAGTGTGGCGATGAGAGATTCGAGCTGTGAACGGCACGCTTAAACCCCTCCTCTGGGAGAACAGGTTCTTTAATCGGCAGAGTGCGCTGCTGGAGCTGGGCGGTGAGCATCAGCTGGATAGCGTTCAGCTCGACGACTGGCCGCTGGTGCAGGTCAAGGTGCTGGCGCAGCAGAGCGCAGAGCTGGATGCGCTCAGCGCGCTCGGTTTTCGCCTGGTGGAAGGGGAAGCGGACTGCGTGCTGGGCATCACGCCGGTGGATCGCCCAACCGGCGTGCGTATTGCGCGCGCGGAACATATCCCGGCGCTGCGCCAGGCCGCGGAAGAAGCATTCACCTTTAGCCGTTTTCGTGCCCCGTGGTATGCATCCGGCGACAGCGGACGCTTCTATGCGCAGTGGGTGGAAAACGCGGTGCGCGGCACCTTTGATCATCAGTGCCTGTTGGCGGTGGATGAGCAGGGTAATATGCAGGGCTTTGTCTCCCTGCGTGAGCTGGATGACGGCACCGCGCGCATTGGCCTGCTGGCGGTATTACCTGCGGCTCAGGGGCTGGGCATCGGCCAGCGGTTGATGAATGCGGCTAACGACTGGTGCCGCGCACGCCGCCTGACACGACTTCACGTCGCCACGCAGCTGGGCAACCTCGCTGCGCTGCGTCTTTATCTTCGCTGCGGCGGCGTGATTGAACGCACCGCATACTGGTTATACAGGGAAACACCATGATTCCGTTTAATGCGCCGCCGGTGGTGGGAACTGAACTTGAATATATGCAGTCGGCCATGGGCAGCGGCAAGCTGTGCGGCGATGGCGGTTTTACCCGTCGCTGCCAGCAGTGGATGGAGCAGCGCTTCGCCAGTCGTAAAGTGCTGCTCACCCCTTCCTGCACCGCTTCGCTCGAAATGGCAGCGATCCTGATTGATATTCAGCCCGGTGATGAAGTGATCATGCCGAGCTACACCTTTGTTTCGACGGCCAATGCCTTTGTGCTGCGTGGGGCGACCATCGTCTTTGTCGACGTGCGCCCGGATACCATGAATATCGATGAGAGCCTGATTGAGGCGGCGATCACCGATAAGACTAAAGCGATTGTGCCGGTGCACTATGCGGGCGTGGCCTGCGAGATGGACACCATTATGGCGCTGGCGAAAAAGCACCAGCTGTGGGTGGTGGAGGATGCTGCACAGGGAGTCATGTCGACCTATAAAGGTCGCGCGCTTGGCAGCATTGGGCATATCGGCTGCTTCAGCTTTCATGAAACCAAAAACTACACTGCGGGTGGCGAGGGTGGGGCGACGCTGGTCAACGATGCCTCGCTGGTCGAGCGTGCAGAGATCGTTCGCGAGAAAGGCACCAACCGCAGCCAGTTTTTCCGTGGTCAGGTGGATAAGTACACCTGGCGCGATATCGGTTCCAGCTATCTGATGGCCGATTTGCAGGCCGCGTATCTCTGGGCACAGCTGGAGTCGGCAGAGCGCATCAACCAGCAGCGCCTGCGGCTGTGGCAGAACTATCATGATGCCCTGCAGCCCTTAGCGGCACGCGGGCGCATCGAGCTGCCCGTCATCCCGGCAAACTGCGAACACAATGCGCATATGTTTTACCTCAAGCTGCGCGACCAGGATGACCGTAGCGCGCTGATCTCCTGGCTGAAAGAGGCCGAGATCCTCGCGGTCTTCCACTACATTCCGCTGCACAGCTCTCCTGCCGGTCTGCGTTTTGGCCGCTTCCACGGTACCGATCGCGCAACCCAGACCGAGAGTGAGCGCCTGCTGCGCCTGCCGCTGTTCTATAACCTCTCTGATAACAATCAGAAAACGGTGATCGGTTCGCTGCTGAGCTATTTCTCCTGATATGTCACTGGCAAAAGCGTCGGTGTGGACGGCCGTTTCCACACTGGTAAAGATTGCTGCCGGGCTGCTGGTGGTAAAAATGCTGGCAGTGACGTACGGACCTGCGGGCGTTGGGCAGGCGGGTAACTTCCGCCAGCTGATCACCGTGCTTGGCGTGCTGGCGGGGGCCGGAATTTTCAACGGCGTGACCAAATATGTCGCGCAGACTCAGCAGCAGCCAGCAGAACTCCGCGTGGTTCTTGGCACGGCCTCGGCGATGGTGCTCGGATTCTCCCTGCTGCTGGCTGCCGTGTTCCTGCTGTTTGCTGCGCCGATAAGCCGGGCGCTGTTTGGCCACGAGCAGTATCAGCAGGTGATCCGCATCGTCGCCTTCCTGCAGATGGGCATCGCCTGGGCTAATCTCGCGCTGGCGATCATGAAAGGTTTCCGCGATGCCGCAGGCAACGCGCTGGCGCTGATTGTAGGCAGCGCGATCGGGGTGGCCGCGTGGTTTGTCTGCTACTGGCTCGGCGGCTATAGCGGCGCGCTGGTGGGTCTGGCCATGGTCCCGGCTCTGGTCGTGGTGCCTGCGGTGTGGCTACTGGCGCGGCGCGGCCATTTGCCGATGCGCTATCTGCTGCCGCAGTGGCGGCCGGAGTATGCGCGCAGCCTGGGTAAGTTTACGCTGATGGCGCTGATCACCGCAGTCACGCTGCCGGTGGCGTGGATGATGATGCGTAACCTGCTGGCGCAGCACGCGGGCTGGGAGCAGGTTGGTTTGTGGCAGGGGGTGAGCAGTATTTCGGATGCCTACCTGCAGTTTATTACCGCCTCGTTCAGCGTCTATCTGCTACCTACGCTGGCCCGCCTGCAGACGAAGGCCGAGATTTCGCGTGAGATCCTCAAGTCGCTGCGCTTCGTCCTGCCCGCCGTCGCTGCGGTCAGCTTCAGCGTCTGGCTACTGCGCGACTTTGCCATCTGGCTGCTGTTCTCCAGCCAGTTCACCGGCATGCGTGACCTGTTTGTCTGGCAGCTGATTGGCGATGTGCTGAAAGTCGGCTGCTACGTATTTGGTTACCTGGTGATCGCCAAAGCGTCACTGCGTTTTTATATTCTTACCGAGGTCAGCCAGTTTGCGCTGCTGACCGGTTTTTCCCGCTGGCTGATCCCGCTGCACGGCGCAGCAGGCGCAGCTCAGGCGTATATGGCGACCTATGTCGCTTACTTTGCACTCTGTGCTGGCGTTTTTATTATCTATCGTAGACGAGTATGACCAGAGTAATTCATCTTTTAGGCTCAGATATTCCGCATCACAACGCGACGGTGCTGGGCTTTTTTAACCAGGTTTTACATGAAGTTGCCCCATCTTCAACGCCGCGTGAGTTTTGGGTGGTGAGCGGGCAGGCCACCCTGGTTGGGCAGTATCCGCAGCTGGCTATTCGCTTGTTCTCAAGCAAGGCGGAGCTGGCGCAGACGACGATTGCTACCGCCAGCCAGCAGCGCAGCACGCGCTTCTTCTGCCACGGGCAGTTCAATCCACGCCTGTGGCTGGCCCTGCTGGCGGGCAAGATCGCACGCCAGCAGTTTTACTGGCATATCTGGGGGGCCGATCTGTATGAAGATGCGGCCAGCCTGAAGTTTCGTCTGTTCTATATGCTGCGGCGCCAGGCGCAAAAACGCGTGGGGCATGTGTTTGCCACCCGTGGCGACATCAATCACTTTCACCAGCGCTGCCCGCGCGTGCCGGCATCGCTGCTCTACTTCCCGACCCGGCTGGCGGATAGCGTGCCGGAAAGCCAGGCTGCTGACGGCCCGCTAACCATCCTGCTCGGTAATTCCGGGGATGCCAGCAATCGTCATATTCAGGCGTTAGAGGAGATCCACCAGCAGTTTGGCAATGGGGTGCAGGTGCTGGTGCCGCTGGGCTACCCGGCCAACAATGACGCCTGGATCGGGCGCGTGCGTGCGGCTGCGGATGCGCTTTTTGCACCGGGTCACGTGCAGCTGTTGACGGAAAAGTTGGCGTTCGATAACTATTTACAGCTGCTGTCTCGCTGTCACCTCGGCTATTTTATCTTCGAGCGGCAGCAGGGGATCGGCACGCTGTGTTTGCTGATGCAGGCCAACGTGCCGTTTGTGTTGAACCGCAATAACCCGTTCTGGCAGGATCTGGCTGAACAGCAGGTGCCGGTGCTGTTCAACGGCGATGCGCTGGATGCGGCCACGGTCGCGGAGGCGCGGCGTCAGTTGCAGAGCCTGGATAAGAGCCGCATCGCCTTTTTCGAGCCGGGCTACCTGGCGGGCTGGCAGCAGGCGCTGCAAACGGTGGAAGGGGAGAGCGCATGACCTTATTAGAGTTTGCCGGTCTGCTGGTCGTGTACCTGTGCTGCGGCGGATTTATCCTGACGCTGACATGGCGTGAGTTCAGGCGCGTGCGCTTCAACTTTAACGTCTTCTTCTCGCTGCTGTTTTTGCTGACCTTCTTCTTTGGTTTTCCGCTGACTTGCCTGCTGGTATTTGGCTTTGACGTGCAGGTGGTGCCGCCAGAGTATCTGTTACAGGCGCTGCTGTCGGCGGGCTGTTTCTATGCCATCTACTATGTCAGCTACAAAACCCGGCTGCGCGCGCGCAGCACGGCTCCTGCACGACAGATATTTACCATCAACCGTATTGAAGCCCACCTGAGCTGGGGGCTGATGGCTCTGGTGGCGCTGGGCACTGTCAGCGTGTTCTTTATGCATAACGGCTTTCTGCTGTTTAAGCTGCACAGTTACAGCCAGATTTTCTCTGCGGATGTCTCCGGCGTGGCGCTCAAGCGCTTCTTCTACTTCTTTATTCCGGCGATGCTGGTGGTTTACTTCCTTAAGCAGGATTTACGCGGCTGGCTGTTCTTCCTCGTTGCCACCGTCGGCTTTGGTCTGCTGACCTACACCATCGTCGGCGGCACGCGCGCCAATATCATCATCGCCTTCGCCCTGTTTCTGTTTATCGGCATTATTCGCGGCTGGATCACGCTGTGGATGCTGGTGCTGGCGGGCGTGGGTGGCATTGTTGGCATGTTCTGGCTGGCGCTTAAGCGCTATAACCTCGACGTTAGCGGTCCGGAGGCGTTCTACACTTTCCTCTATCTGACGCGGGATACCTTCTCCCCCTGGGAGAATCTCGGCCTGCTGCTGCAAAACTACGACAAGATTGATTTTCAGGGGCTGGCCCCAATATGGCGCGATTTCTACGTGTTTATCCCCAGCTGGCTGTGGCACGGGCGGCCAACAGAAGTGCTTAACAGCGCGAACTACTTTACCTGGGAAGTGCTGGATAACCACTCTGGCCTGGCGATTTCCCCCACGCTGATTGGCTCACTGGTGGTGATGGGCGGTGCACTGTTTATCCCACTGGGTGCGGTTGCCGTCGGCATGATTATCAAATGGTTTGACTGGCTGTATGACAAAGGCCGTCATGAACCTAATCGCTATAAAGCCGCAATTCTGCAAAGCTTCTGTTTTGGCGCGGTGTTTAACATGATCGTGCTGGCGCGTGAGGGGCTGGATGCGTTTGCTTCACGCGTGGTGTTTTTCTGTATTATTTTTGCTGCCTGCGTGGTGGCCGCTAAGCTGCTGTACTGGCTGTTGGATGTGGCCGGATTAGTCCGTCCGCGGTCGGCTAGCCGACCGCTGTCACCACAGCAGTAGCCTTTGTTTTGCTTATGACCTCAAGGAAATCCCGATGAATGCCCCTGTAACCGTGCCGCACTATCAGATTCGCGGCATTACGCTGTCAGGCTTTAGTGATATGGCGCAGTTTGTCGACTACCTCAATCACGACGGTAAGCTGAAAACCGGCACGCTGGTGGCTATCAACGCCGAGAAAGTGCTGACGGCTGAAGCAGATGCGGCAGTGGCTGAGCTGATTGCTGCGGCAGAATATAAGTATGCCGACGGCATCAGTATTGTACGTTCGATCCGCAAGAAGTATCCGCAGGCCGACGTGTCACGTATTGCCGGCGCCGATCTGTGGGAAGCGTTGATGGAGCGCGCCGGGCGCGAAGGTACTCCAGTGTTTCTGATTGGCGGGCGGGAGTCGGTGCTGGCGCAGACTCAGGACCAGCTGCGCCGCCGCTGGAATGTGAATATCGTTGGCGCTCAGGACGGCTTCTTCACCCCCGCCGACCGTGATGCGCTCTTTGCCCGCATTCAGGCCAGCGGCGCAAAGCTGGTGACCGTCGCGATGGGCTCGCCGCGCCAGGAGATCCTGATGCGCGACTGTAAAGCCGTTTACCCGGATGCGCTGTATATGGGTGTAGGCGGTACCTACGACGTGTTTACCGGCCACGTGAAGCGTGCGCCAAAGATATGGCAGAAAATGGGTCTGGAGTGGCTTTACCGCCTTCTGTCGCAGCCTTCACGACTTAAGCGCCAGCTGCGGCTGCTGAAATACCTTAAATATCACTGGCGCGGCGATCTTTAACGCCAGAGACATTTTTCTCTAACCCGGCTTTTTAGTGGCTTTTTTGCCACAAAGAGGCAGAAAAACGCTGTGACTTTAGACGGAATGCACAAAGCGTAATCAAACGCGTTTTTTTGTGAAAAAAGCACTGGACAGGTAGGGCTCCCGTCCGTAGTATGCACATCCGCAACGGCGCTACGCGCCCGTAGCTCAGCTGGATAGAGCGCTGCCCTCCGGAGGCAGAGGTCTCAGGTTCGAATCCTGTCGGGCGCACCATGAATTTTGTGCGCAATGAGCGGCGGTGGTAACATTTACCGCGTTAGTCAGTAGTGAAAAGAAGTAAAGAAATCAGGTATGGTGGCTATAGCTCAGTTGGTAGAGCCCTGGATTGTGATTCCAGTTGTCGTGGGTTCGAGTCCCATTAGCCACCCCAGATTTTTAGTAAAGATTTTGTCGTATGCGAAGGTGGCGGAATTGGTAGACGCGCTAGCTTCAGGTGTTAGTGTCTTAACGGACGTGAGGGTTCAAGTCCCTCTCTTCGCACCACAAAATCTGTAGCAAAGAAGTGCCAGCAGTATTCGGCGAGTAGCGCAGCTTGGTAGCGCAACTGGTTTGGGACCAGTGGGTCGGAGGTTCGAATCCTCTCTCGCCGACCAATTTTAAGACCCTGCTGTACTGCGGGGTTTTTGCTTAAAACCTGAAGGTTTGGGCAACGATAAGAAAAGTAGTGGCAAAAAGAAGTATTCGGCGAGTAGCGCAGCTTGGTAGCGCAACTGGTTTGGGACCAGTGGGTC
>NZ_JASCAQ010000043.1:0-240872 GCF_029967685.1 Erwinia sp. V90_4 | reverse complement strand
TCGAAAAAGATGATCGACCCCTACAATGGAATGCGAGCGTGCCGAGCAAAAAAAATGGCGTAGGGGGCGACCGCTTTTTTTGGTCGCCCCGTGTCTTCAATGCCGGGTCGATCGAAAAAGATGATCGACCCCTACAATGGAATGCGAGCGTGCCGAGCAAAAAAAATGGCGTAGGGGGCGACCGCTTTTTTTGGTCGCCCCGTGTCTTCAATGCCGGGTCGATCGAAAAAGATGATCGACCCCTACAATGGAATGCGAGCGTGCCGAGCAAAAAAATGGCGTAGGGGGCGACCGCTTTTTTTGGTCGCCCCGAGTTTGCAATGCCGGGTCGATCGAAAAAGATGATCGACCCCTACAATGGAATGCGAACGTGCCGAGCAAAAAAAATGGCGTAGGGGGCGACCGCTTTTTTTGGTCGCCCCGTGTCTTCAATGCCGGGTCGATCGAAAAAGAGGATCGACCCCTACAAAGGAATGCGAGCGTGCCGAGCGAAAAAATGGCGTAGGGGGCGACCGCTTTTTTTGGTCGCCCCGTGTTTGCAATGCCGGGTCGATCGAAAAAGAGGATCGACCCCTACAAAGCGGAATGGTCGAAAAAGAGGATCGCCCCCTACAGAGGAGTGGGGGTGTCATTCCGTAAATATTTGTTCAGTTCATGGCACGTTGGGCCGCACCTGGTTAGCATGAAGGGGATACATTTCGCGGTTCAGGATAATTAAGGCGGTAACGTGGGGAAAGTCATGGCGGACAAGTGGCAGTTATGGGTAGTAGCGGCGTGCTTAACGGCAGCCACCGGCAGTGCCTGGGCGGATTCACTGGATGAACAGCGTACCCGCTACCTGCAAATCAAGCAGGCGTGGGACAGCAAGCAGATGGATACCGTCGACCAGCTGATGCCGACGCTGCGCGATTATCCACTCTATCCCTATCTGGAGTATCGTCAGCTGGCGCAGAACCTCGATCAGGAGACCGGGCTGGCGGTGAACGCATTTATCCAACGTTACCCGACGCTGCCGCCGGTGCGCTCGCTCTCCTCACGCTTTGTTAATGAACTGGCCCGCCGCGAAGACTGGCGCGGGCTGCTGGTGTTCAGCCCGCAGGCGCCGAAGCCGGTTGCGGCGCGCTGCAACTGGTATTACGCCAAATGGGCAACCGGCGAGCAGCAGGTGGCCTGGGAGGGGGCGAAGTCGATTTGGCTGACCGGAACCTCGCTGCCTGCTACCTGCGATAAGCTGTTTACCGTCTGGCAGCAGGCCGGACAGCAAAACCCGATCACCACGCTGGAGCGCATCCGCCTGGCGATGAAGGCGGGTAACGGCAGTCTGGTGAATTTCCTTGCTAAGCAGCTGCCGCAGGATTATCAGACCATTGCCAATGCGGTGATGGATCTGCAAAACAATCCGGGCACCATTGAGAACTTCGCGCGCAGCGTGGGGCCGACCGACTTTACCCGCCAGGCCACGGTGATTGCCTTTGCCAGCGTGGCGCGCAGCGATGTGGAAAATGCGCGCCAGATGATCCCGACGCTGGTGCAGCTGCAAAAGCTCGACGAACAGCAGGCGCAGGAACTGAAAGAGACGGTGGCCTGGCGTCTGATGGGCAACGATATCACCAGCGAACAGGCGCGCTGGCGCGACGATGTGGTGATGCGCAGCGATTCAACGTCGCTGATTGAGCGGCGGGTGCGCATGTCGCTGGGCAATAACGATCGCCGCGGTATGAATACCTGGATCGCCCGTCTGCCGGTGGAAGCGAAAGAGAAAGACGAGTGGCAGTACTGGCAGGCCGACCTGCTGCTGGAGCAGGGGCGCAAGGATGAAGCGCAAGGCATTCTGCGCAAGCTGATGCAGGAGCGCGGCTTCTACCCGATGGCCGCTGCGCAAAAGCTGGGCGTGGACTATCCGCTGCAGGTTGATACGGCTCCGGCGGTCGACAGCAGCCTGACCAGCGGCCCTGAGATTGCCCGCGTGCGCGAGCTGATGTACTGGGGGATGGATAACCTGGCGCGCAGCGAGTGGAGCTACCTGGTCTCCAGCCGTACCACCTCGCAGCAGCAGATGCTGGCCAGCTACGCGCGTCAGCAGAACTGGTGGGATCTCAGCGTGCAGGCAACGATCACCGGCAAACTGTGGAACAGCCTGCAGGAGCGTTTCCCCATCGCCTGGCAGCCGCAGTTTGAACGCAATATCAGCGGTAAGAGCATCCCGATCAGCTATGCCATGGCGATCGCCCGTCAGGAGAGCGCCTGGAACCCGAAAGCGCGATCCCCGGTGGGCGCCGCGGGCCTGATGCAGGTGATGCCCGCCACGGCGCAGCACACCGTGACTAAATTCGCTATTCCGGGCTACAGCAACAGCAGCCAGCTGCTGGATGCGGAAACCAATATCCAGATTGGTACGCAGTATCTGGAATCGGTCTATCAGCAGTTTGGTCAGAACCGTATCTTTGCCTCGGCGGCGTACAACGCGGGTCCGTCGCGGGTGCGCACCTGGCAGGGCAACAGCGCCGGGCGCATTGACGTGGTGGCGTTTGTGGAGACGATCCCGTTTTCAGAAACCCGTGGCTACGTGAAGAACGTGCTGGCGTATGACGCTTACTACCGCCACTTCCTGAATAAGTCCGATAAGCTGTTTGCCGACAGCGAGTGGCAGCAGCGTTACTAAATTTGATTGTGCGCAGCCGACACAGCTGTAGCTTCAAGTATGCAGGCGATGATGGTATGCTTCTGTACTAGTTAAATAGTATGGCGGCATATCATGAACGAACACGCACCCATTCCCGTTACCGCAGAGCCAGCCAATGAAGACTGGCTGCGCTTTGTCACGCTGCTACAGCGCGCCTATCAGGGTGAGCTGCATCTGCCGCTGCTGCAGCTGATGCTGACCCCGGACGAGCGTGAAGCGCTGGGAACCCGGCTACGGATTATTGAAGAGCTGATGCGCGGCAAGATGAGCCAGCGTGAGCTGAAGAATGAGCTGGGTGCGGGGATTGCCACGATTACCCGTGGCTCGAACAGCCTGAAAAGTGCGCCGCCAGCCCTGAAGCAGTGGCTGGAGGCGCAGCTGCTAAATGGCTCAGATAAGGTCTGAGCCATCATCGGCTTTGCGCTGATAGATGTCGTTATGGAACGGGCACAGCGCGAGGATCAGCGCCTGATGGTAAACGCTGGTGCGCGTCAGATGGCCTGCGGTAAACGCCCCGATAGCACCACCTTTGTGCTTAATATTCTCAACACCGGTCAGGCGCGCCATCTCATCACCCAGCTCGCGCCCGGCGTGAATGCCCTTCATCACAATCGCCGGCAGGGTGAAGCTGGCAGAGCGTGATTCACCACGCAGCTTATGGTTTTCTATCACCATCCACGCGAAGGCGCTGTCATCTTCAATACCGGCTTCAATCGCAACCCAAAAGTCGGCTTCTGGTCTGACCTGGCGGGCATTCATCACGCGCTGACGTGCGCCAGTTCGCGTTTCTGTGTTTGTGATCGGCTGTGCGGCCACGCCGCTATCGACCTCGACACCTTCAATATGGCAGGATCCCTCGCCAAATATATCGCTGAACGCTTGAGAAATTGCCTTAATTTTGGCGGGATTGATGGTAGCAGCGACAACATGGTACATAATTGTTTGAACCCTCTACGCAAATTTGTCGCAGTATAACGGAAAAAAGCATGTTACAGGTCTATCTTGTTCGCCACGGAGAAACGCTATGGAATGCGGCTCGTCGCATTCAGGGCCAGTCAGACAGCGCGCTGACTGAAAAAGGAGAGCAGCAGGCTCATCAGGTGGGGGAGCGAGTGAAGCAGCTCGGAATTACCCATGTGATCGCCAGCGATCTGGGCCGTACCCGCCGTACCGCCGAGATCATTGCCGATGCCTGCGGTTGTGAAGTGACACTCGACCCACGCCTGCGTGAGCTGAATATGGGCTTGCTGGAACAGCGCCAGCTGGATTCACTCAGCGCAGAGGAAGAGGGCTGGCGCAAAACGCTGGTGGATGGCACCGTCAATGGCCGCATCCCGCAAGGGGAGTCGATGAGCGAAATGGCGGCGCGCATGCATCAGGCGCTCAATGCCTGCCTCGAACTGCCCGAGGGGAGCCGTCCGCTGATTGTCAGCCACGGCATGGCGCTGGGCGTGCTGCTGAGCACCATTCTGGGGCTGCCAGCGAATGCAGAACGCCGTCTGCGCCTGCGCAACTGTTCCCTCTCGCGGGTTGATCATCAACAGAGCGCGTGGCTGGCTTCTGGCTGGGTGGTGGAAACGGCCGGGGATGTGGCGCATCTTGAACAGACGTCACTCGACGAACTGCAGCGCTAATGGAATGCCTGAGATAAACAGGGCCGCAGTGAGCGGCCCTTTTGACATCTGTCTGCTTAATCCTGATTGTGACGGATCGGGATCAGATATTCACAGCGAATATCGACCGGAGGTTCAGCGCGCTTCTTACCGCCGTGGGTGTAGAAACGCTCAATATCCTGACCGTGGCGACGTGTCAGTTTCAGTGTCGGCATACAGGTTCCGTAGATTTGCAGGACAAACTCCTGAAGACCGCTACGCGGCCCTTCATAGGTAAACTGTACGTAATCCCCGCCTTCCAACATCACCCGCTGAGTGGCATGAAGCTGGCTGGACATCTGATCGGACGTCACGGCGGTGGTATACAGGATCTCCTGCTCATCATCTTTTTCCGCACTCGGTCGCGACTGGTGCAGGCCATACAGCACCGGCGGAACCGTATCGGTCTCAGTCAGGAACTGGCGCCAGAAATGCAGGCGCATCTCATCGCGAAAGCGAGAAATCTGTTCCAGAGTGCAGGTGTAGCTTTGGGTTTGCCCTATCAGCTCGGTTTCCGGCAAACTGACCCACGTAGGTTCAGGCAGTTTGCTATCGCCAAGGCGAATAGGAGGCCGCAGGCCATAGGCATTCCAGTCTGATATCCGGCGATACCAGGCAGGGGTCTGGGTAAACTGTTTCTTGAAGGCCCGGGTGAAGGTCTGCTGGGAATCAAAACGATACTGTAAAGCGATGTCCAGAATTGGCCGGCTGGTCAGGCGTAGTGCCACTGCCGCTTTTGACAGGCGGCGGGCGCGAATATAAGCGCCAATCGCATGACCGGTGACGTCCTTAAACATTCTTTGCAGATGCCATTTTGAATATCCTGCCTTCGCCGCCACGTTATCCAGCGATAACGGTTGGTCCAGGTGGCTCTCCAGCCAGACAAGCAAATCTCGAATGATACCGGCTTGGTCCATAAATCGTCCTCATATTACTCAGTGTTGGTGCAGATAAGCAAAGCCGACGAATATTAGCATTAATTGCAAAGCAAGGTGTTGAATTTTAGCGGTAAGAATCCGCTTAATCACTGCAGGTTAACGACAAATCAAGAAATAGTTATAGGTAGGCGTTTGCGTTTAAGTTAACTTACAATGGCATCTATTTTCTTTGAAATGGTAACGTGATGACAATTAAAAAAGTGTTAGTAGCCGCGTCAGTGATAGCCACATCCTGGGCCGCACAGGCTGAACAGGTGGGTTCTGTGGACACCGTTTTTAAGATATTCGGTCCCGATCATAAAATAGTGGTCGAAGCCTTTGATGACCCTGATGTGAAAAATGTGACCTGCTATATCAGCCGGGCAAAAACCGGCGGAATCAAAGGGGGGCTGGGTTTGGCTGAGGATACCTCTGATGCCGCCATCTCCTGTCAGCAGGTTGGCCCAGTAGAGATCAGCGATAAGATTGCCAAAGGCAAAGCGGAAGGGGAGGTGGTATTCCGTCAGCGGACATCGCTTATTTTCAAGAAGCTGCAAGTTGTGCGTTTTTACGATCGGAAGCGCAACGCGCTGGTCTACCTGAGCTATTCAGACAAGGTTGTCGACGGTTCGCCTAAGAATGCACTTAGCGCGGTGCCGATTATACCGTGGGGAAATAAATAACGTACCTGACGGGATTGACGCGGGTCGAGCGGACATTTGACAGGGTCGATCGGACGTTTGACGCGGGTCGAGCGGACCTTTGATACGGGTCGACCGGACCTTTGATACGGGTCGACCGGACCTTTGATACGGGTCGACCGGAAAAGAAGGTCGACCCCTACAGCCGAATGTTAAGTTACAAGTCACAGTAGGGGCGGACCTTTTTTTCGGTCCGCCGATTATTAATCCTGCAAATCGCCGCAGAAGCGGTAACCTTCGCCGTGGATGGTGGCGATGATTTCCGGGGTGTCCGGAGTCGATTCGAAATGCTTACGGATGCGGCGAATCGTCACGTCGACGGTACGGTCGTGCGGTTTCAGCTCGCGGCCGGTCATTTTCTTCAGCAGATCGGCACGGGTCTGGATCTTGCCAGGGTTTTCGCAGAAGTGCAGCATGGCGCGGAATTCGCTGCGCGGCAGCTTGTACTGCTCGCCCTGTGGGCTGACCAGTGAACGGCTGTTAATATCCAGCTCCCAGCCGTTAAAGCGGTAGGCTTCAACCAGCTTACGTTCTTCACTCACTGCCGCCAGGTTCATGGTGCGTGACAGCAGGTTGCGTGCGCGAATGGTTAATTCACGCGGATTGAACGGTTTGGTGATGTAATCATCTGCACCGATTTCAAGGCCGAGGATCTTGTCCACCTCATTATCGCGACCGGTGAGGAACATCAGGGCAACATTGGCCTGCTCGCGCAGCTCACGCGCCAGCAACAGGCCATTTTTACCCGGCAGGTTGATGTCCATAATCACCAGATTGACGTCGTTTTCAGTCAGGATCTGGTGCATTTCAGCGCCGTCTGTAGCTTCATAAACCATGTAGCCTTCGGCTTCAAAAATACTTTTGAGCGTATTACGAGTGACTAATTCGTCTTCAACGATAAGTATGTGCGGGGTCTGCATGTGTTCGCTACCTAAAATTGCCAACAATATCGAAACAGGGCATACCGCTGTTGGCGCTGGCAAAACCCAGTGTTCAGAGCCAGAAGCATAACAACAGCAGTACAGAATTATGTTCTTGATACACCATCCATTACCGTCAACAACATATGTAGCGCAGCCATTAGGATGAATCCTGCATGCCCCGGCAGTGCTCAAAACGGTGTATATCCTAACTGCATTAACAGCAACATAACAGCAAAGGCAACAACCATTACGCAACAAAACAACGCTTAGTTGACTTATATCAAACCAATTGTAGCACGTTAACACTTTTGTGAAAAACTCTTCCCAGATTGCCAGCTTAGCTCACAAACCCGTATAGAAGGTCACCTTTTAGCGTGAATAGTTAACAGCAGGTTTACGTTGTTTTTAACAAATGTTAATTGATTGATAGATAATGTTTTTGTCTGTGAAAAAACCAATTTTATAGGTTAATCAATAAAGAATGAGTATAACACTGCATCCAACGAATTTAAATCGGCGAGAAATAGCGTTGCTTTACTGTTAATTAATGCCGTTTGGATTTTTAAGGGCGGGCATGGCAAAGTAGGCGCCGTCATTTTTCTATATTGGGATATCTATGCGTTTTCCTCTGATCCTGGTTGCCCCTGCGCGTGCTGAAAATGTGGGTGCTGCCGCCCGCGCCATGAAAACCATGGGGTTTAGCGAATTACGCATCGTCGACAGCCAGGCGCATCTCGACCCGGCAGCAAAACGGGTGGCCCACGGCGCGGGCGAGATTCTGGAAAATGCCACCCAGTGGGGATCGCTAAGCGCGGCGCTGGCGGATATCGACTTCAGCATTGCGACGACCGCCCGCGCACGGGCGAAGTTCCGCTATTACGCGACGCCGCAGCAGGTACAGACAGTACTGGAAGAGAAGCAGCAGTGGGTCAACAGCGCCGCGCTGGTGTTTGGCCGCGAGGACAGCGGGCTGACCAACGAGGAGCTGGCACAGGTTGACCTGCTGACCGGCATCCCGATGGCGGCTGACTACCCGTCACTGAATCTGGGCCAGGCGGTGATGGTTTACTGCTATCAGCTCTCTGCGCTGCGCCAGGTAAGTGCGCAAACGGCCGCTGCGGCAGAAGTGCCACAGCTGGATGCACTGCGCCAGCGTGCTGAGAATCTGCTGCATCAGCTGGACGTGGCCGCAGACGAAAAGCTGGCGGACTGGATGCAGCAGCGGCTGGGCCTGCTGCAGCAGCGCGATACCGCTATGCTGCACCGACTGCTGCATGACGTAGAAAAAAAACTTATAGATAAAAACGCTGGCAAAAAGTAAAAAATTAGCGCGTTTTACTGCCTTTTTTTCTCTGCGTAACAGAACAGATCGGCGACGAAGGGAAAAAGGCTGAGCGGGCATCGCGGCGCGAAAAGTGCCGTTTGATAAAAAAATTGACTTGGCCGACCGTTTGCTTTACTTCTGAAGGCCGACAGATTTTACAGACAGAATAAATCCAAAATGCGTAAACACAGCCTGATTACCACAATCATTATTACCACCACCATTACCACAGGTAACGGTGCGGGCTGACGCATACAGGAAAAATCAAAAAAAAGCCCGCACCTAACCAGTGCGGGCTTTTTTTTCGGCAAAAATTCAGGAGAGCTTGAACATGCGAGTGCTGAAATTCGGTGGAACCTCGGTAGCCAATGCGGAACGTTTTCTGCGTGTGGCTGACATTCTGGAAAGCAATGCAAAGCAGGGACAGGTCGCTACCGTATTGTCCGCGCCAGCGAAGATTACCAATCACCTGGTGGCAATGATTGAGAAAACCATCAGCGGCCAGGACGCCACGCCGAACATCACTGATGCCGAGCGTATTTTTGCCGAACTGCTGCAGGGGCTGGCTGAAGCCCAGCCTGGCTTTAACGGCGACAAGCTGAAAGCGGTAGTCGACCAGGAGTTTGCCCAGCTTAAGCAGGTGCTGCACGGTATCGCGCTGCTGGGTCAGTGCCCGGACAGCGTCAATGCAGCCATCATCTGTCGCGGTGAAAAGCTCTCTATCGCCATCATGGAAGGGTTGCTGCAGGCGCGCGGTTATGGCGTCAGCGTGATTAACCCGGTTGAGCAGCTGCTGGCCGTCGGCCACTACCTGGAATCCACCGTTGATATTGCCGAATCCACCCGCCGCATCGCCGCACGCCTGATCCCGGCCAGCAATATGGTGCTGATGGCGGGCTTTACGGCCGGTAACGAACGCGGTGAGCTGGTGGTGCTGGGCCGTAACGGTTCTGACTACTCAGCCGCCGTGCTGGCTGCCTGCCTGCGTGCGGACTGCTGTGAGATCTGGACCGACGTTGACGGCGTGTATACCTGCGATCCGCGCCAGGTACCGGACGCCCGTCTGTTAAAATCAATGTCTTATCAGGAGGCGATGGAGCTCTCCTACTTCGGCGCCAAAGTGCTGCACCCGCGCACTATCTCACCTATTGCCCAGTTTCAAATCCCCTGCCTGATCAAAAATACCGCCAACCCACAGGCCCCCGGCACGCTGATCGGCGGCGACGGTAGTGATGAAGATAACCCGGTGAAAGGCATCACCAACCTGAATAATATGGCGATGTTCAACGTTTCTGGCCCGGGAATGAAGGGCATGGTCGGCATGGCGGCACGCGTGTTTGCGGCAATGTCGCGCAGCGGGATCTCGGTGGTGCTGATCACCCAGTCGTCGTCCGAATACAGCATCAGCTTCTGCGTGTCGCAGAGCGAGCTGGCGCGTGCGCGCCGCGTGCTGGAAGATGAGTTCTATCTGGAGCTGAAAGATGGCCTGCTGGAGCCGCTGGACGTGATGGAGCATCTGGCGGTGATCTCGGTGGTGGGTGACGGCATGCGCACGCTGCGCGGCATCTCTGCCAAGTTCTTCTCCGCGCTGGCGCGCGCCAATATCAATATTGTGGCGATTGCACAGGGCTCCTCCGAGCGCTCCATTTCGGTGGTGGTGAATAATGACGAAGCAACCACTGGCGTGCGCGTGGTGCATCAGATGCTGTTTGCTACCGATCAGGTGATTGAAGTGTTCGTTATCGGCGTGGGTGGCGTGGGTGCTGCGCTAATCGACCAGCTACATCGTCAGCAGAGCTGGCTGAAGAACAAGCATATTGACCTGCGCGTCTGCGGTATCGCCAATTCACGCGCGCTGCTGACCAACGTGCACGGCATTCCGCTGGAGAACTGGCAGGAGCAGCTGAAGGCGGCGAAGGAGCCGTTTGATCTGGGCCGTCTGAATCGTCTGGTGAAAGAGTATCACCTGCTGAATCCGGTGATTGTCGACTGTACCTCCAGCCAGCAGGTCGCCGACCAGTACGCTGACTTTCTCGCCGACGGTTTCCACGTGGTGACGCCGAATAAAAAGGCCAACACCTCAAGCTGGAATTACTATCAGCAGATGCGTGCGGCGGCGGCAAAATCGCGCCGTAAGTTCCTCTATGACACCAACGTCGGTGCCGGTCTGCCGGTGATTGAGAACCTGCAAAATCTGCTGAATGCCGGCGATGAGCTGATCAGCTTCTCGGGTATTCTTTCTGGCTCGCTGTCGTTTATTTTCGGCAAGCTGGATGAGGGCGTATCGCTCTCTGACGCGACGAAAATGGCGCGTGAGATGGGCTTTACCGAGCCGGATCCGCGTGAAGATCTCTCCGGCCTCGACGTGGCGCGTAAGCTGCTGATCCTCGCACGCGAAGCGGGGCATCAGCTGGAGCTGAGCGACATTGAGATTGAAGCGCTGCTGCCGCCAGAACTGACCGCGATTGCCGATGTGGAAGCGTTTATGGCGCGCCTGCCGGAGCTGGATGACAGCATGGCGGCAAAAGTCGCCAGCGCCCGCGATGCAGGGAAAGTGCTGCGCTTTGTCGGTGCTATTGAAGAGGGCGGCATCTGTAAAGTGAAGATCGATGCGGTTGACGGCAACGATCCGCTGTATAAAGTGAAAAACGGTGAAAACGCGCTGGCCTTCTACAGCCGCTATTATCAGCCAATCCCACTGGTGCTGCGCGGTTATGGCGCCGGTAATGATGTGACCGCGGCAGGGGTGTTTGCCGATCTGTTACGTACTCTGTCGTGGAAGTTGGGAGTTTAATCATGGTTAAAATTCATGCCCCTGCCTCAATTGGCAATGTCAGCGTCGGTTTTGACGTGCTCGGGGCTGCGGTGTCGCCGGTTGATGGCACCCTGCTGGGGGACTGCGTGACCGTGGAAGCGGCCAGCGAGTTCAGCCTGCACAACGAAGGCAGCTTTGTCAGCAAACTGCCTGCCGACCCCAAAGAGAATATTGTTTATCAGTGCTGGGACCGCTTCTGTGAGGCGATCGGCAAGCGCGTACCGGTGAAGATGACGCTGGAAAAAAACATGCCGATTGGTTCCGGCCTTGGCTCCAGCGCCTGCTCGGTGGTGGCGGGCCTGATGGCGATGAACGAACACTGCGGCAAACCGCTGAACGACACGGAGCTGCTGGCGCTGATGGGCGAGTTAGAAGGGCGTATTTCCGGCAGCGTTCACTATGATAACGTGGCGCCTTGCTTCCTCGGCGGCATGCAGCTGATGCTGGAAGAGAACGGCATCATCAGCCAGCAGGTGCCAGGCTTTAGTGACTGGCTGTGGGTAATGGCCTATCCGGGGATTAAGGTTTCTACCGCCGAAGCCCGTGCGATCCTGCCTGCGCAGTATCGCAAAGAGGAGATTATTCGCCACGGTCGCTATCTCGGCGGTTTTATCCACGCCTGCCATACGCAGCAGCCGTTGCTGGCCGCGAAGCTGATGCAGGATGTGATTGCTGAACCGTACCGCACCAAATTGTTACCGGGCTTCGCACAAGCTCGCCAGGCCGCCGCCGATATCGGTGCGCTGGCCTGCGGTATTTCCGGCTCCGGCCCGACGCTGTTTGCCGTGTGCAACCAGCCGGATACCGCACAACGCATGGCAGAGTGGCTGCGTCAGCACTATCTGCAAAATGATGAAGGCTTCGTCCATATTTGCCGTTTAGACACGGCAGGCGCACGTAAACTGGGATAACGCATGAAACTGTACAATCTTAAGGATCACAACGAGCAGGTGAGCTTCGCACAAGCGGTGAAGCAGGGGCTGGGCACACAGCAGGGCCTGTTCTTTCCACTGGAGCTGCCTGAGTTCGAACTGACCGACATCGATGAGATGCTCGAGATGGATTTCGTGACCCGCAGCAGCAAAATTCTCTCGGCTTTTATCGGCGATGAAATTGCCCCGCACCAGCTGAACGAGCGCCTGAAAACGGCGTTTACCTTCCCGGCTCCGGTGGTGAAAGTGACTGAGGATATCTCGGCGCTGGAGCTGTTCCACGGCCCGACGCTGGCATTTAAAGACTTCGGCGGCCGCTTTATGGCGCAGATGCTCGCCTACGTTAGCGATGCCGATGAGCAGATCACTATTCTGACCGCCACCTCCGGCGACACCGGTGCAGCGGTTGCCCATGCCTTCTACGGCATGGATAACGTGCGCGTGGTGATCCTCTACCCGCAGGGCAAAATCAGCCCGCTGCAGGAGAAGCTGTTCTGCACCCTCGGTGGCAATATTGAAACGATTGCCATCGACGGCGATTTTGATGCCTGCCAGGCCCTGGTGAAACAGGCGTTTGACGATGAAGAGCTGAAAAAAGCCATTGGCTTGAACTCGGCGAATTCGATCAACATCAGCCGCCTGCTGGCGCAGATCTGCTACTACTTCGAGGCGGTCGCACAGCTGCCTCAGGAGAAGCGTAATCAGCTGGTCATCTCAGTGCCAAGCGGTAACTTCGGCGACCTGACCGCGGGCCTGCTGGCGAAATCGCTCGGCCTGCCGGTGAAGCGCTTTATCGCCGCCACCAATGCCAACGATACCGTGCCGCGCTTCCTGGAAAAGGGTGAGTGGACGCCAAACGTGACGGTTGCCACGCTGTCGAACGCGATGGATGTGTCGCAGCCAAACAACTGGCCGCGCGTGGAAGAGATTTTCCGCCGCAAAACCTGGCGCTTGCAGGATCTTGGCTACGGTGCCGTCAGTGATGAGACAACCAAAGCCACCATGCGCGAGCTGGCGGATATCGGTTACCTGTCTGAGCCACACGCGGCGATCGCTTATCGCCTGCTGCGCGATCAGCTGCAGGAAGGGGAGTTCGGTCTGTTCCTCGGCACCGCGCATCCGGCGAAGTTTAAGGAGAGCGTGGAAGCGATCCTCGAGCAGCAGCTGCCGCTGCCGGAAGCCCTGGCCGAACGCGCCGACATGGAACTGCTGTCGCAAAATATGAAAGCGGACTTTGCCGATCTGCGTGCTTTTTTACTGAAAAAGTAACCTGATGCACAGGGGCTGGCCCTTATTGCGGTCAGCCCTCCCTCCTGGCACCCAAAGCTTCAGCGTAGCGGTTTAAAACCCGCAGCCAGCACGATGCTAACGGGGGGATGAGCTCAGACCGGTTAACAGACGTTTAGCGATAGCAGTCATTTCTGGGGAACCCTCAGGGGCGCCCCTGCGCTCAAACGGCTTCGTGACGTTTAAACACCAGCTCGTTGCCCTTGCTGGCATCCGCATCAAAGAAGTAGCCATCGACATCGAACGTCTTCAGCTGTGCCGGTTTACTCAGTTTATTCTCAATGATATAGCGGCTCATCAGGCCACGCGCTTTCTTGGCGTAGAAGCTGATCACCTTAAATTTGCCGTTCTTCTCATCTAAAAATACCGGTTTGATAATCTCGCCGTTCAGCAGTTTCGGCTTCACCGCTTTGAAATACTCATCCGAGGCAAGATTAATCAGCACGTTATCGCCCTGTTCCGCCAGCGCAGCGTTCAGCGCTTCAGTAAGCTTGTCGCCCCAGAAGCTGTAGAGATCCTTACCGACCGGATTCGCCAGTTTAATCCCCATTTCCAGGCGGTACGGCATCATCAGGTCGAGCGGGCGCAGCAGGCCGTATAAGCCGGAGAGCATGCGCAGATGCTGCTGGGCAAAATCGAACTGCTTCTCGCTGAAGGTTTCGGCCTGCAGGCCGGTATAGACATCGCCTTTAAACGCGAGGATCGCCTGGCGGGCGTTGTCCGGGGTGAAATCCGGCTGCCAGTCGTTGAAGCGCTCGGCATTCAGTACGGCCAGTTTATCGCTGATATGCATCAGCGAACCGATATCGGCAGGGGAGAGCTTACGGGCGACGTTAATCAGCTTTTGTGACTCATCCAGCAGCGCGGGCTGAGTATAGCGTTTGGTCGCCAGCGGACTTTCAAAATCCAGCGTTTTGGCCGGAGAAATTACCATCAACATGCGCGCGTCCTTTTAAAATTTTTAGTCGCTCTGGTTTCGGATAACAGTGTGCAGCTATGTTAGCAAAAAAGCGCCTTCGCGTGACGAATCGCTGCTATTGGTGAAGGTTTATCACCGAATCTGGCCGCTGTTGCCCGCAGAGCATGCAGGGAAAAATGTGATTTTGTGCGCTGGCATTCTCCTGCTGTGTTACGGGGAACGGCACTGCTTGCATGGCGGGGTGCGCGTGCTATCATCCGGGACAGACATTTTCAACACCCTGACAAATCAACTTTGATGAGAATGACAACTATGACGGACAAATTATCTTCCCTGCGTCAACTCACTACCGTTGTTGCTGATACCGGCGACATTGCGGCGATGAAACTCTACAAACCTCAGGATGCCACCACTAACCCTTCTCTGATCCTCAGCGCTGCACAGATCCCGGAATACCGTAAGCTGATCGACGAAGCGGTGAGCTGGGCGCGTGAGCAGACCAGTGACAAAGAAGAGCAGATCTCCTACGCTGCCGACAAGCTGGCTGTGAACATCGGTCTGGAAATCCTCAAGCTGGTCCCTGGCCGTATCTCTACCGAAGTTGATGCGCGCCTCTCTTACGACACCGAAGGCAGCATCGCTAAAGCGCATAGCCTGATCAAACTGTATAACGATGCCGGCATCAGCAATGACCGCATCCTGATCAAGCTGGCTTCCACCTGGCAGGGCATCCGTGCCGCTGAGCAGCTGGAAAAAGAGGGCATCAACTGTAACCTGACGCTGCTGTTCTCCTTCGCTCAGGCGCGTGCTTGTGCTGAAGCTGGCGTGTTCCTGATCTCCCCGTTTGTTGGCCGTATCCTCGACTGGTACAAGGCGAACACCGATAAGAAAGAGTACGCACCGAACGAAGATCCAGGCGTGATTTCCGTGACTGAAATCTACGAATACTACAAGCAGCACGGTTACGAGACCGTGGTGATGGGCGCCAGCTTCCGTAACGTGGGCGAAATCATCGAACTGGCCGGCTGCGACCGCCTGACTATCTCTCCGGGCCTGCTGAAAGAGCTGTCTGAAACCGAAGGCACTCTGGAGCGTAAGCTCTCTTACCAGGGCGAAGTGAAAGCGCGCCCGGCTAAAATGACAGAGTCCGAGTTCCTGTGGCAGCACAACCAGGACCCAATGGCGGTCCAGAAACTGGCTGAAGGCATCCGTAACTTTGCCATCGACCAGGGCAAGCTCGATAAGATGATTGCTGACCTGCTGTAATAGCCCGCAGTCTTAAACTGTAGCGGGGTGAGCGCATTTGCCGCCTTGCTACAGTTCCCATTGTTTTGGCTATTCCTGAATTCTAATCTCTCCCCCCTTGCTATACATCCTGCTTTGCTATGGTTTATCCTTGCTTCAATCTCCCTTTATCTCACGGCAAAAACCTATGAATACACTACGCATTGGCCTGATCTCCGTTTCCGATCGTGCCGCTAATGGCATCTATCAGGATCAGGGCTTACCGGCGCTGGAAGCGTGGCTGGGGAAGGCGTTGACCACGTCGTTTGAAATTGAAAAACGTCTGGTGCCCGATGAGCAGCCGATGATTGAGCAGGCGATCTGTGAACTGGTCGATGAGCTGTTCTGTCATCTGGTGCTCACCACCGGCGGCACCGGCCCGGCGCGGCGCGATGTGACGCCGGACGCGACGCTGGCGATTGCCGACCGTGAGATGCCGGGCTTTGGCGAGCAGATGCGCCAGATTAGCCTGAACTTTGTCCCGACCGCCATCCTGTCGCGTCAGGTTGGCGTGATCCGCAAGCAGTCGCTGGTCATCAACCTGCCGGGCCAGCCGAAGTCAATTACCGAGACGCTGGAAGGATTGAAAGATGAGCAGGGTAATAGCCTGGTCCACGGAATTTTTGCCAGCGTGCCTTACTGCATCCAGCTGCTGGAAGGGCCATATATCGAGACGGACCCGCAGGTGGTAGCAGCATTTCGCCCGAAAAGCGCCCGACGCGAGACAAATAGCTAAAAATTCATTTTTTCAGGCATAAGATCCAGTGCTCGCTGCTGTGGCAGAAAATTGACGGTATAGTAAGCTCAGCTTTACAGCGGCAACGATACTGTTTTCTTCTGACTCTGGGCCATCCTGACAACATATGCAGACCGATCACGCACGCCGTCTTAACCGACAGGATTACAAAACTCTGGCGCTGGCTGCCCTTGGTGGCGCGCTGGAGTTCTACGACTTTATCATCTTCGTCTTCTTCGCTGCGGTCATCGGCGAGCTGTTCTTCCCCGCGGATATTCCCGAGTGGCTGCGCCAGCTGCAAACCTTTGGCATCTTTGCCGCCGGTTATCTGGCGCGCCCGCTGGGCGGGCTTATCATGGCGCATTTTGGCGACAGTAAAGGGCGCAAGAAGATGTTCAGCCTGAGCATTTTACTGATGGCCCTGCCGACGCTGGCCATGGGCCTGCTGCCGACTTATGACGCTATTGGCATTACTGCACCGCTGTTACTGCTGCTGCTGCGCGTATTGCAGGGGGCGGCGATAGGCGGAGAAGTGCCGGGCGCCTGGGTGTTCGTTGCCGAACACGTGCCGGAAAAACGCATCGGCTTCGCCTGCGGCACGCTGACCGCCGGGCTGACCTTCGGCATCTTACTGGGTTCGCTGGTGGCAACGCTGATTACCACGACCATGAGCCAGCAAAGCATCCATGATACCGGCTGGCGCATCCCATTCCTGCTGGGCGGCGGGTTTGGACTGCTGGCGATGTATCTGCGCCGCTGGCTGCATGAAACGCCGGTGTTTACCCGGATGCAGCAGCGCAAAGCGCTGTCGAGCGAGCTGCCGTTGAAAACGGTGGTGCTGCGCCACACGCATGGCGTGGTGGTCTCGATGCTGCTCACGTGGCTACTGTCGGCCTGTATTGTGGTGGTATTGCTGATGGCCCCCGCGCTGCTGCAGAAACTGCACGGCCTGCCCGCGGCGCTGACGCTGCAGGCCAACAGCGTTGCCACCGTGATGCTGATCTTTGGCTGCATCATTGCCGGGGCGCTGGTCGATCGCATTGGGGCCGGCGTAACGCTGATTGTCGGCAGTGTGCTGATGGCCGCGACCAGCTATACCTTTTTCCACGTCGCGGCCACGGCACCGGCTTATCTGTTTAGCGCCTATGCGCTGGCCGGGCTGTGCGTTGGCGTGGTGGGCGTGGTGCCCTTTGTGATGGTGCGCGCCTTTCCGGCAGAGGTGCGGTTTACCGGCATCTCCTTCTCTTACAATATCGCCTACGCCATTTTTGGCGGCCTGACGCCGATCGCGCTGACGCTGATGATGAAGCTGACGCCAATGGCCCCGGCATACTACGTTCTGCTGCTGGCGGTGATTGGCGTGCTGG
Source organism: Erwinia sp. V90_4 (assembly GCF_029967685.1). Classification (NCBI taxonomy): domain Bacteria; kingdom Pseudomonadati; phylum Pseudomonadota; class Gammaproteobacteria; order Enterobacterales; family Erwiniaceae; genus Erwinia; species Erwinia sp. V90_4. The sequence goes on along the minus strand of NZ_JASCAQ010000043.1, from coordinate 223,332 downwards.
TCGGCTGCTGGCTGCAGCGCGATGCCGGCAGACAATCGCTGTTAAAACAGGTCAGTATTTAGTAACTCTCCCAATCGCGTCAAAAAGTGGGTCAGCTTCAGCTGGCCCACTTTTTTGCGGCAAAGTGAAAATTTTTTTACCTTCCCCCCTTGATGCCGCGCTGCGCGGCCCCATCTTATTTGGCATCCGAGGCTACGGACCTGGAAAAAAAGCGCAGGGCGAGCAGTTGAAACTGTAAAAAATGCCCGCATTTATTGGTTCATAACCTGATTTGACATGAATTTAAGTGGGAGACGTTTCAATGGGTAAGATTATTGGTATTGACCTGGGCACAACTAACTCTTGTGTAGCTATCATGGATGGCGGCAAAGCGCGTGTACTGGAGAATGCAGAAGGCGATCGCACTACGCCATCGATCATCGCTTACACTCAGGATGGTGAAACACTGGTCGGTCAGCCTGCTAAACGTCAGGCGGTGACTAACCCGCAGAATACCCTGTTTGCGATTAAGCGCCTGATTGGCCGTCGCTTCCAGGACGAAGAAGTACAGCGTGATATTAAAATCATGCCGTTCAAAATCGTCGGCGCTGATAATGGCGACGCATGGCTTGACGTGAAAGGCCAGCGTGTTGCACCTCCGCAGATCTCTGCTGAAGTGCTGAAGAAAATGAAGAAAACGGCGGAAGATTACCTGGGCGAGCCAGTGACTGAAGCGGTTATCACTGTACCGGCTTACTTCAACGATGCGCAGCGTCAGGCAACGAAAGATGCCGGTCGTATCGCCGGTCTGGAAGTAAAACGTATCATCAACGAACCAACCGCTGCGGCACTGGCCTACGGTCTGGATAAAGGTCAGGGCAACCGCACTATCGCGGTATATGACCTGGGTGGTGGTACTTTCGATATCTCTATTATCGAAATCGACGAAGTTGACGGCGAAAAAACCTTCGAAGTTCTGGCAACCAACGGTGATACCCACCTGGGTGGTGAAGACTTCGACAGCCGTATGATCAACTATCTGGTGGCTGAATTTAAGAAAGATCAGGGCATCGATCTGCACAACGATCCGCTGGCAATGCAGCGTCTGAAAGAAGCCGCAGAGAAAGCGAAAATTGAGCTCTCTTCTGCACAGCAGACCGACGTGAACCTGCCGTACATCACTGCTGATGCAACAGGTCCTAAGCACCTGAACATCAAAGTGACCCGTGCGAAGCTGGAATCACTGGTAGAAGACCTGGTTGCACGCTCTATCGAGCCGCTGAAAGTCGCTCTGCAGGATGCTGGCCTGTCGGTTTCTGACATCAACGACGTGATCCTGGTCGGTGGTCAGACGCGCATGCCAATGGTGCAGGCGAAGGTTGCTGAGTTCTTTGGTAAAGAGCCACGTAAAGACGTTAACCCGGACGAAGCGGTTGCTGTAGGTGCTGCGGTTCAGGGCGGCGTGCTGGCCGGTGAAGTGAAAGACGTTCTGCTGCTGGACGTTACCCCGCTGTCGCTGGGTATCGAAACCATGGGCGGCGTGATGACTTCACTGATCGCTAAGAACACCACCATCCCAACCAAGCACAGCCAGGTGTTCTCTACCGCTGAAGACAACCAGTCTGCGGTAACCATTCACGTGGTGCAGGGTGAGCGTAAGCGTGCAGCGGATAACAAATCGCTGGGCCAGTTCAACCTCGACGGTATTCAGGCGGCGCCGCGCGGTATGCCACAGATCGAAGTCACCTTCGACATCGATGCTGACGGTATTCTGCACGTGTCTGCAAAAGACAAAAATAGCGGTAAAGAGCAGAAGATTACCATCAAAGCCTCTTCCGGTCTGAATGACGAAGAGATCGAAAAAATGGTGCGTGATGCCGAAGCTAACGCTGAGTCTGACCGTAAGTTCGAAGAGCTGGTACAGACCCGTAACCAGGGTGACCAGGTCTCGCACAGCACGCGTAAGCAGCTGGACGAAGCGGGCGACAAACTGCCAGCAGACGACAAAGCGCCAATCGAAGCCGCACTGGCTGAGCTGAACACCGCGCTGAAAGGCGAGGACAAAGCGGAAATCGAAGCCAAAATGCAGGCTCTGATGGAAGTGTCCGGCAAGCTGATGGAGTTCGCCCAGCAGCAGCAGGCCGCTGGCGGCGCAGCTGATGCCACCGACGGTGCGAAGAAAGACGATGATGTTGTCGACGCTGAATTCGAAGAAGTGAAAGACAACAAAAAATAATCGCCCTTGAGCGGGCACGGTGGCAGTCATTGCCACCGATGATAACCAGCACGGGCGTCGGAGAAATCCTACGCCCGTGCACGCATGTTAAGGGCAGGAACAACAACAATGGCGAAAAGAGACTATTACGAGGTTTTAGGCGTATCCAAATCTGCGGATGAGCGTGAGATCAAAAAGGCTTACAAACGCCTGGCAATGAAATTCCACCCTGACCGCAACCAGGGCGAAGGTGCCGAAGAGCAGTTTAAAGAGGTAAAAGAAGCCTACGAAATTCTGACCGATGCGCAGAAACGTGCGGCTTACGATCAGTACGGCCATGCAGCCTTTGAACAGGGTGGTGGCGGTGGCTACGGCGGCGGCTTTGGCGGCGGCGGCGGTGCTGACTTCAGCGATATCTTTGGCGACGTATTCGGCGATATCTTTGGCGGAGGCCGCCGTCAGCAGCGCGCCGCTCGCGGTGCTGATTTACGCTACAACATGGAGCTGTCGCTGGAAGAAGCGGTACGCGGCGTGACCAAAGAGATCCGCATTCCAACCCTGGAAGAGTGTGACGTTTGCCACGGTAGCGGCGCGAAAGCGGGGACGAAACCGCAAACCTGCCAGACCTGTCACGGGGCAGGCCAGGTGCAGATGCGCCAGGGCTTCTTTACCGTTCAGCAGGCGTGTCCAACCTGTCACGGTCGCGGTTCGGTGATTAAAGATCCGTGCAACGCCTGCCACGGTCATGGCCGGGTTGAGAAGTCGAAAACCCTGTCGGTGAAAATCCCGGCCGGTGTTGATACCGGCGACCGCATCCGCCTGACCGGCGAAGGCGAAGCGGGTGAGCAGGGTGCGCCAGCGGGCGATCTCTACGTTCAGGTGCAGGTGCGTAAGCACAACATCTTCGAACGTGAAGAGAACAACCTGTATTGCGAAGTGCCAATCAACTTTGTGATGGCCGCGCTGGGCGGTGAAATTGAAGTGCCGACCCTTGATGGCCGCGTCAAGCTGAAGGTGCCTGCGGAAACGCAGACCGGCAAGCTGTTCCGCATGCGTGGTAAAGGTGTGAAATCGGTGCGCGGTGGTGCTCAGGGTGACCTGCTGTGCCGCGTGGTGGTCGAAACCCCGGTCAGCCTGAACGAGAAACAGAAAGCGCTGCTGCGTGAACTGGAAGAGAGCTTTGGCGGTCCTTCCGGCGAACATAACAGCCCGCGTTCTAAAAGTTTCTTCGACGGCGTGAAGAAATTCTTCGACGATTTAACCCGCTAATCTGCCAGCCTCAGGGCCGATCGATATAAAAAGATCGGCCCTTACCCCTTAATCCTCGTAAATACCGAACCTTTCGCGCTGTATAAACTGTTTTTTTCGAGCGGTTTAACGGCGTATGCTATCCGCTATCTGATTGACAACATCTGGATATTCAGCGGAGTCTGTAATGAACCTCTTTCTCAAAAAACTGTTAAAAAATGACGCCACCGGCGGCGTGGTGCTGATCGTCGCTGCGGCAGTGGCGATGTTTCTCGCCAATAACGCCAGCACGCAGCAGGCTTACCAGGCCATTCTGGCCATGCCGGTGCAGTTCCGCTTCGGCGCGCTGGACATCAATAAAGACCTGCTGCTGTGGATCAACGATGCCCTGATGGCGCTGTTCTTCCTGATGATCGGTCTGGAAGTGAAGCGCGAGCTGTTGATGGGCTCGCTGAAAGGGCGTGAGAAAGCGATGTTCCCGCTGATTGCCGCCCTGGGCGGCATGGTAGCCCCAGGGTTGATTTATGCGGCGCTGAACCACAGCGATGAGCTGGCGATCCACGGTTGGGCAATCCCGGCCGCGACGGATATCGCTTTCGCGCTGGGTATCCTCGCCCTGCTGGGCAGCCGCGTACCTCCGGCGCTGAAAATGTTCCTGATGGCGCTGGCGGTGATCGATGACCTTGGTGCCATTGTGATTATCGCCTTCTTCTATACCCACGATTTATCGCTGGTCTCACTCGGTGTCGCGGCGGCGTCGATCGCGGTGCTGGTGATACTCAACCTGTGCGGCGTGCGGAAAACTTCGGTATATCTGCTGGTCGGCATGGTGCTGTGGGTGGCGGTGCTGAAGTCGGGTGTGCACGCTACGCTGGCCGGTGTGATTGTCGGGCTGTTAATCCCGCTGAAAAAGCAGGATGGGCATTCACCCTCTATCGAGCTGGAACACGGCCTGCACCCGTGGGTCAGCTGGCTGATCCTGCCGCTGTTCGCCTTTGCTAATGCCGGTGTTTCACTGACTGGCGTCTCCATTGACGGCCTGTTCTCGATGGTACCGCTGGGGATTATCCTTGGTCTGCTGGTCGGTAAGCCGCTGGGGATCACGCTGATTTGCTGGCTGTCGGTGAAGTTAAAAATTGCGGCGCTGCCGGAAAATACCAAGATGGTGGATATTGCCGCGGTGGGTGTGCTGTGTGGGATTGGCTTTACCATGTCGATCTTTATCGCCTCGCTGGCGTTTGACGCCGCACATGAAGAGATGGTGACGCTGGCCAAGCTGGGCATCCTTAGCGGGTCGGTGCTGTCGGCGGTACTGGGCTATGTGCTGCTGTACTTCAAACTGCGCCCAGCCCCGCAGAAGCACGCTTAACGGTTTGCCCCAGCTATGGCGCAGATGAACTACAACCACCTCTACTATTTCTGGCAGGTGTGTAAAACCGGCTCGGTGGCGGGCGCGGCGGAGGTTCTCAACCTCACTTCGCAGACCGTCACCGGCCAGCTAAAAACGCTGGAAGAGCGCCTGCAGGGTAAGCTGTTCAAGCGCCAGGGGCGGGGGCTGGTGCCGTCGGAGCTGGGCCAGCTGGTGTTTCGCTATGCTGACCGCATGTTTACGCTTAGCCATGAGATGCTGGATATCGTCAACTACCGCAAGGAAGCTAACCTGCTGTTCGACGTGGGCGTGGCGGATGCGCTCTCCAAGCGGCTGGTGAGTAAAGTGCTGGAAACGGCGGTGGTGGCGGAAGAGCCGATCCATCTGCGCTGTTTTGAATCGACCCATGAACTGCTGCTGGAGCAGCTCAGCCAGCATAAGCTGGATATGATCCTCTCCGACTGCCCGGTCGACTCCTCGCAGCAGGAAGGGCTGTTCTCGGTAAAACTCGGCGAGTGCAGCGTCAGCTTCTGGTGCCACGCGCCGCTGCCGGAAACGGCATTTCCGCACTGCCTCAGCACGCGCAAGCTGCTGATCCCCGGGCGGCGTTCAATGCTCGGCCGCAAGCTGCTCAACTGGTTTCAAACGCAGGGGCTGGAGGTGGATATCCTCGGCGAGTTTGACGATGCCGCCCTGATGAAAGCCTTTGGCGCGGCGAACCGGGCGATTTTTGTTGCGCCAACGCTGTACGGGCAGGAGAGTTTTCAGCACGAGGGAATTGTTGAACTGGGGCGGCTTGATACGGTAATGGAAGAGTATCATGTTATTTTTGCCGAGCGGATGATCCAGCATCCGGCGGTGCAGCGTATCTGCAATAAAGATTTTTCTCAGCTTTTTACCCAGCCCGATTAATATTCAGGCGGCAATCACTCCTTCGCTAATAATAAGCCTGCTCTTTTATTTCACTGCCATTAATTACTGGAATCAGGCGGCTTTTCTGCGGATAAATAATAGCGAAATTCTCAAATTAATCCCGGCTATTTACCGCGCTATCATCCTTGAATACTCTGTTACGTGAAGTTAACTGAACCTGCTCAGGTTTATTTTTCACTATATTTGAATGACATTCCCGTCGGAACGCTGTTTCTGCCGAGGGATGCGTTCGGGAGAGTCGCCTTGGAAGAGACCAACAATACGCTGCCAGAAGCGGGCAGCGCGGCGCTGCTCCCCATTCCCGCGCCAGCCAGCCACAAAAGTCGTCGGCTAGTGCTCAGCCACTATCAGTATTTGTTCCTGCTGGTCGCGCTGGTGAACCTCAGTCTGTTCAGTTATGGATTAACAGGTGGGCACTGGTGGTCAGAAAAAGGCATTCATCTGATTGAAATCGGCAACATGGTTATTATTAATCTGACGGTGGCGGTGCTTATTCGTCAGCAATATATCATCAACTTTTTATTTCGCCTGGTCTGGCATACCCCGCTGCACTGGCCCTTATCAGTACGCAGGCAGCTGGCGAAAGTGTATCATTTTGGCGGTCTGCACTCCGGCTGTGCACTGTTTGCCTGCCTGTGGCTAATGGTTTTCAGCGCGGCGGTCTATTACCATCACTGCCACGCGCTGCCCAATGTTTCCCTGATGCTGCTGACGGTCACGGCGATGCTGGCCGCGCTGCTGCTGACCATTGTGATTCTGGCGCTGCCGGCTGTGCGTGCGCGCTACCATAATCTGTTTGAGCATGCCCACCGCTACGTTGGCTGGCTGGCCCTGCTGCTGTCATGGCTACAGGTAACCTGCTTTATTCGCGACTGCCACGGCGGGCAGTGGTCATGGCAGGCGTTGATTGAAACACCCGCATTCTGGGCACTGCTGACCATCACCGCCAGCATCATCCTGCCCTGGCTGCGCCTGCGTAAAGTTGCGGTGCAGGTTGAGCGCCCTTCATCGCACGCGGCCATCGTCACTTTCTCGCTGCCGCGGGATCCTTTCCCCGGCTCGTCATTTGCGATTAGTCGGGCGCCGCTGGATGAGTGGCACGCCTTTGCCAACATTCCCCTCGGCAGCGGGTCGGGCTGCCGCATGCTGATCTCGCGCGCCGGTGACTGGACCGGGCGCTTTATCGACTCGCCGCCGGATCACGTGTGGTTTAAAGGTTTGCCGACGCCGGGCGTGGGCAGCGTAGGAAAAATTTTTCACTCAGTGGTGTACGTTGCCACCGGCAGCGGCATTGGCCCGCTGCTGCCGCATCTGATGGCGCCAGGCAAACCCCGGCGCTTAATCTGGTCGACGCGTAATCCGCGTCTGACCTACGGCGACAGTTTTGTGGATGAAATCATTCGCCTTCAGCCCGACGTGCTGATCTGGGATACCGATGCACACGGTAAACCTGATTTGCTGCAGTTGGCGTTACAGAAGGTAGAAGAGAGCGGGGCGGAGGCGGTGATCTGCATCGCTAATCGTAAGCTGACGGACTATGTTGTCGGGGGCTGTGAGGCGCGCAGGGTGGCGGCCTATGGCGCGATTTGGGATTCCTGAGCGGTTTGCCAAATTTTGGGCATAAAAAAACCGGCCAGGCCGGTTTCTTTATCAAAGCTCGATTAACACGCTGACATTAAGCCAGTTTGCTGATCTGTGCAGCCAGGTTAGCTTTATGGCGTGCAGCTTTGTTCTTGTGGATCAGGCCTTTAGCTGCCTGACGGTCCACAATTGGTTGCATATCGTTAAATGCGTTCTGCGCAGCTGCTTTATCGCCAGTAGCGATTGCCGCGTAAACTTTCTTGATAAAAGTACGCAGCATTGAACGACGGCTAGCGTTGTGCTTACGACGCTTCTCAGACGTTACAGCGCGTTTCTTAGCTGATTTGATATTAGCCAAGGTCCAACTCCCAAATAGTTCTATGAGGACAATTCAAAGGCCGAGGAATATGCCCTTTTCGCCTTCGGTTGTCAATGGATTTGTGCAAATAAGCGCCGATGAAACAATGGCACTTGGTTACGTTTCGATGGCGCAAGATTCTATCAGCTTCGGCATGGCGAATACAGCTCAATCACAAGAAAAATATCAATACGCTCAGGATCAGCACCATACAGAACGAAATGGCGCGGGTATAGCATGAAAGTGATGAATCGCGGGTTAACCTTCCTGGCTGTACAAGGTATAATCCGCCGATTTCCACAAATTTGAGCCAGCCATGAAGTTTATCCGCGGCATACATAACCTTAGAGAGCAGCATCGCGGCTGCGTACTGACCATCGGCAACTTCGATGGCGTACATCGCGGCCATCAGGCGCTGCTGGCACAACTGTGCGAAGAGGGGCGTCAGCGCAACTTGCCGGTAATGGTAATGCTGTTTGAACCTCAACCGCTGGAGCTGTTTGCAGCGGATAAAGCCCCGGCACGCCTGACGCGCCTGCGCGAGAAAGTGCGCTACCTCCAGCAGGCGGGCGTTGATGCCGTGCTGTGCGTGCGCTTTGACCGCCGCTTTGCTGCCCATACGGCACAAAGTTTTGTCACCGACCTGCTGGTCGATAAGCTGGATGTAAAGTTCCTGGCCGTCGGAGATGATTTCCGCTTTGGCGCTGGTCGCCAGGGTGATTTCCTGTTATTACAGAAGGCTGGCGTCGAGTATGGCTTTGATGTCATCAGTACCCAGACCTTTTGCGATGACGGTAAGCGCATCAGCAGTACTGCGATTCGCCAGGCGCTGTCAGATGACAATCTGGCACTGGCTAACGTCCTGCTGGGGCGTCCCTTCAGCATTTCAGGCCGTGTCGTGCATGGCGATGCGCTGGGCCGCACCATCGGTTTTCCTACCGCTAATCTGCCGCTTAAGCGCACGGTCTCCCCGGTGAAAGGGGTGTATGCCGTTGAAGTGCTGGGGCTGGGGGATAAACCGCTTCCCGGCGTGGCCAATATCGGCACGCGTCCCACGATAGGCGGGCTACGTCAGCAGCTGGAAGTGCACCTGCTGGACGTATCGATGGACCTGTACGGGCGCCATATTGAAGTGGTGCTGCGTGACAAACTGCGTAACGAGCAGCGTTTTGCCTCGTTTGACGCGCTGAAAGAACAAATTGCTAACGATGTGCTCACTGCCCGCCGCTTTTTTGGGCTGAACGCATCGGTTTAAGTGTAAACAGAACCGACATACGGAACCGAGAATCTGATGAGTGACTATAAATCTACCCTGAATTTGCCGGAAACGGGGTTCCCAATGCGTGGCGATCTGGCCAAACGCGAACCGGGCATGCTGCAACGTTGGTATGATGACAAGCTGTACGGCATCATCCGCGAAGCCAAAAAAGGGAAAAAAACCTTTATCCTGCACGATGGCCCTCCTTACGCCAACGGCAGTATTCATATTGGTCACTCAGTTAACAAGATTCTGAAAGACATTATCGTTAAGTCGAAAGGCATGGCGGGCTATGACTCCCCTTATGTTCCCGGCTGGGACTGCCATGGTCTGCCTATCGAGCACAAAGTTGAGCAGATGATCGGTAAGCCGGGCGAGAAAGTCAGCGCTGCTGAGTTCCGCGCTGCCTGCCGTGCCTATGCCGCAGAGCAGGTTGAAGGGCAGAAAGCTGATTTCATCCGCCTTGGCGTGCTGGGTGACTGGGATCGCCCATACCTGACGATGAACTTCCAAACCGAAGCGAACATCATCCGTGCGCTGGGTAAAATTATCGGTAACGGCCATCTGCACAAAGGCGCTAAGCCGGTGCACTGGTGCCTGGACTGCCGCTCCGCGCTGGCGGAAGCGGAAGTGGAGTATTACGACAAAACTTCACCGTCTATCGACGTGATGTTTAACGCCGTTGATAAAGACGCGGTTGCCGCCAAATTTGGCGCTGCTGCGGTCAACGGCCCGATTGCCCTGGTGATCTGGACCACCACCCCGTGGACCATGCCGGCCAACCGCGCTATCTCTCTGCACCCTGAGTTTGACTATCAGCTGGTACAGATCGACGGTCGTGCGCTGATCCTGGCGAAAGACCTGGTCGATAGCGTCATGAAGCGTGCCGGTGTTGCCGAGTGGAACGTGCTGGGCGAAGTGAAAGGCGCCGAGCTGGAGCTGATGGGCTTCCAGCACCCGTTCCTCGGCCACGTTTCCCCGGTGGTGCTGGGTGAGCACGTGACGCTGGATGCGGGTACCGGTGCGGTACATACGGCGCCAGGCCACGGCCCGGATGACTTTGTCATTGGGCAGAAATACGGTATCGAAGTCGCTAATCCGGTCGGCCCGGACGGCAGCTTCCTGCCGGGCACTTACCCTGGCCTTGATGGGGTTAACGTCTTTAAAGCCAACGACCTGATTGTTGAGCTGCTGCGTGAAAAGGGTGCGCTGCTGCATGTGGAAAAACTGCATCACAGCTACCCACACTGCTGGCGCCACAAGACCCCGATCATCTTCCGTGCTACCCCGCAGTGGTTTATCAGCATGGATCAGAAAGGCCTGCGTGCGCAGTCGCTGAAAGAGATTAAAGGCGTGCAGTGGATCCCAGACTGGGGCCAGGCGCGTATCGAGTCGATGGTCGCCAACCGTCCAGACTGGTGCATCTCGCGTCAGCGTACCTGGGGCGTGCCGATGTCGCTGTTTGTGCATAAAGACACCGAGCAGCTGCACCCGGACTCGCTGGCGCTGATGGAGAAAGTCGCGAAGCGGGTTGAGCAGGACGGCATTCAGGCGTGGTGGGACCTCGATCCGCGCGATCTGATGGGCGCCGACGCCGATCACTACGTCAAAGTGCAGGATACGCTGGACGTGTGGTTCGACTCCGGTTCAACCAGCTATTCGGTAGTGGATGCTCGCCCAGAGTTTGGTGGCCATACCCCGGACATGTATCTGGAAGGTTCTGACCAGCACCGCGGCTGGTTTATGTCCTCGCTGATGATCTCCACCGCGATGAAGGGCAAAGCGCCTTATCGCCAGGTACTGACCCACGGCTTCACCGTTGACGGCCAGGGCCGCAAGATGTCCAAATCGCTGGGCAACACCGTGAGCCCGCAGGATGTAATGAACAAGCTCGGCGCTGACATTCTGCGCCTGTGGGTGGCATCCACCGACTACTCCGGCGAGATCGCGGTGTCCGACGAGATCCTTAAGCGCTCTGCCGACAGCTATCGCCGTATCCGTAACACCGCGCGCTTCCTGCTGGCCAACCTCGCGGGCTTCAACCCGGAAACCGACATGGTGAAACCGGAAGAGATGGTGGTGGTTGACCGCTGGGCAGTTGGCCGTGCGCTGGCAGCACAGAACGATATCGTTGCCTCCTATGAAGCGTATGACTTCCATGAAGTGGTCCAGCGCCTGATGCAGTTCTGCTCGGTCGAAATGGGCTCCTTCTACCTGGATATCATTAAAGATCGCCAGTACACCGCCAAAGCCGATGGCCTGGCGCGCCGCAGCTGCCAGACCGCGCTGTGGTACATCGTGGAAGCGCTGGTGCGCTGGATGGCGCCGATCATGTCCTTCACTGCGGATGAGATCTGGGGCTACCTGCCGGGTAAACGCAGCCAGTATGTGTTCACCGAAGAGTGGTTCGACGGGCTGTTCAGCCTGGCGGATAACGAACCGATGAACGATGCCTACTGGGCGGAGCTGCTGAAAGTGCGCGGCGAAGTGAACAAGGTGATCGAGCAGGCGCGTGCCGATAAGCGTATCGGCGGCTCGCTGGAAGCCAGCGTCACGCTGTATGCCGATGCCGCGCTGGCTGCTAAGTTGACCAGCCTGGGCGAAGAGCTGCGCTTTGTGCTGCTGACCTCCGGTGCGCAGGTAGCGGATTACGCGCTGGCAACGGATGAAGCGCAGCAGAGCGACGTGGTGAAAGGTCTGAAAATTGCCCTGCATAAAGCAGAAGGCGAGAAATGCCCACGCTGCTGGCATTACACTAGCGATATCGGCCAGAACGCTGAACACGCTGACGTCTGTGGCCGCTGTGCCTCTAACGTCGCGGGCAGCGGCGAACAGCGTAAGTTTGCATGATGAAAAGACCTGTTCTCTCAAGCGGATTACGCTGGCTGTGGCTGGTATTGGTGGTGATTGGCATCGATTTCGCCAGTAAGCAGTGGATTATGAATAATCTGATGCTGCACGAATCGATGTCCGTGATGCCGTTCTTCAACTTCTTTTATGCTCACAACTACGGCGCGGCGTTCAGCTTCCTCGCCGATAAAGGTGGCTGGCAGCGCTGGTTCTTCGCCGGAATTGCCATTGCCATTGTGGTGGTGCTGCTGGTGATGATGTACCGCACGGCGGCGAGCAATAAACTGAATAACATCGCCTATGCGCTGATTGTCGGTGGCGCATTGGGCAACCTGTTCGACAGGGCATATCATGGCTTTGTGGTGGATTTTATCGACTTCTACGTCGGTGACTGGCACTTCGCCACGTTTAATATTGCCGACTGCGGTATCTGTATTGGTGCCGCGCTGATCGTGCTGGAAGGGTTTATCACCCCGGCCAGCAAGCAGGCTAAGAATAAAGGGTAAGGCATGACTGATTCTGTACAGCATGACAGCGCAGTGCTGGTGCATTTCACCTTAAAGCTGGCGGATGGTTCCACGGCGGAGTCAACGCGCAGCAACGGTAAGCCTGCGCTGTTTTGCCTCGGCGATGGCAGCCTGTCAGAGGGGCTGGAAAGCCATCTGCTGGGCCTGCCGGTTGGCGGGAAAGCGGCGTTCGCGCTGGAAGCGGCCGACGCGTTTGGCGGTATCAGCCCGGATCTGGTGCAGTACTTCTCGCGCCGCGATTTTGTCGAGGCCGGGGAGCCGGAAATCGGCGCCATCATGCTGTTCAGCGGCATGGACGGTAACGAAATGCCGGGGGTGATCCGCGAGATCTCCGGGGATTCCATTACCGTGGATTTCAACCACCCGCTGGCCGGGCAGACCATTCACTTTGACGTAGAAGTGCTGGAGATTGATCCGGTACTGGAGACCAGCAATGCAGATCCTGTTGGCTAACCCGCGCGGTTTCTGCGCAGGCGTTGATCGTGCTATCAGTATTGTCGAGCGAGCGCTGGAAATGTACGGTGCGCCGATCTATGTGCGTCACGAAGTGGTGCATAACCGTTACGTGGTGAACAGCCTGCGCGAGCGCGGGGCGATCTTTATTGAAGATATCGGTGAAGTGCCGGACGCGTCGATCCTGATCTTCTCTGCGCACGGGGTCTCTCAGGCGGTGCGTGCGGAAGCCAAAGCGCGCGACTTGACGATGCTGTTCGATGCCACCTGTCCGCTGGTGACCAAAGTGCATATGGAAGTGGCGCGTGCCAGCCGTAAAGGCACCGAGGCTATCCTGATTGGTCATGCCGGTCACCCGGAAGTGGAAGGCACCATGGGCCAGTACAGCAACCCGAAGGGCGGCATGTATCTGGTTGAAGCCCCTGCGGATGTCTGGAAGTTACAGGTTAAGGATGAAAATAACCTGTGCTTTATGACGCAGACCACGCTGTCGGTGGATGACACCTACGAGGTGATTGACGCCCTGCGTGAGCGCTTCCCGAAGATTGTTGGCCCGCGCAAGGACGATATCTGCTACGCCACCACCAACCGTCAGGAAGCGGTGCGCACGCTGGCACGCGATGCGGACGTGGTGCTGGTGGTGGGGTCGAAGAACTCTTCAAACTCTAACCGCCTGGCGGAGCTGGCACAGCGTGCTGGTAAGCTGGCGCGCCTGATCGACTCGGCTGATGATATTCAGGAAGAGTGGGTGCGCGGCGTCGGCTGTGTTGGCGTGACCGCCGGTGCCTCCGCGCCGGATATTCTGGTGCAGCAGGTGATCCAGCGTCTCAATGAGCTGGGCGGCGTCGATGCTGTCGAGCTGATTGGCCGTGAAGAGAATATCGTGTTTGAAGTGCCGAAAGAGCTGCGCGTAGAGGTAAAGCAGATCACCTGAGGACGGCTATTTTACCTGCTATTTTGAACCTGGGCAGTGCTCACACTCCTCACGTACTACGTGTACGCTCCGGGTGTTGTGCGCTGTCCGTGTTCAAACTCGCTGCGCCGATAACGCCACGTTACGCCTGCCATGCTTAATCATTTCCTTTCCCCAATCCTTACGAAATCTGTTTTACTGATAATCCTCACGCGCTGGCGTAAAATTCTTATTATGTGTTTTTAGTTGTGGCGCAGGGATTAACGCGTGGCTAATCTGAATGCGCTTTACATGCCTATACTCGTCATTTTTCACGCGACAGGTGCGTTGGCTACGCCCGTTCACCCCGGTCACAGGGTTATCTGTGTTGCCGGGATTCACTGGCTTGCCGCCTTGCTGTAACGCGAATTGTTTAGAGTATAACTATTGGTCAGGAATGAATAATTATGAGTAATGCAGAAATCCGTATCGCCATTGTGGGAGCCGCAGGGCGTATGGGGCGTCAGCTGATTCAGGCAACTGAACAGGCTGAGGGGGCGCGTCTGGGCGCAGCCATTGTCCGTGCTGGCTCATCGCTGGTTGGCGCCGATGCAGGTGAACTGGCGGGCTGTGGCGCACTGGGTATCAAGGTCAGCGACAATCTGGATGCCGTGGTTAATGACTTCGACGTACTGATCGACTTCACCCGCCCGGAAGGCACGCTGCACTATATGGCATTTTGCCGTCAGCATAAGAAAGCGATGGTGATTGGCACCACCGGTTTTGATGAGGCAGGCAAAGCGGCGATCAAAGCCGCAGCGCAAGAGATTGGTATCGTATTTGCGGCTAATTTCAGCGTTGGCGTCAATCTGGTGCTGAAGCTGTTGGAGAAGGCGGCAAAAGTGATGGGTGACTATGCGGATATCGAAATTATCGAAGCGCACCACCGTCATAAGGTTGATGCACCGTCAGGTACGGCGCTGGCAATGGGGGAAGCCATTGCTGATGCGATGAACTGGAACCTGAACGAGCATGCGGTCTATGCGCGTGAAGGCCACACCGGTGAGCGTGAAGCGCAGACTATCGGTTTCGCCACCGTGCGCGCCGGGGATATCGTCGGCGAGCACACCGCGATGTTTGCTGATGTTGGCGAGCGAGTAGAGATTACCCACAAGGCTTCAAGCCGCATGACCTTCGCTAATGGCGCAGTTCGTGCAGCTGTCTGGTTAAAGGCGCATAAAAGTGGTCTTCATGACATGAGAAGCGTGCTTAACCTGGATGATTTATAAGTGTTGTGCACCATCGTGATGTGGTTATTTCAATCATAACGTTTTGATTGGATGGGCAATAATTTTATTGCCCTTTTTATTTTTAAAGAAAATAGCTGTTTGTCATTAATATTTAATCATTGCTGCTATAAAATTAGATTACCCTTCTTTTTTACTCGCTCATAACGCTAATTTTGACCATTTGGTCCACTTTTTTACTCTGTCACACCAGAAATTATGCAGAAGCTGGCAGGCAACCGTTTTTATTGCCAGGATATGTGCTGTTTTCAGGGTAAATCATGCGACTTTCCACTCAGTGAGTTAAAAAACGCAGAAAAAGTGGCGCGCAGGGTAGACTTTCGCCAGGGCTATCATTAGAATGCGCCCAATTTGCCAAAAACTGGGCAGTCAGGCAGTTTTTGCATTGATTTTGGGGTCATACCTGAATTAATATGCAGATATTGTGACTGTTTATTCCCTGGAGGATGTTTTGATTAAGTCAGCGCTCTTGGTTCTGGAAGACGGAACCCAATTCCACGGTCGGGCCATCGGGGCAACCGGATCGGCAGTGGGAGAAGTTGTTTTCAACACTTCAATGACCGGTTATCAAGAAATCCTCACTGATCCTTCCTATTCCCGCCAGATCGTCACTCTCACTTATCCCCATATCGGCAATGTCGGCACTAACGCCGCTGACGCAGAATCCACTCAGGTACACGCTCAGGGATTAGTTATCCGCGACCTGCCGCTGATTGCCAGCAACTACCGCAATGAAGAAGGCCTGTCTGACTATCTGACGCGCAACAACATTGTCGCGATTGCCGATATCGATACGCGTAAGCTGACTCGTCTGCTGCGTGAGAAAGGGGCGCAGAACGGCTGCATCATCGCCGGAGACGCACTGGACGCCGCCGAAGCCCTGGCAAAAGCCAAAGCTTTCCCGGGCCTGAAGGGGATGGATCTGGCGAAAGAAGTGACTGTGGCACAGCCTTACAGCTGGCAGCAGGGCAGCTGGACGCTGGAAGGCGAACTGCCGGCCGAGAAAGCCGCTGCTGACCTGCCATTCCACGTGGTGGCCTACGACTACGGCGTGAAGCGCAACATTTTGCGTATGCTGGTCGATCGCGGCTGCCGCCTGACGGTGGTGCCGGCGCAGACCCCGGCAGAAGAGGTGCTGAAGCTCAACCCGGACGGGGTGTTCCTCTCCAACGGTCCTGGCGATCCGGAGCCTTGCGACTACGCCATTACCGCGATTAAACGCCTGCTGGAAACCGAGATCCCGATCTTCGGCATCTGCCTCGGCCATCAGCTGCTGGCGCTGGCAAGCGGTGCGAAAACCGTGAAGATGAAGCTTGGCCACCACGGCGGTAACCACCCGGTGAAAGATCACGACAATAACACCGTGATGATCACCGCACAGAACCACGGCTTCGCCGTTGATGACAGCAACCTGCCGGCCAACCTGCGCGTGACGCACACCTCGCTGTTTGACCACACGGTGCAGGGCATCCACCGCACCGATAAAGCGGCGTTCAGCTTCCAGGGTCACCCGGAAGCCAGCCCGGGGCCGCACGATGCCGCACCGTTGTTCGATCACTTTATCGAACTGATTAAAGCCTCTAAATAAGATCAGGAGAGAAAGACAATGCCAAAACGTACAGACATACAAAGCATCCTGATCCTTGGCGCTGGCCCGATCGTAATCGGCCAGGCCTGTGAATTCGACTACTCCGGTGCACAGGCGTGTAAAGCGCTGCGTGAAGAGGGTTACCGCGTTATCCTGGTAAACTCTAACCCGGCAACCATTATGACCGACCCGGATATGGCCGATGCGACCTACATCGAGCCGATTAACTGGGAAGTGGTACGCAAAATCATTGAGAAAGAGCGTCCGGATGCGGTGCTACCCACCATGGGCGGCCAGACCGCGCTGAACTGTGCGCTGGAGTTAGAGCGCCAGGGCGTGCTGGAAGAGTTCGGCGTGACCATGATCGGTGCCACCGCGGACGCGATTGATAAAGCGGAAGACCGTCGCCGTTTCGACGTGGCGATGAAGAAAATCGGCCTCGACACCGCGCGTTCCGGTATCGCGCACACCATGGAAGAAGCGTTGGCGGTTGCCGCTGACGTCGGCTTCCCATGCATCATCCGTCCCTCCTTTACCATGGGCGGCACCGGTGGCGGTATCGCATACAACCGTGAAGAGTTCGAAGAGATTTGCGAGCGCGGCCTCGATCTGTCGCCGACCAATGAGCTACTGATTGATGAGTCGCTGATTGGCTGGAAAGAGTACGAGATGGAAGTGGTGCGTGATAAAAACGACAACTGCATCATCGTCTGTTCAATCGAAAACTTTGATGCCATGGGCATTCATACCGGTGACTCGATTACCGTTGCGCCAGCGCAGACGCTGACCGACAAAGAGTACCAGATCATGCGTAACGCCTCGCTGGCGGTGCTGCGTGAAATCGGCGTGGAAACCGGGGGATCAAACGTGCAGTTCTCGGTGAACCCGGAGAATGGCCGTCTGATCGTCATTGAGATGAACCCACGCGTGTCGCGCTCCTCCGCGCTGGCCTCGAAAGCTACCGGCTTCCCGATTGCTAAAATCGCCGCCAAGCTGGCAGTGGGCTTCACCCTCGATGAGCTGACCAATGACATCACCGGCGGTCTGACCCCGGCGTCGTTCGAACCGTCTATCGACTACGTGGTCACCAAAATTCCCCGCTTCAACTTTGAAAAATTTGCCGGTGCTAACGACCGCCTGACCACGCAGATGAAATCTGTCGGGGAAGTGATGGCGATTGGCCGCACTTTACAGGAGTCGATGCAGAAAGCGCTGCGCGGCCTGGAAGTGGGCGCGCACGGCTTTGATCCAAAGGTGGATCTTAACGACCCGGAAGCGCTGACCACTATCCGTCGCGAGCTAAAAGATGCTGGCTGCGACCGCATCTGGTACATCGCGGACGCCTTCCGCGCCGGAATGAGCGTGGAGGATGTCTTCGCGCTGACCAATGTTGACCGCTGGTTCCTGGTGCAGATTGAAGAGCTGGTCCAGCTGGAGCAGCAGGTGGCAGAGCAGGGCGTGAACGGCCTGAGCTATGACTTCCTGCGCACGCTGAAGCGTAAAGGCTTTGCCGATGCGCGCCTGGCCGATGTGGCGGGCGTGTCTGAAGCGGAAATCCGTGCCCTGCGCGAGCAGCACAACCTGCACCCGGTCTACAAGCGTGTGGATACCTGTGCGGCAGAGTTCTCTACGGACACCGCCTACATGTACTCAACCTATGAAGAAGAGTGCGAAGCCAATCCGAATCAGGATCGTGACAAAATCATGGTGCTGGGCGGCGGTCCAAACCGTATCGGCCAGGGTATCGAGTTTGACTACTGCTGCGTACACGCCTCGCTGGCGCTGCGCGAAGACGGTTTCGAAACCATTATGGTCAACTGCAACCCGGAAACCGTATCCACCGATTACGACACCTCTGACCGCCTGTACTTTGAACCGGTCACGCTGGAAGACGTGCTGGAAATCGTGCGCATTGAGAAGCCAAAAGGGGTGATCGTGCAGTACGGCGGGCAGACTCCGCTGAAGCTGGCGCGTGCGCTGGAAGCCGCAGGCGTGCCGGTTATCGGCACCAGCCCGGATGCGATTGACCGTGCAGAAGACCGCGAACGTTTCCAGCAGGCGGTTGAGCGCCTGGGCCTGAAGCAGCCGGCCAACGCCACCGTCACCGCCATCGATATGGCCGTGGAAAAGGCGGCGCTGATTGGCTACCCGCTGGTGGTGCGCCCATCCTATGTTCTGGGCGGCCGCGCGATGGAAATCGTTTATGACGAAATCGACCTGAAGCGCTACTTCAATACCGCGGTTTCCGTGTCTAACGACGCGCCGGTGCTGCTGGACCGCTTCCTCGATGATGCGGTAGAAGTTGACGTTGACGCGATCTGCGACGGTGAGCAGGTGCTGATTGGCGGCATCATGGAGCACATCGAACAGGCGGGCGTTCACTCCGGTGACTCTGCCTGCTCCCTGCCAGCCTACACGCTGAGCCAGGAGATTCAGGATGTGATGCGTGACCAGGTGAAGAAACTGGCCTTTGAGCTGGGCGTGCGTGGTCTGATGAACGTGCAGTTTGCGGTTAAGGACAATGAAGTTTACCTGATTGAGGTCAACCCACGTGCTGCGCGTACCGTGCCGTTTGTCTCCAAGGCAACCGGCATGCCGCTGGCGAAAGTGGCCGCGCGCGTGATGGCGGGTAAAACCCTCGCCGCGCAGGGCGTGACCAAAGAGATCATCCCACCGTACTACTCGGTGAAAGAGGTGGTGCTGCCGTTTAACAAGTTCCAGGGCGTCGACCCTATCCTCGGCCCGGAAATGCGTTCTACCGGTGAAGTGATGGGCGTGGGCCGTACCTTTGCAGAAGCGTTCTGCAAGGCGATGCTCGGCGCGCAGAGCAACATGAAGAAAACCGGTCGTGCGCTGCTGTCCGTGCGTGAAGGTGATAAGAAGCGTATTGCTGAGCTGGCGCGCCGCCTGCAGGCTTACGGCTTCGAGCTGGATGCTACCGCGGGTACTGCTGCGGTGCTGAAAGCTGCCGGTATTGACGTGCGCCAGGTAAACAAAGTGCACGAAGGCCGCCCGCACATTCAGGACCGCCTGAAAAACGGTGAGTACGCCTACATCGTTAACACCACCGCAGGCCGCCAGGCGATTGAAGATTCCAAACTGATCCGCCGCAGCGCGCTGCAGTATAAGGTGCATTACGATACTACGCTGAACGGCGGTTTCGCCACCGTGACGTCGCTAAACTCCAGCGCCACGGACCAGGTGATTTCCGTGCAGGAGATGCACGCGCAGATTAGCGCATAATTCGCTGCACATCGGGCGGACCGAAACAGAGGGTCCGCCCCTACACGTATTGCAGGGGGCGACCGTCAACGGTCGCCCCTTTTTTATCCCTTGCTTGCTCACTCCCTGCGCAGTCCCGCGCTGTTTTGCACCTTTCCCGACCAGAAGATTTGCTTATTTGTTAACTAATCCCAGATAAATCAACCTGTTGATTTTTTGGCATCAAACTTGCTCAAGCAAAAGAGGTTGAGTTGTTGGGCCAATTTATTAGGGGGCAGCATGACATTATTAAGCGCCAGTCTGGCACCGATCGCGGTGCAGCACAGTGACGTACTGGTGCTCGATGCCCTGACGCGCTACGTGGCGCAGTCCGGCACCCGGATCGGCGAGCGCCTGCCGCCGGAGCGCGTACTGGCGGAGCAGCTGGGCGTCAGCCGCAACACGGTGCGTGAGGCGCTTAAGCGCTGGGAAGCGCTGGGCATCATCGTACGCCGCAAGGGCAGCGGCACCTTCCTGCATGCCGAGGTCAGCAGTAACGACAGTTTCCTGTCGCTGCGCTTTAAAAATGACTCGCAGAACATGCTGCACGCGCTGGAGGTGCGGCGAATTATTGAAGCCGAATCCTGCAGCCTGGCGGCGGTGCGTGCCACTCGCGCGGACCTGGTACTGATTGAGCAGCGCTTGAACGAGATGGAGCGCGTGCACCTCGCGATTGGCTCTGCCGGGGCCGAGGACTGGGCCTTCCACGCCAGTATTTATCAGGCTGCACATAACCCGCTGCTGCTGCATATGGTGGTCGGCCTGTACGACACTCTGCACGCTTTCTTCGAATCCCCGCCCGAGCAGGCGCTGTTCAGCGACTCGTTTCCGCTGCACCGCACGCTGTTTGAGGCGATAGCCCGCCGCGATGCCGATGAGGCGCGGCACGTCAGCCATCTGATTCTCGATATCACCGAACGTGACATGAAGGACGTGATCCATGCAGCCAGAAAAGTTTAGCGACCAGACGCAGTTAACCCACGATGCCCGCCACGATAAAGGGGCGGTGTCGCCGCCGATCTACCAGTCGTCGCTGTTCAGCTTCAGCGACTACGACAGCATGATTGCCCGTTTTCGTGGCGACAGCGATCTGCCGCTCTATTCCCGCGTGGATAACCCGACGGTGAAAGCGCTGCAGGATAAAGTCGCGCTGCTGGAGCAGGGTGAAGCCTGTCTGGCCTTCAGCAGCGGCATGGCAGCAATCAGCAATGCCATCCTTAGCGTGGTCTCGCCGGGTGACAAAGTGGTGTGCATCAATCACGTTTACCCGGATACCTATCGCTTCCTGCGCGGTTTCTGCCAGCGCTTCCATATCGACAGTGAGTTTGTCGATGGCGACTCGCTGGCTGCCGTCGAAGCCGCCCTGCCGGGCGCAAAACTGCTGTATCTGGAAAGCCCGAGCAGCTGGGTGATGGGCGAGCAGGATCTGCGCGCCCTGACGGCGCTGGCGCGCGAGCACGGCGTTACCACCCTTATCGACAACAGCTGGGCCTCGCCGCTGTTCCAGAAGCCGCTGACGCTTGGCGTCGACATCGTGGTGCACTCCGCCTCGAAATATATCAGCGGCCACAGCGATGTGGTGGCGGGGCTGGTGATAGCCAGCCATGAACGTATTGCCACCATTACCCGCGGCGTCAGCCCGTTTCTCGGCGGCAAGCTGTCGGCTAACGAAGCCTGGCTGCTGATCCGCGGCCTGCGTACGCTGCCGCTGCGTATGCGCCAGCATCATCAGAGCGCGCTGACGATAGCAAAGCTGCTGCTGGAACATCCGCAGGTGATGCGCGTTTACCATCCCGGCCTCGACCCGCAATCCTTCTCCACGCTGAGCGGCTACAGCGGGCTGTTCTCGTTCGAGCTGGACGAGTCGGTGGATATTCCGCGCTTCTGCAACGCGCTCAAGCTGTTCCATATGGGCGTCAGCTGGGGCGGCTTCGAAAGCCTGGTGATGCCGGCGATTTCGGTGCTCAACCAGGCCGGTGAGTTTAACTCCGCGCGCGATTTTGGCGTTTCACCGCGCGTGGTGCGCATCTCCATCGGTCTGGAAGAGACCGATGATTTATGGCTCGACCTGCAGCAGGCAATTGCCGCTGCCCGCTAACTTCAACGAAAAGAGGTCATGATGAAGCAACATCCTTTGCGCGCCTGGTTAGGTAAAAGCGTGGTTTTAGCCCTGGGGATCGCCAGCACCTTTAACACTGTTGCCGCCACGAAACTGACGCTGGTGGAGGTGATCACCAGCCCGGCGCGAACCGAAATGCTGCAAAAAATGCTGACCGAGTACAAGGCGCAGCATCCGGGTACGGAAATTGAAGTGGTATCGCTGCCGTGGGGCCAGGCCTTTGAAAAGCTGGGCACCATGCTGCAGAGCGGCCAGGTGCCGGACGTGGTGGAGATGCCGGATACCTGGCAGGGACTGTATGCCAGCAACAATATGCTGGAAGAGCTGGAGCCGCAGCTGAAAAGCTGGGCGGGCACGCCAGAACTCACCGATAAAGCGCTGGCAATGGCGCGTGCCGCCAACGGTAAAGCCACCATGATCCCTTACGGTTTCTACCTGCGCGCCATGTTCTGGAATAAAAAACTGTTCCAGCAGGCAGGCCTGAGCGAAGCGCCAAAAACCATGGATGAGTTCGTGGCTGATGCGAAGAAAATCAGCGCGCTGGGCAACGGCATTAGCGGCTACTGCATGCGCGGCGGTGTTGGGGGTACCAATGCCTGGATGATGTTTATGGCGGCGATGAATGGCTCGCCGGCGTTTTTTGACCAGCAGGGCAACAGCACTCTGACCCAGCCGGGGGCGCTGAAGGGGGCGCAGCTGCTGGTCGATATGTATAAGAGCGGCGGGGCGCCGAAAGACAGCGTCAACTGGGGCTTTAACGAGATCGTTTCCGGGTTCTACTCCGGGAAATGCGCGATGCTCGATCAGGATCCGGACGCGCTGATCGCGATCAAAAACAGCATGAATCCGGATGATTTCGCCGTGGCGCCGATGCCGCTGGGGCCGTCGGGCAAAGCCTTCCCGACCATTGGCTACACCGGCTGGTCGGTATTCAAACAGGCCGGTCAGAAAGCGCAGTCGTGGCAGCTGATCCAGTTCCTCAGCAGTAGAGAGAACAACCTTACCTGGTCGAAGTTTGTCGGTACGCTGCCGATCTACAAAGGTGCGGAGAGCGACCCGTACTTCCACACGCCACAGTTTGCCGGCTGGTTTACCGAACTGAACGACCCGAAATATGTACCGCTCACCATGCCAACGCATCTGAAAGGCTGGGGCTACTTTAACTCGGTGATCGTGAAAGAGAGCAGCCAGGAAACGTTACTGGACCAGAATGATACCCAATCAATGGTGGAAGACTGGGCCAAATATCTGACCAAAGAGCAGAAAGCCTGGATGGCAGCGCAATAACCGGATGAGAGTACCGTAGGGGTTGACCCTTTTTTTCGGTCAACCCGCGTACCTGATAACCCCCGCACTGGAGACGCCATATGATGCTTGACGCCACCACTGAAACCCCCACGCGAGCGCCGCGCTTCGTGCGCCTGCGGATGCTGGCTGAGCCGTGGCTGTACCTCAGCCCGACCCTGGTGCTGATTGGCTTGTTTATCTTTGTGCCGATGCTGATCGGTATCTCTTATGCCTTCCAGAATATCCAGCTGCTCAACCCGCTGGACAGCGGCTGGGTCGGGCTGGATAACTTCCGCGCCATGTTCGACGATCGGCGCTTCTTTAAGGCGCTTGGCCACACGGTGAACTGGACGCTGACCTCGCTCGTGCTGCAATTCTTCCTCGGGCTGGGGCTGGCGCTGCTGCTTAACCGCGAGTTTCCGCTGCGCCGCTGGGCGCAGGCGCTGGTGTTTCTGCCTTGGGCAGTTCCGGCGTTTCTCTCCGGGCTCACCTGGTCATGGCTGCTCAACCCGGTGATTGGCATTCTGCCGCACTGGATGGTTGACCTGCACCTGATTAGCGAGCCGTACAATATTCTGTCCGATCCCAGCCTCGCGCTGTACGGGCCGGTGATCGCCAACGTCTGGTTTGGCATCCCGTTCTTCGCTATTACGCTGCTGGCGGCGCTGCAGTCGATCCCGAAAGATCTGTATGAGGCGGCGTCGATGGACGGGGCCAGCGGCTGGCAGCAGTTTAAGCGCGTTACGCTGCCGTTTCTCGCGCCGATGATCGCCATCACCGTGATGCTGCGCACTATCTGGATCGCTAACTTCGCCGATCTGATTGTGGTCATGACCGACGGTGGCCCGGCGGGATCAACCTCGATTCTCTCCAGCTATATCTTCACCACCGCCTACCGCAAGCTCGACTTCGGTTACGCTTCGGCGATGGCGGTATTCCTGCTGGTCCTGATGACCTGCTATGCGCTGGTGCTGCTGCGCATTCGCCATCAGCTGTTGAAATAGGAGAGGCCGATGAATGCATTATTACGCCTGATCGGGCACCGCGCCGCGATCCTCGGCTACCTGCTGTTTGCGCTGTTCCCGCTCTACTGGGTGATTAAAATCTCCGTCACGCCGGACAAGCTGCTGTACAGCGAAGGGGTGACCCTGTGGCCCGCCGCGCTGACGCTGGACCACTTCCGCCGCGTGCTGGTGGAGAGTGATTTCCCGACCTTTTTCACCAACAGCCTGATCGTTTCAATGGGCACCGCCGGGCTGGCAACGGTGGTAGCGGCCGCAGCGGGCTATGCCTTTTCACGCTTTGGCTTCCGGGGCAAAACGGTGATGGCGGCGCTGCTGCTGTTCACCCAGATGTTCCCGCTGGTGATGATCCTTGCGCCGATCTACAAGGTGATGGCCCCGCTTGGGCTGACCAACAGCCTGCTCGGGCTGATCCTCGTCTACAGCGCATTTAACGTGCCGTTTGCTACTTTCCTGATGCAGTCGTTCTTCGATGCGATTCCAAAAGATCTGGAAGAGTCGGCGATGCTGGAGGGCTGCACCCGTTTTCAGGCGCTGTACCGCGTGCTGATGCCGCTGACGCTGCCCGGCATGGCAGCCACGCTTGGTTTTGTCTTTACCGCCGCATGGAGCGAGCTGCTGTTCTCGCTGATGCTGATTAACAAAAACGACGTGATGACCTTCCCGGTTGGGCTGCTGAGCTTCGTGTCGAAATTCGCCGTTTCCTGGGGAGATATGATGGCCGCCGCCGTGCTGGCGCTGATCCCCGCCTGTCTGTTTTTCGCCTTCATTCAGCGCTACCTGATCCAGGGGCTGACGGCTGGCGCGGTAAAAGGATAATCCTGATGGCTCAGATCTCTCTTTCGCAAATCCAGAAGCAGTACGGCAACGTTGAGGTACTGCGCAACATCAACCTGACCATCGCCGACGGTGAGTTCGTGGTGCTGGTCGGGCCGTCCGGCTGCGGCAAATCGACGCTGCTGCGCACCATCGCCGGGCTGGAGCTGGCAAGCAGCGGCGACATTCGCATCGGCTCGCGCCTGATGAATGAGGTAGCGCCGAAGGACCGCGATATCTCGATGGTGTTCCAGAGCTACGCGCTCTATCCGCATCTCACCGTGGCGCGCAATATGGGCTTCAGCCTGGAAGTGCAGAAGCGGCCCAAAGCGGAGATTGACGCTGCGGTGAATCGGGCGGCGGAGATCCTCAGCCTGACGCACCTGCTGGATCGTCGGCCGAAAGAGCTCTCCGGTGGCCAGCGTCAGCGCGTGGCAATGGGGCGGGCGATTGTGCGTCAGCCGCAGGTCTTCCTGTTTGATGAACCGCTGTCGAACCTTGACGCGCAGCTGCGCGGGCAGATGCGCGTGGAGATCAAAAAGCTGCACCAGCAGATGAACAACACCATTGTGTATGTCACCCACGATCAGGTGGAGGCGATGACGCTGGCGGACCGCATCGTGGTGCTCAATCACGGCGTGATCCAGCAGGTCGGCAGCCCGCTGGAGCTGTATGACACCCCAGCCAACAGGTTCGTCGCCAGTTTTATTGGCTCACCGCCGATGAACTTTATCAGTGGCCGCGTGCAGACAGGGGAGTGCGGCCCCTGCGTTGAAGTCAGCGCACGGCTGGTGTTACCGCTGGGCGTGCGCAGCGACCTGCCGGTCGGCAAAGCGGTGACTTACGGTATTCGCCCGGAAAATATTACGCTGTGCGATTTGGCGGATGAGGGCGCGCTGCCGCTGCAGGTGTCGCTGATCGAGCCTACCGGACTGTCGGAGCTGATCCACGGCACGCTGTACGGTGAGCCGGTGATGATCTACAGCACGCTGCGTTCAGGCTGTCAGGCAGGGGATACGGTCGGGATGAAGATTGAGGTGGAGCGGGTATTGATATTCGATGCGGACAGCCAATTGCGCTTGTAACGGGCCGCCCCGTTTTTTCCAGGTCGCACCGTTTTGATATTCAATGCAGGCAGGTGCAGGGGCCGACCTTTTTTTCCGGTCGGCCCGCAACACATATCACGACAATGCCACTTTAATCCCCAGCGCGATCAGCACCCCGCCGAGCATCTTATCCACGATGCGCTGCGCTTTTGCCAGCCCGCGACGAACCGGACCGCTCTGGATCAGCACCACCAGTAGCGGCCACCACAGCGTGGAGAGGCCGAGGATAATCCCGGCGTACAGCAGCTTCTCGTGCACGTCCGAATTGACGTTCAGCACCTGGGTGAAGATCGAAAGAAAGAACAGTGTCGCTTTCGGATTCAGCAGGTTGCACAGATAGCCCTGCAAAAAGGCTTTCTTCAGCGAGGTCTGCTCCTGCACCACATTGCTCAGGTCCATTTTGCTGTTGCCGCGCGAGCGCAGCGCCTGGATACCGATATAGATCAGATAGCCCGCACCGGCATATTTCAGCAGCATAAACAGCCATGGCGTGGTGGTGATCACCACGGCCAGCCCGGCCACGCAGTAGGCCATATGAGTGGCAACGGCACAGTTTACCCCCATGGCGGTCATCAGCGCGGCGCTGCGACGGTAGCGGGCGGCATTTTTAATAATCAGGAAAAAGTCAGGGCCGGGAGAGATCATCCCGAGTGCCGCAATAGTGGCGACAAATAAGCTGGTTTCTAACATGGCGGCGGTCTGTGGCTGAATGAACGGCGGATTCTACCACGGCCGTTGTTTTTTGCATGGTGAAAAACAGCGGGAAGGTGACGCAATCGATACCCTGATAAACCTTTACCGAATAACCCGGGCTTTCCTATCGACGAAAGTTTCGCCTTTCCGTATGATGGCGCCAATTTTACACCCTGTTGAGTTGATATGATGATTAGCCTGATTGCGGCCCTGGCGGCCGACCGCGTCATTGGAATGGAAAACGCCATGCCGTGGCACCTGCCGGCTGACCTGGCGTGGTTTAAAAAGCAGACGCTGAATAAACCGGTAATTATGGGGCGCCGTACCTGGGAATCTATCGGTCGCCCACTGCCGGGCCGCCTGAATATCGTGATCAGCAGCCAGAAGGGCGATGCTGAAGGCGTCACCTGGGTAACCTCAATTGAAGATGCGCTGAAAGCGGCGGGCGAAGTCGAAGAGCTGATGGTGATTGGCGGTGGACGCATCTATGAGCAGATGCTGACGCGCGCCGATCGTCTGTATCTGACGCACATCGATGCGGAAGTGGAAGGGGATACCCATTTCCCGGACTACGAGCCGGATGAGTGGCAGTCAACCTTCAGCGAGTTTCATGACGCTGACGACAAGAATTCGCACAGCTTCTGCTTCGAGATTTTAGACCGCCGTTAAACATAAAACGGGTCGGGCGTGCCCGTAAAAACACGGGTTGGGCATGCCGGTAAAAACACGGGTCGGGCATGCGCATAAAAACACGGGTCGGGCATGCCCGACCCCTACGGGGCGCTGCGATTCGATACCTGAGTAAACACCCGCTTATCCTCCCAGCGCAGCATGGTTAAGGTGCCACCCCAGCAGCAGCCGGTGTCCAGCGCAATTATCCCTTCCGGCGTTCCTTTACCTTCCAGCGAAGCCCAGTGACCAAAGGCAATGGTGTAGTCGCGTGATACCGGGCCGGGAATGGAAAACCACGGTTTCAACGGTGGTGGCGCGCTGTCCGGCGCTTCTTTGGCGATCATATCCAGCTGCCCGTTCGGGAAGCAGAAACGCATACGCGTCAGGGCATTGGTGCTGAAGCGCAGGCGCGCCAGCCCGGTCAGTTCCGGTACCCAGTTGTTAGGCATATCGCCATACATCGCATCAAGGAACAGCGGATAGGTGTCGCTGCTCAGCACCGCTTCCACTTCACGCGCGCAGCTGATGGCGGTGTCGATGTCCCACTGCGGGGTAATACCGGCGTGCGCCATCACCAGCTTTTTCTCTTCATCCACCTGCAGCAGTGGCTGGCGACGTAGCCAGTTGATCAGCAGGTCGGCATCTGGGGCTTCCAGCAGCGGGGTAATACGGTCTTTCGGCTTGTTGCGGCTGATCCCGGCGTAGACGGCCAGCAGGTGCAGGTCGTGATTACCCAACACCATTTTTACGCAGTCGCCCAGGTAGCGCACAAAACGCAGAACTTCCAGTGAGTCAGGCCCGCGCGCCACCAGATCGCCGGTAAGCCACAGCTGATCGACCTGCGGGTCAAAAGCCACCTGGTCAAGAAGTGAACGTAGCTCGTCGTGGCAACCGTGGACATCGCCGATTAAATAAGTGCTCATGCAGTAACGCCGGATTTAGTGAATATGGGTGGCAATCGCCAGGCGGAATACCGGGATATCGACAAGGAACAGAGAGCCATCAGGTTCGGCCATCTGATAGTGGCCCTGCATGGTGCCCATTGGGGTTTCCAGAATGGCGCCGCTGGTGTACTGAAACTCGCCGCCGGGTTCGATGTGCGGCTGCTCACCGACCACACCTTCCCCCTGTACTTCGGTTTCACGCCCGTTGCCGTTGGTGATCAGCCAGTAGCGGCCAATCAGCTGAACCGGGATACGCCCCAGATTACGAATTGTGATGGTGTAGGCGAAGACATAACGCTCATCTTCGGGCGCTGACTGCGATGCAATATAGCTGCTCTGCACCTGGACACAAACTCGGGGCGTATCGATCATGATCAGTTCTCCTGCGGCTGTTCCTGTGACTGTGGGTGCGCAGTCAACCAGTTTGCCAGCTGGCAATATTGCTTCACGCTGATGTTCTCAGCGCGCAGCGTCGGGTCGATGTTTAGCTCCGCCAGCACTTCAGCAGAGAACAGGTGACCAAGGCTGTTGCGCAGCGTTTTGCGGCGCTTGCCAAAGGCTTCAGTGGTGATACGGCTTAGCGCGCGGATATCCTCAACGGGATGCGGGATTGTCTGGTACGGCATCAGTCGCACCACGGCAGAGTCCACTTTTGGCGCCGGAGTAAAGGATTCTGGCGGCACTTCCAGCACCGGAATAACCTGGCAATAGTACTGTGCCATCACGCTCAGGCGGCCATAGGCTTTACTGCCCGGTCCGGCAACCAGACGGTTAACCACTTCTTTCTGCAGCATAAAGTGCATATCTTTGATAGCACCCATGTAGCTGAAGAGGTGGAACATCAGCGGCGTAGAGATATTGTAGGGCAGGTTGCCGAACACGCGTATCGGCTGGCCTTTCTCCGCAGCGTAAGCGGCGAAATCAAAGGTCATCGCATCCTGCTGGAAAATGGTCAGCTTAGGGCCAAGGAACGGATGGGTTTGCAGGCGTGCGGCAAGATCGCGGTCAATCTCGATCACCGTCATGGCATCCAGACGATCGCCTACCGGCTCCGTCAGAGCAGCAAGACCAGGGCCGATCTCAACGACCACTTCACCTTTTTGCGGGTGGATGGCGTTGACAATACTTTCGATAATGTAGGGATCGTTAAGGAAGTTCTGTCCAAAACGTTTGCGGGCAAAGTGACCCTGGTGAACGCGACTATTCATTACTGCTCTTAATCATGGTAATGGCGAGGTTAAGCGCCGTCTTAAAGCTGCCCGCATCGGCCTGACCACTGGCGGCCAGCTCTAAAGCTGTCCCGTGATCTACTGACGTGCGGATAAATGGCAGACCGAGGGTGATATTCACCGCCCGACCAAAGCCCTGATATTTTAGCACCGGAAGCCCCTGATCGTGATACATCGCCAGCACCGCATCGGCATGCTGCAGATATTTCGGCTGGAACAGGGTATCCGCAGGTAGCGGTCCGGTTAACTGCATGCCGCGCTGGCGCAGCTCATCCAGCGCCGGAATGATCACATCGATCTCTTCCCGGCCCATATGGCCGCCTTCCCCTGCATGCGGGTTAAGGCCACAAACGTAGATGTGCGGCTGCTCCAGACCAAACTTGCTTTGCAGGTCGGCGTGCAGAATGGTGATCGTTTCATGCAGGCTGTCGCGGGTGATACTGGCGGCAACGTCTTTCAGCGGCAGATGGGTGGTGGCCAGCGCCACGCGCAGCTCCTCCGTTGCCAGCATCATCACCACGCGTTCGCGATGAGCGCGCTCAGCGAAGAATTCGGTATGGCCGCTGAACGGGATCCCGGCATCGTTGATCACCCCTTTATGCACCGGCCCGGTGATCAGCGCGGCAAATTCTCCGCTCAGACAGCCGTCGCAGGCGCGGGCGAGAGACGCCAGCACGTAGCCGCTGTTCTCCACGCACAGCTGCCCGGCGACCACGGGATGGGCAAGAGGAAGCGGCAGCACGGTCAGCGTGCCCGCGTGCTGCGGCTGGGCTGGGCTGTCTGGCTGATACTCGCGCAGCGTAAGGGGTAAATGCAAAGCTGCCGCGCGGGTGCGCAGCAGCTCGGGGTTAGCACAGACAACCAGTTCAACCGGCCAGTCCTGCTGGGCCAGCTGAACGATTAAATCGGGACCAATCCCGGCGGGTTCGCCGGGAGTGATCGCGACACGTTGATTACTGAGCATTCGCATCCAGAATCTTCACATAGGCAGAAGCACGCTGTTCCTGCATCCAGGTCTGGGCTTCTTCAGAGAACTTACGGTTGAACAGCAGACGGTAAGCGCGCTCTTTCTTCGCCGCGTCGGTTTTATCCACCTGGCGGCTATCGATCAGCTGAATCAGGTGCCAGCCGAAGGAGGAGTGAACCGGTGCGCTCATCTGGCCTTTATTCAGGCGCAGCAGGGCATCACGGAACGCCGGATCGAACACTTCCGGTGAGCTCCAGCCAAGATCGCCGCCCTGGTTCGCGGAGCCCGGATCCTGAGACAGCTGTTTCGCTGCGTCGGCAAAGGTCAGCTTGCCGCTGTTGATCTGCGCTGCCACTTCCTGCAGCTTCTGACGCGCCTGGTCATCGGTCATGATCGGGGACGGCTTCAGCAGGATGTGACGGGCATGAACTTCAGTAACGGAAATACTTTTGTTATCACCGCGCACGTCGTTCACTTTCAGGATATGGAAGCCAACACCTGAGCGGATTGGGCCGACGATATCGC
Source organism: Erwinia sp. V90_4 (assembly GCF_029967685.1). Classification (NCBI taxonomy): domain Bacteria; kingdom Pseudomonadati; phylum Pseudomonadota; class Gammaproteobacteria; order Enterobacterales; family Erwiniaceae; genus Erwinia; species Erwinia sp. V90_4. The sequence goes on along the minus strand of NZ_JASCAQ010000043.1, from coordinate 192,133 downwards.
CTTTCTGTGCGGTGACCAGCGCCTGAGCAAACAGCGATGGCAGCTCCTGGAGACGGCCCCAGCCCATGTTGCCGCCTTTCAGCGCCTGTGGGTCAGCCGAGTAGGTGATCGCCAGCTTGCCGAAGTCAGCGCCGCCTTTGGCTTCGCTCACCAGCTGTTTTGCCAGCGCTTCCTGATCGTCAACCTGCTGCTGCGTCGGGTTTTCCGGCAGTGGCAGCAGGATATGGCTGATGTTCAGTTCGGTGCCGGCATCGTTCTGCGAGGCCATCTGCGTGGCTAACTGGTCCACTTCCTGCGGCAGAATGGTCACGCGACGACGCACTTCGTTATTACGCACTTCTGAGGTCAGCATCTCTTTGCGGATCTGCTCACGGTAGGTGGCGTAGTTCATGCCGTCGTAGGCCAGGCGGCTGCGCAGCTGATCGACAGACATTTTGTTCTGTGCGGCGATGTTGGCAATCGCCTGGTCCAGCTGCTGGTCGCTAACCTGAATACCGGCCTGTTTTGCCATTTGCAGCAGGATATTGTCCATCACCAGACGCTCAACAATCTGATGGCGCAGGGTTTTATCATCGGGCAGCTGCTGACCAGCCTGCTGAGCCTGGCCCTTTACTGACTGCATCATGCCGTCAACATCACTTTCTAATACCACGCCGTTATTGACGACGGCGGCGACTTTATCAACGACCTGCGGGGCTGCAAACGCGGTGCTGGCTGTCAGGGCTGCACCGAGGATCAGCATTCTCCAGTTCTTCATACTTTTTCCATTCTTCTATCCGCACTGCGGGTTGGCATACCAAACATTACAACATCAGAAAGCGCGCTGATAAGGCAGGATGCCCTGACGCAGCATTTGACCGGTGCCTAAGCCATAACTTGGGCTGAGACCACGCAGTTCAATGTTGAACGAGATTTTGTTGTCGTACTTACTGTTGTCGTTTTCCCAACCGTTGATTTTGCGCTCGTAGCCAAGGCGGACCGCATAGCAGCAGGAGCTGTACTGCACGCCCAGTAGCTGGTCAGCAGCCTGGTTAGCTTTGGTATCGTAATACCAGGCACCCACCACGGACCACGCATCGGCGATTGGCCAGCTGGCGGTTGCACCCACCTGTGAAATCTCCTGCTGCCACAGCGGGTTGTTATACCCGGTAAGCGTCTGCTGGACATATTCTTTGCTGGTATAACGGTAGTTCAGCTGCACCATACGGTCCGCATCACGGCGATATTCCAGCACGGCGTTGCCCTGCGAAACATCATTCAAACGGGTGTCATACTGCACTCCGCCGCGTGCTGCCCAGCGGTCGCTGATCTTCCAGTAGCTGTCACCTGCCCAAATCAGGCTGCCGCGATCGTCTTCACCAACGGTGTTCACTCCGGTACGAGACGGGGTGAACGAGTAGATTTGACCAATGGAAGCGTTAAAACGTTCAACCAGATCGTTATCAAAAATTCGCGTGGTCACGCCGGTGCTGACCTGGTTGTTCGACGCAATGCGATCCAGGCCGCTGTAGGTGCGGTCGCGGAACAGGCCGGTGTAGTCACTCTGCAGCAGCGTGGAGTCATAGGCACGAATGTCGCTCTGGTCGCGATACGGCGTGTAAAGGTACTGCACGCGCGGTTCCAGCGTCTGGGTGTAACCCGGTGACCAGTCCATGTCGCGGTCGAAGACCATCTTGCCGTCAACCTTGAACTGCGGCATGACGCGGTTAACCGTGCCCTTGAGCTGGTTATCGGCGCTGCTGCTCAGCGAGTTGTAATACTCAATGTCATCCTGCTGATAGTGGGTCGCCAGCAGTTTGGCTTCGGTATTCAGGCTGCCCCAGCCGTTCGACATCGGCAGATCCAGCGTTGGCTCCAGGTGCAGACGCGTGGCATCCGGCAGCCTTTGGTTCACGTTGGTAAACTTCACCGCCTGCGCGTAAACGTGAGTATCGAACGGGCCAACATCATTCTGGTACCAGTTCATATCGAGCTGAGGTTCAGCGCGATAGACATCGTTGTTCGCGTTGGTTGAGAAGATCTGGAACTGCTTGGTCGACAGCGTGGCATCCCAGTTGGTATCGGCGTAGCCAATGCTGAACTTTTGCGTCACATAGCCGTCGGTAGTCGATCCATAAACCGAGTCGAGATCGGTAAAGTAGTAGGGATCGCTGACTTTGGTGTAGTCAGCGCTGAAGCGCCAGTGCTGATCGTAAACGCCTGAATGGTTCCAGTAGAACAGCCAGCGGTTCGAGTCTTCATCCGTCGGATGCTTATCTTCATAGGTGCGGTCAGAGCCGAGGTAGTCGAACTGCAACAGACCGGCACCGGCGGTGGTCAGGTAGCGGAACTCATTCTGCCACTGCATGCCGCGGCGGCTGATATAGTGCGGCGTAATGGTGGCATCGGCCTGCGGCGCGATGTTCCAGTAGTACGGCAGCATAAACTCGAAGCCGCTGTTACTACCGTATTTAGCATTAGGGATCAGGAAACCTGAACGGCGCTTATCCCCGACCGGCAGCTGCAGGTACGGGCTGTAAAACACCGGCACCGGGCCGAGTTTGAAGCGGGCGTTCCAGATTTCGACCAGCTGCTCGTCGCTATCGTGGATCACTTCTGAACCCGCCACGCTCCAGCTGTTCTGGCCCGGCAGGCAGGAGGTAAAGGTGCCGTTTTCCAGAATGGTGTAGCGGTTTTCGCCGCGCAGCTTCATCTGGTCTGCCTTACCACGGCCCTGACGTCCCACCATCTGGTAGTCGCCGTTCCAGACGTTGGTGTCTTTAGTATCCAGATTCGACCAGGCTTTCGGACCTTTCAGGATGACCTGATTGTCGTCATAGTGCACATTACCCAGTGCATCAACCGTGCGGGTCGGGGTAGTTTGTCCGCTGAGCATCCTTTGATGCAGCTGAACTTCGTCGGACTGCAGGCGACTGTTGCCCTGACGAATGTCGACATTGCCGGTAAAGACTGCATCATCGGGATAGTTGCCTTTGGCTTTATCCGCGTCAATGGTGACCGGCAGTTCGTTGGTTTTACCCTGTACTAAAGGACGGTCGTAACTGGGCACCCCAAGCATACATTGAGATGCGAGGTCATCGGCCAGGCCCTGCTGGCTGTAAAGCGCTGAACCGATTAGGGTGGCCAGCAACGTAGGTAGTCTTTTTTTCATACGCGGTATCGAGAATTCCGTGATCACTGGCATCATGCCGACAAACGGTCAGAGACTAACTTACTCAACTGCGTTGCGCTAGTCTTTATCCTGGTTGTTTGACCGCGTACCAATAGGCTATGGGATAAATGACAGGTATGATAATGCAATTTTTAGCCTTCAGCATGGCGAATTGAGGAGTATATGCGCTATTGGGGAAAAGTATTGGGTCTTGTGCTGGGATTATTGTCCGGTGCAGGCTTCTGGGGCGTCGTTTTTGGCCTGTTGGCCGGGCATTTGATTGATAAAGCGCGTGCGCCAAATCGACAGGGCTATTTTGCTAACCAGCAGACGCGGCAAATGCTGTTTTTCCGCACCACGTTCCAGGTGATGGGCCATTTAACCAAATCCAAAGGGCGGGTGACGGACGCGGATATCCAGATGGCAACGCTGCTGATGGACCGCATGCAGCTGCATGGCGAAGCGCGCACCTCGGCACAGCGCGCGTTCCGTGAAGGCAAAGAGGGCGATTATCCGCTGCGCGATAAACTGCGTGAGCTGCGCAGCGCCTGCTTTGGCCGTTTCGATCTGATTCGCATGTTCCTGGAAATTCAGATTCAGGCGGCCTTTGCCGACGGTTCACTGCATCCTAACGAACGCCAGGTGCTGTATGTGATTGCCGAAGAGCTCGGCATATCCCGCACCCAGTTCGATCAGTTCCTGCGCATGATGGAGAGCGGCCAGCAGTTTGGCGGCGGCTATCAGGGCGGCGGTGGCTCTTCGCAGGGCGGCTTTGCCGGTGCACGGCGTGGTCCCACGCTGGAGGACGCCTGCAGCGTGCTTGGGGTAAAAAGCAGCGACGATGGCACTACCATCAAGCGCGCCTATCGCAAGCTGATGAGCGAGCATCACCCGGATAAGCTGGTGGCGAAAGGATTACCGCCGCAGATGATGGAGATGGCGAAGCAGAAAGCGCAGGAGATTCAGTCAGCGTACGATCTGATCAAGCGCGAGAAGGGATTTAAATAAGGCTGAAAAAAGGGCGGACCGAAAAAGAAGGTCCTCCCCTACCGTAGGGGCCGATCATCTGTTCCGATCGGCCCGTATCACTGGGTCAATAAATTAAAACTCCGCCGGCTGCCGGAACGTCATTGGCGTGCCGTACTGCGGGTGGCTAATGCTCAGGCTTTCGGCATGCAGCTGCAGCCGGGGTGCCATCGCTTTCGCCGCGTCGTGCGCGTAAAAGTTATCGCCGAGGATCGGGTGGCCGAGCGCCAGCATATGCACGCGCAGCTGGTGGGAACGCCCGGTAATTGGCTTCAGCTGTACGCGCGCGCTGTTATCACTGGCGTAGTCCAGCACCTGATACTCCGTCTGCGCCGACTTACCCGTGTCAAAACAGACCTTCTGCTTTGGCCGGTTCGGCCAGTCACAGATCAGCGGTAAATCGACCAGCCCTTTCTCCGGCTGCGGATGGCCCCAGACGCGCGCCACGTAAGTTTTCTGCGGCTCGCGCTCGCGGAACTGCCGTTTCAGCTCGCGCTCGGCGGCTTTGGTTAGCGCCACCACCATCACGCCGCTGGTGGCCATATCCAGCCGGTGCACCGACTCCGCCGCCGGATAATCACGCTGGACGCGGGTCATGACGCTGTCCTTGTGATCGTCCAGGCGGCCGGGAACCGACAGCAGCCCGCTGGGTTTATTGACCACCATGATGTGCTCATCCTGATAGAGGATATGCAGCCACGGCTCCAGCGGCGGATTGTAGGGTGCCATCATCATTTACTGGTGCGTCACAACAATCAGACGCAGCGCATCAAGACGCCAGCCTGCTTCATCAAGATTGGCCAGCACCTGCTCGCGGTTGCTTTCCAGCGCGTCAATCTCATCCTGACGGATGTTAGGATTGACCGCGCTCAGCGCCTGCAGGCGTGACAGCTCGGCGCTCAGCTTTTCATTAGCTTCCACGCGTGCTGCATCAATCACCTTACGCGCTTCCAGCGCGGCCGGCTCTTCTGACAGCTTAATGATCTCATGTACATCCTGCTGCACCGCATTGACCAGCTTGCTGCCGGTGTGGCGGTTAACCGCATTCAGCTGGCGGTTGAAGCTTTCAAACTCCACTTTGGCCGCCAGGTTAGTGCCTTTGCGGTCTACCAGCATGCGGATAGGCGTGGGCGGCAGGAAGCGGGTCAGCTGCAGGTGCTTCGGCGCCTGAGCTTCCACCACGTAGATCAGCTCCAGCAGCAGCGTGCCGACCGGCAGGGCTTTGTTCTTCAGCAGCGACAGCGCGCAGCTACCGGTGTCGCCGGAGAGGATCAGATCCAGCCCGTTACGGATGATCGGGTGCTCCCAGCTGACGTACTGCGCATCTTCACGCGACAGCGCCTGGTTGCGGTCAAAGGTGATGGTGCAGCCATCTTCCGGCAGACCCGGGAAGTCCGGCACCAGCATATGGTCGCCCGGCGTCAGGATGATCAGGTTATCGCTGCGATCTTCCTGATTAATACCGACGATATCGAACAGGTTGAGGGCAAAGTTGACCAGCTCAATATCGTTATCCTGCTCGGAGATCAGGTTAGCCAGCGCCTGGGCTTTTTCGCCGCCGTTGGAGTTCAGCTCCAGCAGACGGTCACGGCCCTGTTCCAGCTGGGCTTTCAGGCCGTCGTGCTGCTTGCGGCACTGGCGGATAAACTCATCCAGCCCTTCCGGGTTCTCCGGCGCGGCGAGATACTCAATCAGCTGGCTGTAGGCGCTGTCATACACGGTACGGCCGGTCGGGCAGGTGTGCTCGAATGCATCCAGCCCTTCGTGATACCACTGCACCAGCACCGACTGTGCGGTTCTTTCCAGATAAGGCACGTGGATCTGAATATCGTGCGCCTGACCGATACGGTCGAGACGGCCAATACGCTGCTCCAGCAGGTCCGGGTTAAACGGCAGGTCGAACATCACCATCTGGCTGGCGAACTGGAAGTTACGCCCTTCAGAGCCGATTTCAGAACAGAGCAGCACCTGCGCGCCATCCTCTTCCGAGGCGAACCAGGCCGCCGCGCGATCGCGTTCAATAATTGACAGCCCTTCATGGAATACGGCGGCACGAATACCTTCGCGCTCGCGCAGGACCTGCTCCAGCTGCAGTGCTGTGGCGGCTTTAGCGCAGATCACCAGCACTTTTTTATCGCGGTTGCTGGTGAGGAAGCCCATCAGCCACTCAACGCGCGGGTCGAAGTTCCACCAGGTGCCGCTGTCGCCTTCAAATTCCTGATAAATCTGCTCCGGGTAGAGCATGTCGCGGGCGCGTTCGTCGGCTGACTTACGCGCGCCCATAATGCCGGAGACTTTGATTGCCGTCTGATACTGCGTCGGCAGCGGCAGACGGATCTGATGCAGTTCGCGTTTCGGGAAGCCTTTGACGCCGTTACGCGTGTTGCGGAACAGCACGCGGCTGGTGCCGTGACGGTCCATCAGCATGCTAATCAGCTCCTGGCGCGCTTCCAGCTTGCCTTCGCGATCGCTGTTGGCGGTTTGCAGCAGCGGTTCGATATCCTGCTCGCCCATCAGGTCATTCAGCAGGTTCAGCTCATCGTTGCCGATGGTTTTATCGGCCAGCAGCAGAGAGACCGCGTCGGCAATCGGGCGGAAGTGCTTCTGCTCTTCCACAAATTGCGCAAAGTCGTGGAAGCGATTCGGGTCCAGCAGGCGCAGGCGGGCGAAGTGGCTCTCCATTCCCAGCTGTTCCGGGGTGGCGGTCAGCAGCAGGATGCCGGGGATTTGCTCGGCGAGCTGTTCGATCACCTGATATTCGCGGCTTGGTGCTTCTTCAGACCACACCAGGTGATGAGCTTCATCCACCACCATCAGGTCCCATTCGGCATCGGCCAGTTTTTCCAGGCGCTGTTTGTTGCGGCGCACAAAGTCGAGCGAACAGATAATCATCTGCTCGGTTTCAAATGGGTTATCGCTGTCGAGCTGCGCCTGAGCGTAGCGGTCATCGTCGAACAGCGCAAAGCGCAGGTTAAAGCGGCGCAGCATTTCCACCAGCCACTGATGCTGCAGAGTTTCCGGTACCACGATCAGAATACGCTCGGCACGACCGGCCAGCAGCTGCTGGTGGATGATCATCCCGGCTTCGATGGTTTTACCCAGGCCTACTTCATCGGCCAGCAGCACGCGCGGCGCGTGGCGGCGGCCAACATCGTGCGCGATATGCAATTGGTGCGGGATCAGGCTGGTGCGCATGCCGCGCAGGCCGCTGGTGGCAAGGCGATATTGCTCACTCTGATATTTACGCGCGCGAAAGCGCAGCGCGAAGCGGTCCATGCGGTCCAGCTGACCGGCAAACAGGCGGTCCTGAGGTTTACCGAACACCAGCTTGCTGTCGAGCATTACCTCGCGCAGCACCACATCGCTTTCCTCAGTATCAAGGCGGGTGCCGACGTAGCTGACTACGCCGTTGACCGTGTTGACTTCGGTAACTTCCATCTCCCAGCCTTCGTGACTGGTAATGGTGTCGCCCGGGTTGAACACCACGCGGGTGATCGGAGAATCATTTCTGGCGTAGAGACGGTTTTCGCCCGTAGCAGGAAAGAGCAGGGTGACCATGCGTGTATCGACGGCAACCACAGTTCCCAATCCCAGTTCGCTTTCCGTATCGCTTATCCAGCGTTGACCAAGTGTAAAAGGCATAAATATTCGGCTCGATTCTCGTCTGGTGTGTTTCAGGTGTTAGCATTCCGCCCGGCGATAATAAGGCCCGGCAGTGAATTCAATCTGAGTGAAAACAGGAAGGGCGCTATGGTACTGGAAGGCTGCCCGTTCGTCACCTGTCAAAAAAGCCCCATTTGTCCGGTTACCAGTGTAGCAAAGTCATCATGCATGAAGGGCAGAATGCCATCGGCCACCGGCTGCAGCTGGCGCTCAAGGTAGTGATCGTAGTCCAGCGGCGTCATTCGCGCTTCCAGCGGTTCCGGTCCGCTGGTGGCAATCACATAGCGGATCTTGCCGCCGTTCTGATACAGCAGCGGGCGGCCAAGCTTTTGATTCTGTTCATCGGCGATGCGCGCAGCGCGCACGTGCGGCGGCACGTTGCGCTGATATTCCCCCAGCGGGCGGCGCAGGCGCTTGCTATAGGTGAGCTGATCGTCCAGCTCGCCATCCAGCAGCTGGCGCACGGTTTCACGGATGTAGTCCTGATAGGGCTGGCCGGTAAAAATTTTCAGGTACAGCTCCTGCTGGAACTTCTGCGCCAGCGGCGTCCAGTCGGTACGTACCGTTTCCAGCCCTTTAAATACCATGCGCTGATTTTCACCCTTGCGGATCAGGCCCGCATAACGTTTTTTACTGCCCTGTTCGGCGCCGCGAATGGTCGGCATTAAAAAGCGGCTGAAGTGGGTTTCATACTCCAGCTCCAGCGCACTCTCGACGCCGTACTCCGCCTGCAGATGCTGTTGCCACCAGCGGTTCACTTTCTCCACCAGCTGATGACCGATTTCAGCGGCGCGGGTTTCGTCGTGCGCCGATTTTAGCCAGACGAAGGTGGAGTCGGTATCACCATAAATCACGTCATAGCCTTCGGCCTCAATCAGCTCGCGCGTCTGGCGCATGATGTCATGGCCGCGCATGGTAATTGACGAGGCCAGCCGCGGGTCGAAGAAGCGGCAGGCGCTGGTGCCGAGCACGCCATAAAAGGCGTTCATGATAATTTTCAGCGCCTGCGACAGCGGCTTGTTACCCTGTTTTTTCGCCGCTTCGCGCCCCTGCCAGATCTGGTTAACGATCTCCGGCAGGCAGTGGGTGGTGCGCGAAAAGCGGGCGCCCAGGTAGCCGCCAACGGAATCGGCCTCGTCAGGGTGCGCCATACCTTCCACCAGCCCGACCGGGTCAATCAGGAAGGTGCGGATAATCGACGGATACAGGCTTTTATAATCCAGCACCAGCACCGAATCATACAGGCCGGGGCGTGAGTCCATCACGTAGCCGCCGGGGCTGGCCTGCGGGGCGACTTCACCCATATTTGGCGCGACAAATCCGGCGCGATGCATGCGCGGCAGGTAAAGATGGCTGAACGCCGCCACCGATCCGCCGTGACGATCGACCGCCAGGCCATTGACGGAGGCGCGCTCCAGCAGGAATGGCATCAGCTCGGTGTGCTGGAAGATGCGCGTTACCAGCTCGCAGTCTTTCAGGTTATAAAGCGCCAGCGCGGGCTTGTCCTCGGCGAAGCGCTGGTTGATCTCCTCCATGCGCTGCCACGGATTATTGATCGCTTTCCCTTCGCCGAGCAGCTCGCGCGATACCGCTTCCAGACTGAAAGAGTCAAAGTTCCAGAAGGCGGACTTCAGCGCTTCAATACCGTCTATTATCAGCCGCCCGCTGGCCTGGGCGAAGAAGACGCCGGGCTTAAACCCGTGCTCGCGCCACTCAAGCGCGCCGTTGTGTCCGCGCCCAAGCTGAAGAGGAATGCCGTAGCGGTCGGCGTGCTTTTGCAGCACGCGCAGGTCGAACTGCACCACGTTCCAGCCAATCAGCACGTCGGGGTCATGGCGGGCAAACCAGGCATTGAGTTTTTCCAGCAGCTGCGGGCGGGTATCAACGTACTCAAGGTTGAAGTTCAGCTGGCTGGCATCGCCGTTTTCCGGGCCGAGCATATAGACATCACGCTGGCCGCAGCCCTCCAGCCCGATGCAATAAAGCTCGCCGTGGCGGGTGGTCTCGATATCCAGCGACACCCACTTTAGCGGTGGGCGATAGTCGGGGTGGGGTTTCAGCCGGGTATTGACCAGGCGATCGCCGGAAGGCTGACCGCTGAACCACACCGGGGCGGTGATAAAGCGCTCCATCAGATAGCGCTCGGGCGGGCGCACGTCGGCCTCATACACGGCGATGCCGTTTTCGCGCAGCAGCTTTTCCAGCTTCTGCAGCTGACGGTTTTGCTTGCAGTAGAGGCCGACCACCGGGCGCTGGCGGAAATCCTTCAGCTCAAGCGCGGCAAAGCGCCAGTGCCGCTCACCAGCCAGTAAGGCCGCGGCATCCGCCTGCTGCTCTGCGGGGATAAACGCCACGGACTCCTGCGGCGGTAACACCACCTGCTGTGGCCCGCTGTCGGTTGCCAGCCACAGCACCACCTCACTGCCGGCGGGCGTATCGCGCCAGTGGCGGCTTAACAGGAATCCTGCACGTGCGTCGTTCACCCAAATTCTCCTGCATCATAATTCATCAATGATAGCATGTTTATTTATACAGTGATTGTGTTGTTCACTCGCCGCCATACGTTCCCATACAAATCAGGCCTTGACGCTTTCCAGCTGCCTCTGGAGAATCCAGGGTTCTTCTTACCGTTTTGGAATGATATGGAAGCCTGGCTGCAACATTTAATTACCCAATCACTGGCCTGGTCGCTACTGGCGATTGGCCTGGTGACTTTCTTTGAATCGTTGGCGCTGGTCGGGCTGCTGCTGCCGGGAACGGTGTTAATGGCTTCCTTTGGCGCGCTGATCGGCAGCGGGCAGATTGGGCTCTATCCTGCGTGGGCGGTGGGGACGATAGGTTGCCTGCTCGGTGACTGGATCTCCTATTTTATCGGCTGGCAGTTTAAAGGGCCGCTGCACCGCTGGTCGTTTATCAAAAAACACCAGAAGCTGATGGATAAAACCGAACATGCGCTGCACGCGCACAGCATGTTCACCATTATCGTCGGGCGCTTTGTTGGGCCTACGCGGCCGCTGATCCCGCTGGTGGCAGGGATGCTGGAGCTGCCGGTGCGCAAATTTATTCCGCCGAACCTGATTGGCTGCATTCTGTGGCCGCCGCTCTATCTGCTGCCGGGGATCCTGGCGGGCGTGGCGATTGACGTGCCGAAGGATGCCAGCAGCGGGATGTTTAAGTGGCTGCTGCTCGGCGTGGCGCTGCTGGTATGGCTCGGCTGCTGGCTGTGCTGGCGCTGGCTGCGGGCGAAAAAGCAGAACGACTGGGCCACGCCGTTTCTGCCGGTTGCGCGCCTGCGCTGGTTAGCGCCGCTGGTGGCGGTGCTGGCGATAGCCAGCTTTACCGCGATTCAGTTCCACCCGATGATGCCGATTTTCCGCCATCTGTTATGGGACGTGTTTTTCTAAAGTCACCCCGAGTACCGCCGCCTCCGGCACGGCACCGCGCTGCAACAGCGCGGTGCTGCCATCCCAGTAAACCCTTCCGTCAACGATCAGCAGGCTGCGCGGTGCGATGGTCGCGGCATCTTCAATGCTGTGCGACACCATCAGCAGCGTGATATTGCGCTCGGCACAGACCTCATCCACCAGCGCCAGCATCTCTTTACGCAGGGCCGGATCGAGGGCGGAGAACGGCTCGTCGAGCAGCAGGATCGGCTGTTGTCTCACCAGGCAGCGGGCGAGGGCCGCACGCTGGCGCTGGCCGCCGGAGAGCTGATGCGGCAGGCGCTGTAGCTCATCCGTCAGCCCGACGCGCTGGGCGATGTTCTGTAACTCATGCTTGTGCTGGTGGCTGAGCTTCAGCCCGGGGTGCAGGCCAAGGCCAATATTCTGCGCCACCGTCAGGTGCGGAAACAGGTTGTTCTCCTGAAACAGCATCGACACCGGGCGCTGCGCCGGAGGCGTCGCACGATGGTCGCTGCCGTTTAGCCGCAGATCGCCGCCGCTGATCGGCAGAAAGCCGGCCAGCAGGCTCAGCAGGGTGCTTTTGCCCGCGCCGCTCGGGCCGAGGATCGCCAGCCGCTCGCCCGCCTGCGCGCTGAAGGTGAAGCGCATCGGCAGGTGGTTGTACAGATAGGTGAGATTAGTCAGGCTTAACATGGCGCCCCGGCAGTTTTTCAATCACGGTGAACAGCAGGAAGCAGAGCAGCAGCAGCAGCAGGGCCGTTACTGCGCCGTCGCTGCTGCGGTACGAACCTATCTGCTGATAGAGGTAGAACGGCAGCGTGCGAAAGTGCTCGTTGCCAAACAGCGCCACCGCGCCGAAATCCCCAATCGACAGTACGCAGGCAAAGGCCAGCGCCTGCGCCAGCGGGCGTTTCAGGGCGCGTAGCTCAATCAGCCGCAGGCGGTTCCAGCCGCGAATATCCAGCGATAAGCAGAGGCGGTTGTAGCGCTCGGCGATGTCGCGCAGCGGGTTTTCCAGCACCTTCATGGCATAGGGCACCGCCATCAGCGCATTGGTGAAAATAACGATGCCGTCCGCGGAGTCCGGTAGCCCCACGCTCTGGTTGAGCAGCAGGAAAAAGCCGGTCGCCAGTACAATACCGGGCATGGCGAGGATCAGCATGCCGCTTAGCTCCAGCGCCTGGCCCCACAGCGAATGCTGACGCAGGCGCAGTTCGCGGCTGCTCCACAGCAGCATCACCGTCAGCAGCACGCTCAACAGCCCGGCCCCGAGGGCGATGCGCAGCGAGGTAAATGTCGCCTGCCACAGCGCGGTCTGCTGCAATACGCCGCTAAAGCCCTGATTGAGCCCGTCAGCGACCACCGCCAGCAGCGGTGGCAGGATCAGCAGCAGCGCCAGCGCGATCAGCACGCCGTCAAGCAGGCGTGCGCGCCAGCTGTCCTGCGGATTACGCCAGCCGCCCAGGCTGTCGCTGCCCGCCGGAATGGCCTTGCTCAGACGCTGGCTCAGCACGACCAGCCCCAGGCAGCAGACCATCTGCAATAGCGCCAGCAGAGCGGCGCGGCCCGGGTCGTAGTCAAAGCTCAGCGCCTGAAAAATTGCCAGCTCGATGGTGGTGGCCTGCGGTCCGCCGCCAAGCGACAGCACCGTCGCGAAGCTGGCGAAACAGAGCATAAAGATCAGCGCGCCTGCCGGCAGGATCTGCCGCCGCAGCCACGGCCATTCGACAATGCAAAAATGCGCCCATCCGCCCAGGCCCAGCTGGGCAGCAAGCTGGCGCTGTTCGCCGGGGATCTGCTGCAAGGCCTGCAACAGCAGGCGCGTGGCCAGCGGCAGATTAAAGAAGACGTGCGCCAGCAGGATGCCCTGCAGGCCGTAAGGCGTGAACGAATAGTGGATGCCGAGCAGGGCGCAGAGCTGTGCCAGCCAGCCGCTGCGGCCATAGACGCTGAGAATGCCAAACACGGCGACCAGCACCGGCAGCACCAGCGTCATGGCGCACAGCCGCAGCAGGGTGGCGCGCCCGGTAAAGCGGCGGCGATACAGCGCCCGCGCCAGCAGAATCGCCGGTAACACCGACAGCAGCGCCGACAGCAGCGCCTGGCCGAAGGAGAAGCGCAGCACGTGCCACAGATAGCTGTCATGCCAGAGTGCGCGCCAGTCGGTTGCGGGTGCATTCTGCCACAGGGCAAAAAACGCCAGCAGCGCCACGCCGATCAGCAGCAGCGCGGCAATCCCGCCGGGCAGCAGCCAGCCGGGGATTACTGGCTGACGGCGCGTTGCCATGCACTAATCCAGCTGCTGCGCTGGCTCGCTACGTCCCCGGCGCTGTATTGCAAAGAGGTGGCGGGCACGGTCAGGGTGTCGAAACCGGCAGGCAAGGTGGTTTTGATCGCCGGGTACATCCAGTTGCCGGTGGCGATAGTGTCCTGGAAGGCAGGCGTCAGAATGAACTGCATAAACTGCTGTGCCAGTTCAGGCTGCTTGCTGGCCTTCAGCTGCCCGGCCACCTCTACCTGTAAATAGTGGCCTTCGCTAAAGTTAGCGGCGGCGTACTGGTCTTTCTTCTCGGCAATCAGGTGATAAGCCGGGGAGGTGGTGTAACTCAGCACCATATCGCTCTCCCCTTTCAGAAACAGGCCATAGGCTTCGCTCCAGCCTTTGGTGACGGTGACGGTTTTCTTCGCCAGCTTCTGCCACGCCTGCGGGCTGTCAGCGCCAAACACTTTCTGCATCCACAGCAGCAGGCCGAGTCCCGGCGTGCTGGTGCGCGGATCCTGGTAAATGATCTTCAGCGGTCGGTCGCTCTCCACCAGCTCTTTCAGGCTTTTTGGCGGATTTTGCAGTTTGGTTTTATCATAAACGAAGGCGAACCAGCCGTAATCGAACGGCACGAAGGTGCTGTTGTGCCAGCCGCCCGGCACCGTGCTGCCGTGGGTGTCGACAGTGGCCGGGGCAAACAGCCCGGTCTTTTCGGCGGCATCCAGCAGATTGTTATCCAGCCCCAGCACCACGTCGGCCTTGCTGTTTTTGCCTTCCATGCGCAGCCGGTTGAGCAGCGATACGCCATCCTCCAGCGCCACGTATTTCAGCTCGCAGTTGCACTGCGCTTCGAACGCTTTTTTTATCGCCGGGCCGGGGCCCCAGTCGGCGGAGAAAGAGTCATAGGTGTAAACCGTCAGGGTCTCTTTCGCCGCGAAGGCAGGCAGGGAAAACAGCACCAGCAGAGGCAGTATTCTTTTCAACACGTGGCGTTCCTTCAGTAGGGTGGGCCGCTAATCGCGGCTTATTGTAGAGGCTTCGTCAACAGGGCGAAAGCGTCATGATTCCGGCGGCGCGAACCAGGCAGACTTGAAGTCAAACCAGCCGAGGGTGTTCATGCGCACGCCGCGCATACTGCGCTGCCCGTGCAGCAGCAGCCAGTGGTGGAACAGCGGATGCAGGAAGTTGCTCTCAATCAGCTGCTTGCTCCAGTCGGCGAGCGGCAGCTTCTGCTCGCGCCACTGCACCGCATCGCTTTCCCAGTCGATCGGCACGCAGTGGTGCATCAGCGGGATCTCATACAGCAGGGCAAACAGCGAGAACTCCAGCGGCAGGGTAAAGTTGGCGCTGCCGAGCCAGATATCGCTTTCGGCTTCGCCGCGATACCAGCTCTCATAGTCGATCTCCTGAGTGATTAGCTCGACGCCGTGCGCGGCCAGGATCGGCCCGAGCGCGTTGGCGATGCCCTGGTGCTCAATGTGGTCGCTATACCAGGTGATGGTGAGCGAGGTTAGCCCCGGCGGCTTCCCGGCAACCGCCATATCGCGGCGATGGTGCCAGCGCGGCAGCAGGCCGTAGGCCGGGAACCAGTAGCGCTGATAGGCGATGCCGCTGTGGTTGAGCAGCGCGATCGGGTTGAAGATGGTGCTGATCCAGCGGCGCAGCTGCTCATTACGGCCGTGTGCCGAGCGCTGGTCAAACATCAGGAAGTAGCAGCCCTCCTCAAGACGGCTCTCCTCTGATTTCTCATCGGTGCTTTCGCTTTGCAGCTTCACGCCGGAGTAGACCAGCTCGTCGCTGATCTCCGGCAGCACCCAGATGTTGACCTCGTCAATCAGCGCCCGGTAGCCAAAGTAGTCATCAAACGCCGAGATGCGCAGCTGGCTGTGCTGGTTGCGCTCGACCGCGTAGGCCCCGGTGCCCACCGGCTGGCGGGCAAAGTTGCGCATGTGCGGCCACTCCTTTGGCAGGATCATCGCGCTGACGCTGCCCAGCAGCCAGGGTAGCCAGGCATCAGGGTGGCTGAGATGGATATCCAGCGTCCACGGCGTATGGCTTTCAATCTGCGCGAAGTGGCTGAACAGCGGCTGCTGTTTCAGGCGCTCCAGCGTGGCGATGACATCGTCCATCTCCAGCTCGCGGCCGTGGTGGAAATGAATCGCCGGGCGCAGAAAGAAGCGCCAGTGCAGCGGGGCGATCTGCTGCCAGTGGTGGGCAATGTCCGGCTCGATTTCCCCGTTTTCCTCATTTATCCGCGCCAGGCCGTTAAAGATCTGGCGGGCGAGGTGGGTTTCTGAGCGGCGCAGCGGCGTGCCGGGCAGCAGATTGAGCAGCGGGCGGTAGTAGAGCACGCGCAGGATATGTTTCCCCTGGCGGAAGCTGCGGCCCAGATGCGATAGCAGCATCTGACGCACGCGGTTTTTGTCGCCGACCAGCTGTACCAGCTGATCGATGCGGTCCTGTTCCAGCAGGTCCTCCGCCCGCTGCTGCTGCAGGGCCAGCCCGGTGTAGCGGAAGGTCAGGCGTGAGCGCTTGCCGCGCCCGGCTTCCGCCTGCCACTCAAGCCAGCCCTGTTCCTGCATAGCGTTCAGCAGGTTGCGCATATGGCGACGAGAACAGCTGAGCTGGACCGCCAGATCGCTCAGCGTGGTTTCCTGTGACTGGCCCTCGCAGCACTGCCAGAGCCGGATAAACTGCTGCTGCAAACGCGGTGAAGACATAAAAGGGGAACCCTGTGTTAAAAGCCGTCTGTTTTTGCTGCCCTATATTACGGTGATAATGCTGACAGATGAAAGAGTGGGAGGCATTCTTCGGAATGGCACTCTGAATCTTTACCCGGACCGGGTAGTTCTGAGTATGGTGCTTTTCACCGGCCAGCTGGCGTCTATGCCGCTGGCTTTTTTCATGCTTTCTCTTCTAAGCTATTGGTTTAGCACTCTCTCCATTTTTGCAGGTCGAGGCACCCGTAATGAAATCGCTCCTTCGCAATCGCCGTATTCATCCGGTGTACCTGGCTTTTATGGCTGTCTCTTTTATGGTCGGCGTCGCCGGGGCATTACAGGCCCCGACGCTGAGCCTGTTCCTCAGCCGTGAAGTAGCCGTGCGGCCGTTCTGGGTCGGGCTGTTTTATACGGTGAATGCGGTGGCGGGGATCGTGGTCAGCCTGCTGCTGGCGAAGCGCTCCGATAATCGCGGCGACCGGCGCATGCTGATCCTGTTCTGCTGCGTGATGGCGGTGGCGAATGCGCTGCTGTTTGCCTTCAACCGCCACTATCTGACGCTGATCACCGCCGGGGTGCTGCTGTCGGCGATTGCCAGCGTGGCGATGCCGCAGATATTTGCCCTGGCGCGGGAATATGCCGACAGCTCGGCGCGTGAGGCGGTGATGTTTAGTTCGGTGATGCGTGCCCAGCTGTCGCTGGCGTGGGTAATTGGCCCGCCGCTGTCGTTTGCTATTGCCCTGAACTATGGCTTTACCACCATGTTTATCGTTGCCGCAGCGCTGTTCGTTGCCTGCGTGGCGCTGGTGTGGTTTACCCTGCCGTCGGTGCCGCGTGCGGAGAGTAGCGGGGCAGTTCCTATCACCGAGATTAGCGCCTGGAAAAGTGCGGACGTGCGCATGCTGTTTATCGCCTCGGTTATCATGTGGACCTGCAATACCATGTATATCATTGATATGCCGCTGTATATCAGCGGCGTGCTGGGGCTGCCGGAGAAACTGGCCGGGCTGCTGATGGGCACCGCGGCCGGGCTGGAGATCCCGGTAATGCTGCTGGCCGGGCACTCTGTGAAACGCTTTGGTAAACGCACCATGATGCTATTGGCGATCGGCTGCGGCGTGCTGTTTTATCTCGGGCTGGTGCTGTTTCACAGCCGCACGGCGCTGATGATACTGCAGCTGTTTAATGCGGTGTTTATCGGCATTATTGCCGGGATTGGCATGATCTGGTTCCAGGATTTAATGCCTGGGCGCCCCGGCGCGGCCACCACGCTGTTTACCAACAGTATTTCGACCGGGGTCATTCTGGCGGGGGTGCTGCAGGGGGCGCTGGCGGAGACCTTCGGGCATGACGCGGTTTACTGGCTGGCGTTCCTGCTGGCGATAGTGTCGTTTGCGCTGTCGTGGCGGGTGCGGGAGAAAAGAGCGGAGTGATTGATAGGGGGCGACCGGAAAAAAAGGTCGAACCCTACCGTATTTGTAGCGGCTGACCCTCTTTTTCGGTCAGCCCGCCGCCGCATTAACGCAAAAACGCGGGTTGTTTCTGTTCCCAGGCGCTGATATCGGCATCGTGCTGCAACGTCAGGCCAATGGAGTCCAGACCGTTGATCAGGCAGTGGCGGCGGAAGCTGTCGATCTCAAACGGCCAGGCTTTATCCCCGACCAGCACCTGCTGATTGACCAGATCAACGGTAAAGCGCATGCCCGGCTCAGCGGCGACCATCCGGAACATCTCATCCACTTCTGCTTCACTCAGCGTCACCAGCAGCAGCTGATTATTGAACGAGTTATTAGCAAAGATATCGGCAAAGCCGGAGCCAATAATCGCCTGGATGCCATAATCGGTCAGCGCCCACGGTGCATGTTCACGCGAGGAGCCGCAGCCGAAGTTTTCACGGGTCAGCATAATGCTGGCACCGCTGAACGCCGGCTGGTTAAGGATAAAGTCCGGGTTAGGGATTTGCCCCTCAGCGTCGCTGTAGCGCCAGTCATAAAACAGGTTGCGGCCAAAACCGGTGCGCGTCACCATCTGCAAAAACTGCTTGGGGATAATCGCATCGGTGTCGACGTTGGCTGCATCCAGCGGCACCACGATACCGCTGTGTTGGGTAAATTTTTTCGCCATAATAATTCCTTACGCCAGCTCACGAATGTCGGCAAAATGGCCGGCTACGGCTGCTGCGGCTGCCATCGCCGGGCTGACCAGATGAGTGCGTCCGCCGCGCCCCTGGCGACCTTCAAAGTTACGGTTGCTGGTGGAAGCGCAGCGTTCACCCGGGCTGAGGCGGTCGTTGTTCATGGCCAGGCACATCGAGCAGCCTGGCAGGCGCCATTCAAAACCCGCATCAATAAAGATCTTATCCAGACCTTCCGCTTCCGCCTGAGCTTTCACCGGGCCAGAACCGGGCACCACATACCCCTGCACGCCAGCAGCGATCTTATGGCCTTTTACCACCGCCGCCGCCGCGCGCAGATCTTCAATGCGTGAATTGGTACAGGAGCCGATAAACACTTTGTCGATGCGCACATCGGTCAGGCGAATACCGGGTTTGAGATCCATATAGGCCAGCGCTTTTTCCGCAGAGGCGCGTTCCACCGGGTCGCTGAACGACGCCGGGTCCGGGATGAGATCGCTGACGGCGATCACCTGGCCGGGATTGGTGCCCCAGGTCACCTGCGGCGCAATATCGGCGGCATCCAGCGTCACCACTTTGTCGAACTGCACGCCATCATCGGATTTTAGCGTGCGCCAGTAATCTACCGCCTGCTGCCACTCAGCCTCTTTCGGGGCAAAGCGACGGCCCTTAACGTAGTTAAAGGTGGTGTCATCAGGCGCAATCAGCCCGGCCTTCGCGCCCAGCTCAATCGCCATGTTGCACAGGGTCATGCGGCCTTCCATGCTCAGGGCTTCCACCGCTTCGCCGCAGAATTCGACCACGTGACCGTTGCCGCCGCCGCTGCCGGTTTTACCGATAATCGCCAGCGCGATATCTTTCGCGGTAATGCCCGCTGCCGTTTTGCCGCGCACTTCCACCTTCATGGTTTTCGCCCGCGACTGTTTCAGCGTCTGCGTGGCCAGCACGTGCTCGACCTCGGAGGTGCCGATACCAAACGCCAGCGCGCCTAACGCGCCGTGGGTGGAGGTATGGGAATCACCACAAACGATAGTCATGCCCGGCAGCGACAGGCCCTGCTCCGGCCCCATCACGTGTACGATGCCCTGAAACTGATGGTTCAGGTCAAACAGCTGCACGCCGAACGCCTCACAGTTTTTCATCAGCATCGACATCTGGATACGCGCCATCTCGCCGCTGGCGTTGATGTCCCGCGACTGGGTGGAGACGTTAT
The DNA here is from genome assembly GCF_029967685.1 of Erwinia sp. V90_4. Lineage (NCBI taxonomy): Bacteria > Pseudomonadati > Pseudomonadota > Gammaproteobacteria > Enterobacterales > Erwiniaceae > Erwinia > Erwinia sp. V90_4. The sequence goes on along the minus strand of NZ_JASCAQ010000043.1, from coordinate 172,559 downwards.
GATCCATGGTGGCAAAGGTTTTTGACGGCTGGCGCACCGGGCGGCCGTGCGCGCGCAGGCCGTCAAATGCCTGCGCTGAGGTCACCTCATGGACGAGGTGACGGTCAATATAGATCAGCGGTGTTTCATTGGGTGCTTCGTGCACGACGTGCGCATCAAACAGCTTCTCGTACAGTGTTTTCATCATTATGCTTCGCGAATAAACCGGGCAATCACGCTGCCCATTTCATCGGTGCCGATCGCTTTACCGTTACCGGCCAGGTCGCCGGTGCGATAACCCTCTTCCAGCGCGCGGTTAATGGCGTGCTCAATAGCGTCGGCGGCGTTTGCCGCATTCAGGCTGTAGCGCAGCAGCAGGGCCAGTGACAGGATCTGCGCCACCGGGTTAGCGATATTTTTCCCGGCGATATCCGGCGCGGAACCGCCCGCCGGTTCGAACAGACCAAAGCCTTTCTCATTCAGGCTGGCGGAGGGCAGCATGCCCATCGAGCCGGTGATCATTGCGCATTCGTCCGACAGGATGTCGCCAAACAGATTTGAGCACAGCATCACGTCAAACTGCGACGGCGCCTTGATCAGCTGCATGGTGGCGTTGTCGATATACATATGGCTCAGCTCAACGTCCGGGTAGTCCTGCGCCACTTCGTTAACAATCTGACGCCACAAAATAGAGGACTGCAGCACGTTAGCTTTATCGATTGAGGTTACCTTGCTGTGGCGTTTGCGCGCTGACTCAAAAGCGATACGCGCAATGCGTTCAATTTCGAAACGGTGATAAACCTCGGTGTCGAAAGCGCGCTCATGCATTCCGCTGCCTTCACGCCCCTTTGGCTGGCCAAAATAGATGCCGCCGGTCAGTTCACGCACCACCAGAATGTCGAAACCCTGGTCGGCAATGTCGCGGCGCAGCGGGCAGAAATCTTCCAGCCCCTGATACAGGCTGGCCGGGCGCAGGTTGCTGAACAGCTGGAAGTGCTTACGCAGCGGCAGCAGTGCGCCGCGCTCCGGCTGTTCTGCAGGCGGAAGGTGTTCCCATTTTGGGCCACCGACCGAGCCGAACAGAATCGCATCCGCCTGCTCACAGCCTTTAATCGTTGCCTGCGGTAACGGCTCCCCGTGGCGGTCAATAGCGATGCCGCCGACGTCATATTCGCTGGTGGAGATGCGCATGTTGAAGCGCTCGCGTACTGCGTCCAGCACTTTGCTGGCCTGAGCCATCACTTCCGGGCCGATGCCATCACCGGGTAATACTGCAATATGGTAGCTGCTGGACATTTATACGGCTTCCTTCTGATCTTTCATCTGCGACTTACGCTGCAATTCCTGCTCGACCTGGCGTGCGCGCCAGATGTTATTCAGTGCGTTAACCATGGCTTTTGCTGAAGACTCAACGATATCGGTCGCCAGACCGACGCCGTGGAATTTACGCTCCTTGTACTGCACCACGATATCTACCTGGCCCAGCGCATCTTTACCGTGGCCTTTGGCGGTCAGCTGATAGTTGATCAGCTCAGCATCGAAATCGGTGATGCGGTTGATCGCCTGATAGACCGCATCAACCGGACCGTTACCGGTAGCGGCTTCGGTTTTCTGCTCATCACCGCAGCCCAGCTGCACGGTGGCGGTAGCAATTACGGTAGAACCGGACTGCACGTTGAAGGTGTCCAGCTTGAAGTATTCCGGCTCTTCAGACTGCTTGTTGATAAACGCCAGCGCTTCCAGGTCGTAATCGAAGACCTGGCCTTTCTTGTCGGCCAGCGCTTTGAAGGCCTCGTACAGCGTATCCATGTTGTACTCGGCTTCGGTGTAGCCCATCTCTTCCATGCGGTGCTTCACGGCAGCGCGGCCGGAGCGCGAAGTCAGGTTCAGCTGTACCTGCTTCAGACCGATAGATTCCGGGGTCAGGATTTCATAGTTTTCGCGGTTCTTCAGCACGCCATCCTGGTGGATACCGGAGGAGTGGGCGAATGCGTTGGAACCGATAATCGCTTTATGTGCCGGGATAGGCATATTGCAGATTTTGCTGACGGTCTGGCAGGTACGGTAAATCTCCTGATGATTAATGCGCGTGTGCACATTCATCAGCTGGCTGCGGGTTTTAATCGCCATGATCACCTCTTCCAGCGCGCAGTTACCGGCACGCTCACCCAGGCCGTTCATGGCGCCTTCAACCTGGCGCGCACCGGCATTTACCGCGGCCAGCGCGTTGCCGACCGCCATGCCCAGGTCATCATGGGTATGGACGGACAGGATCGCTTTATCGATATTGGGTACGCGTTCGCGCAGCGCGCTAAAGATGTTGGCGTATTCGTAAGGCAGGGTGTAACCGACGGTATCCGGGATGTTGATGGTGGTGGCACCGGCATTAATCGCGGCTTCTACCACGCGGCACAGGTCATCGATTGGCGTTCGGCCGCCGTCTTCGCAGGAGAACTCCACATCGTCGGTGTAGTTACGGGCGCGCTTCACCATCTTCACCGCACGCTCAATCACTTCTGGCAGGGTACTGCGCAGTTTGGTGGCAATGTGCATCGGCGAGGTCGCCAGGAAAGTGTGGATGCGGTAGGCCTCCGCCACGCGCAGCGCTTCATAGGCTGCGTCGATATCTTTTTCCACACAGCGTGCCAGACCGCAAACCCGGCTGTTCTTAATCTGGCGGGCGATGGTCTGCACCGATTCAAAATCACCCGGGGAGGAGACCGGGAAGCCGACCTCCATGACGTCGACGCCCATACGTTCCAGTGCCAGGGCAATTTGCAGCTTTTCTTTCACACTCAGGCTGGCCTGTAATGCCTGCTCGCCATCGCGCAGAGTGGTATCGAAAATAATGACTTGTTGGCTCATTGGGTTGTTCCTTGTCGTGTTTACGTCGCCGGTTGCCGCGAGCATAAAAAAACCCGCGCATTGGCGCGGGTTTCTTAGTTTTGCAAGCCTGAATCAGTGATTGATTCCGCCCACAAGTCTACCGCGCAATGAGGATGCGTTTAGTAGTAGACCGAGTAGGCGGGTGGAACGAATCATTGAATCAGACCCCATAAATTGTAAAGTGGCTTTATTGATACCCGATCAAACCCAGGGCTGTCAACCATCAATAACAATCCGCTGCGCATGGTCATTATTCAGCCGACCGGGCATTCGATGCCACAGAGTTTTAATAACAAAACGATCACAATGCAAATAACCGGGCAGCAGTATATTCCGCTTTTGGAATGCCTTATTTTCAGTGTAATTGTCGCTGGCAAGGGTAGGGCGGCAGAGCCTTAATTAACGCTTTGCGCACTCGTGGTGTGGTTTGCCGTTTGCCTGCCAACTTTTCTACGGTTATGGTATTTGCGATAAACGCCCACAAGAATTCATAACTCAATAACGTTTATCCAACGAGTGGGGCTGCGCCCTGTACCTGGATGTTGGAAATGATTTCCAATTTCTGAGCATAAAAAACAGGTTTTGACCTTATCTGTCCGCAGATAAATCAGCACCTTAAAGCCTGGAGGCAAAAATGGAGATGTTGTCAGGAGCCGAGATGGTGGTCCGATCGTTAATCGATCAGGGCGTAAAACATGTATTCGGCTATCCCGGTGGAGCGGTCCTCGATATCTATGACGCTCTGCAAACCGTCGGCGGCGTAGATCACATCCTGGTCCGTCACGAACAGGGCGCTGTGCATATGGCGGATGGTTACGCCCGTGCCACCGGTGATGTGGGCGTGGTGCTGGTCACCTCCGGTCCCGGTGCCACCAATGCCATTACTGGTATTGCCACGGCCTATATGGACTCGATCCCGATGGTGGTGCTCTCCGGTCAGGTGATGTCCTCGCTTATCGGTTATGACGCCTTCCAGGAGTGCGACATGGTCGGGATCTCCCGTCCTGTGGTGAAACACAGCTTTATGGTGAAGCGGGTTGAAGATATCCCGACCATCATGAAGAAAGCTTTCTGGCTGGCTGCCAGCGGTCGTCCTGGCCCGGTGGTGGTTGACCTGCCAAAAGATATGATGAACCCGGCGAACAAACTGCCTTACGTCTGGCCGGATGAAGTGAGCATGCGCTCTTACAATCCGACGACGCAGGGTCACAAAGGTCAGATTAAGCGCGCATTGCAGACGCTGCTGGCGGCGAAAAAGCCGGTGATTTATGCCGGTGGCGGTGTGATTAATGCAGCCTGCCACGAAGAGCTGCTGACGCTTGCCGAGAAACTGAATGTTCCGGTGACCACCTCGCTGATGGGGCTGGGCGCCTTCCCGGGCACGCACCGTCAGTGCGTGGGGATGCTCGGCATGCACGGCACCTACGAAGCCAACATGACGATGCATCACTCCGATGTGATCTTCGCCGTTGGCGTGCGCTTCGATGACCGTACCACCAACAATCTGGCAAAATACTGCCCGAATGCCACCGTGCTGCACATCGATATCGACCCAACATCGATCTCGAAAACCGTGGCCGCCGATGTGCCGATCGTGGGTGATGCGAAGCAGGTGCTGCAACAGATGCTGGAGCTGCTGGGCCAGAGCGACGTGCAGCAGAATTATGACAGCGTGCGCGACTGGTGGCAGAGCATTGAGCAGTGGCGTTCCCGTCAGTGCCTGGAGTTCGACCGCACCAGCGATAAGATTAAGCCGCAGGCGGTGATCGAAACCATCTGCCGTCTGACCAAAGGTGAAGCCTATGTCACCTCTGACGTGGGTCAGCATCAGATGTTTGCCGCGCTTTACTATCAGTTCGACAAGCCGCGCCGTTGGATCAACTCCGGCGGTCTCGGCACCATGGGCTTCGGCCTGCCGGCTGCGCTGGGCGTCAAGCTGGCGCTGCCGCAAGAAACCGTAGTCTGTGTGACCGGTGACGGCAGTATTCAGATGAATATTCAGGAGCTGTCTACCGCGCTGCAGTACGGCATTCCGGTGCTGGTGCTGAACCTCAACAACCGTTTCCTCGGCATGGTGAAGCAGTGGCAGGATATGATCTACTCCGGTCGCCATTCACAATCTTATATGGAATCACTGCCTGACTTCGTGCGCCTGGCGGAAGCCTATGGCCATGTTGGTATCTCGATCAATCGCCCTGACGAGCTGGAATCGAAGCTGACAGAAGCACTGGAACAGTTAGGCAAAGAGCGCCTGGTGTTTGTTGACGTCAACGTTGATGGCACCGAGCACGTCTACCCGATGCATATTCGCGGTGGCGGTATGGACGAAATGTGGCTGAGCAAAACGGAGAGGACTTAATTATGCGTCGTGTATTATCGGTTCTGCTGGAAAACGAATCCGGCGCATTGTCCCGCGTGGTGGGTCTGTTCTCCCAGCGCGGCTACAACATTGAAAGCCTGACCGTGGCGCCAACGGACGACCCGACGCTGTCACGCATGACTATTCAGACCGTCGGTGACGAGAAGGTGATTGAGCAGATCGAAAAGCAGCTGCACAAGCTGGTGGACGTGCTGCGCGTCAGTGAGCTGGGCCAGGGCGCTTTCGTCGAGCGTGAGATCATGCTGGTGAAGATTCAGGCCAGCGGCTACGGTCGCGAAGAGGTGAAACGCTCGGCGGAGATCTTCCGTGGGCAGATCGTTGACGTTACGCCATCGCTTTACACGGTTCAGCTTGCGGGTACCAGCGATAAGCTGGATGCATTCCTCAGCACCGTGCGCGAAGTGGCGGAAATCGTTGAAGTTGCGCGCTCCGGCATTGTTGGCGTGTCGCGCGGCGATCGTATCATGCGGTAATTTCACCAGGTGACGATCAGAATTGTTTGCTAACCCGGCGTAATGCCGGGTTTTTTTTATTTGTCACAAAGCGCCTGCTGCGGATGAAAAGCGGTTGCTCGCCACACTTTTCTGCGGTTAGATGTGACAAATGCTAATCCATAAAGAAGTGTGGGGTTATTGTGAAACTGGATGAAATTGCGCGCCTCGCGGGTGTTTCGCGCACGACGGCCAGCTATGTGATTAATGGCAAGGCTAAGCAGTATCGTGTCAGCGATAAAACCGTCGAGAAAGTGATGGCGGTGGTGCGTGAACATAATTACCACCCTAACGCGGTGGCGGCAGGGCTTCGCGCCGGTCGTACGCGCTCAATAGGGCTGGTGATCCCCGATTTGGAAAATACCAGCTACACCCGAATTGCTAACTATCTGGAACGCCAGGCGCGCCAGCGCGGCTATCAGCTGCTGATCGCCTGTTCAGAAGATCAGCCCGATAACGAAATGCGCTGCGTTGAGCATCTGCTACAGCGCCAGGTCGATGCAATTATCGTCTCGACCTCACTGCCGCCGGAACATCCGTTTTATCAGCGCTGGGTCAATGATCCGCTGCCGATCATTGCGCTGGACCGGGCGCTGGATCGCGAGCACTTCACCAGCGTGGTCGGTGCCGATCAGGACGATGCAGAAGCGCTCGGTGCTGAACTGCGTAAGCTGCCGGCGAAATCGGTGCTGTTCCTTGGCGCGCTGCCGGAGCTGTCCGTCAGCTTCCTGCGCGAGCTGGGCTTCCGCGATGCGTGGAAGGGCGATGAACGACCGATCGACTTTATCTATGCCAACAGCTTTGAGCGCAGCGCAGCGGCGGCCCTGTTCGAAAATTATCTCGACACCCACGAGATGCCGGAAGCACTGTTCACCACCTCTTTCGGCCTGCTGCAGGGCGTGATGGACGTGACGCTGAAACGTGAAGGGCGTTTACCGCAGGACCTGGCGATTGCCACCTTTGGCGACCACGAACTGCTGGATTTCCTTGAGTGCCCGGTGCTGGCAGTGGGCCAGCGTCATCGCGATGTGGCAGAGCGCGTGCTGGAACTGGTGCTGGCCAGTCTTGATGAGCCGCGCAAGCCAAAGCCGGGGCTGACGCGTATTCGCCGTAATCTTTATCGCCGTGGGCGTCTGAACCGCAAAGCAAACTAAGACAGTGGGCGCGCAACGTCGCGCCCATTATTTCCGCCCCCGTTTGTCCAGAACCAATCTGAGCCACCTTTGGCCCCCTCCTCACATTTAAGCGTCCGCGCTCAGCCAGACAGGTAAATAAAAGTAAAGCCCAGCCGTCGGCGTCAGCTTTTGATTATAAAACTTAACGTTTATAAATAAGTTGTTGCACCTGTCGCCACGCGCCTGCCGCAGAGAATCTGCATCACGCTGGGAAAGTGTTAGGAAATGCCTTAAAATGCCGCCGGTGTCGCAAAGCGGGCAGTTTATTTTTTACGGTCAAAATGTGGTATTTTTTTGAGCAGCTTAAAGGTGTGTGAGAATTTCCTGCCACTATTCATTAGTTTATTTTTGAATTCTCTCCTCAGGCGGTTTGTTTCTAACTTCCCTACGTTTTATCTCACGAAGAAATAATGCCAATCCGCTATTACTGCGGCTTGACAATGTTTTCCTCTGCTCCGTACACTCTTTTGGTGGGAATTTGTGGAGTAAAGTGGTGATTTTGGGTATCTGGGGGGTGAGGCTGACATGTTCCGGGGAGCAACGTTAGTCAATCTCGACAGCAAAGGCCGGCTTGCCGTGCCAACGCGCTATCGCGAAACGCTGATCGGGGAATCACAGGGGCAAATGGTCTGTACCATTGACCTCCACCAGCCATGCCTGTTGCTTTACACCTTACCCGAATGGGAAATCATTGAACAAAAGCTGTCGCGTTTATCCAGCATGAACCCCGCAGAGCGCCGTGTACAACGCCTCCTGCTGGGGCACGCCAGTGAATGTCAGATGGATAATGCAGGACGTTTACTGCTGGCGAATACGCTTCGTCAACATGCGAGCCTGACTAAAGAAGTGATGCTGGTTGGGCAGTTCAACAAGTTTGAACTGTGGGATGAACAGACCTGGTATCAACAAGTCAAGGATGATATTGACGCAGAGCAGTCCTCACAGGAACCCCTGTCTGAGCGGCTGCAGGATTTGTCGTTATAGCTATGCAGGATACTTACAAACACAGAACGGTGCTGTTAGACGAGGCGGTAAGCGGCCTCAATATCAAACCTGACGGCATCTACATTGATGGCACTTTTGGCCGCGGCGGACATTCACGCCTGATCCTCTCCCAGCTGGGCGAGCAGGGTCGTTTATATGCTATCGACCGCGATCCGCAAGCTATCGCAGCCGCTGCTGAGATTAACGATCCTCGTTTCAGCATCATCCACGGTCCGTTTTCTGCACTGGCAGAGTATGCCGAAGAGCGCGGCCTGCAGGGGAAGATTGATGGGATCCTGCTGGATCTGGGCGTCTCCTCACCGCAGCTGGATGATGCCGAACGTGGATTCTCCTTTATGCGTGACGGGCCGCTGGATATGCGTATGGACCCGACGCGCGGCCAGTCAGCTGCCGAATGGCTGCTGAAAGCGGAAGAGGCGGATATCGCCTTCGTGCTGAAAACCTTCGGTGAAGAGCGTTTCGCTAAGCGCATTGCCCGCGCCATCGTTGAGCGCAATCGTGAACAGCCGATGACGCGCACCAAAGAGCTGGCCGAGGTGATTTATGTCGCCACGCCGGTGAAAGACAAATTCAAACACCCGGCCACGCGCAGCTTCCAGGCAATCCGTATCTGGGTAAACAGCGAACTCGAAGAGATTGAACAGGCGCTGAAGGGCGCACTGAGCGCGCTGGCCCCGGGTGGTCGACTGTCGATTATTAGCTTCCACTCGCTGGAAGACCGCATTGTGAAACGCTTTATGCGCGAGCAGAGCCGCGGACCGCAGGTGCCACATGGCCTGCCGATGACCGAAGCCCAGCTCAGCAGCCTGGGCGGTCGCCAGCTGAAAGCGCTGGGCAAAATGATGCCGGGCGACAGCGAAGTGGCCGATAATCCGCGCGCGCGCAGTTCCGTATTACGCATCGCGGAGCGAACGGCATCATGATCGGTAACGAGCGCCACAATTTACCCGGCGTCATCGGTGGTGACCTGTTACGCCACGGCAAGATCGCTCTGATTTTGCTGATTGCGGTGCTGGTAACTGCCGTGACGGTGGTGACCACCGCGCATAAAACCCGCTTGCTAACCGCACAGCGTGAACAGCTGGTACTGGAGCGGGATGCGCTGGATATCGAATGGCGCAACCTGATCCTCGAAGAGAATGCGCTTGGCGATCACAGCCGGGTGGAACGTACAGCTACGGAGAAACTTCAGATGCAGCATGTTGATCCTTCGCAGGAAAATATTGTGGTACAGCAATAAGGACGCCCGGACTCAATGAGAGCCGCAAATAAGACGCAGAAGTCGAAACGCACGGAAGATCAGGCCAGCTTTGTCAGCTGGCGTTTTGCGTTGTTGTGTGGCTGTATTTTCCTTGCGCTGGCAGGGTTGCTGCTGCGCGTCGCCTATCTGCAGGTGATCAATCCTGACCGCCTGGTGCGTGAAGGGGACATGCGCTCCCTGCGCGTGCAGGCTGTACCGACCTCACGCGGCATGATCAGCGATCGCGCTGGCCGCCCGCTGGCCGTCAGCGTGCCGGTCAACGCCATCTGGGTCGATCCGAAAGAGCTGCACGACAAGGGTGGCATTACGCTCGACAGCCGCTGGAAGGCGTTGTCTGACGCGTTGTCGATTCCGCTCGACCAGTTAGCCGCACGCGTGAATGCCAATCCTAACGGCCGCTTCGTTTATCTGGCGCGTCAGGTCAACCCGGCCATTGGCGACTATGTGAAAAAACTCAAGCTGCCGGGCATCTTTCTGCGCGAAGAGTCACGCCGCTACTATCCTGCCGGGCAGGTCACTTCTCACCTGATTGGCTTCACTAATATCGACGGCCAGGGTATTGAAGGCGTTGAAAAAAGTTTCGATAAGTGGTTAACCGGCCAGCCGGGCGAACGTACCGTGCGTAAAGACCGTAACGGCCGCGTGATTGAAGATATCTCCTCGGTGGACAGTCAGGCGGCGCATAACCTCGCGCTGAGCATCGACGAACGCCTGCAGGCACAGGTTTACCGCGAGCTGAACAACGCCGTGGCGTTTAACAAAGCGGAGTCGGGCACCGCGGTGCTGGTGGATGTCAACACCGGCGAAGTGCTGGCAATGGCTAACAGCCCGGCCTACAACCCGAACAACCTCTCCGGCACGACAAAAGATGTGATGCGTAACCGCGCGATTACCGACATCTTCGAGCCTGGCTCCACCGTGAAGCCAATGGTGGTAATGACCGCACTGCAGCGCGGCGTGGTACGTGAAGGCAGCGTGCTGAACACCGTGCCTTACCGTATTAACGGCCACGAAATTAAAGACGTGGCGCGCTATAGCGAACTGACCCTGACCGGGGTGCTCCAGAAATCGTCCAACGTCGGTGTTTCTCGACTGGCGCTGGCGATGCCTTCCAACGCGTTAGTAGATACTTACTCACGTTTTGGTTTCGGCAAAGCGACCAATTTGGGGTTGGTCGGAGAAAGCAGTGGCATATACCCTCAAAAACAACGGTGGTCTGACATAGAGAGGGCCACCTTCTCTTTCGGCTACGGGCTAATGGTAACGCCGTTACAGCTAGCGCGAGTCTACGCAACGATGGGCAGCTATGGCATTTATCGCCCGCTGTCGATTACCAAAGTTGACCCGCCGGTGGCGGGTCAGCGCGTCTTCCCTGAACCGCTGGTGCGCACCGTGCTGCACATGATGGAAAGCGTTGCCCTGCCGGGCGGCGGTGGCGTTAAAGCGGCGATCAAGGGTTACCGCATCGCGATTAAAACCGGTACGGCGAAGAAAGTTGGGCCGGACGGGAAATACGTCAATAAATACATTGCTTATACCGCAGGTGTTGCACCTGCAAGCAACCCTCGTTTTGCGCTGGTGGTGGTGATTAACGACCCGCAGGCCGGCAAATATTACGGTGGTGCGGTATCCGCGCCGGTATTTGGCGCCATCATGGGCAGCGTGCTGCGCACCATGAACGTTGAACCGGATGCCATACCCACCAGTGACAAAAGCGAGATGGTAACTAACAAGAATGAGGGATCGAGTGACCGATCGTAATCTGCGCGACTTACTGGCTCCATGGGTGCCTGCTGCGCCCGATCGCCCGCTGCGTGAAATGACGCTGGACAGCCGTGAAGTGGCCTCCGGCGATCTGTTTGTGGCAGTGAAAGGCCATGCGGCTGACGGCCGTCGTTTTATTCCCCAGGCCATTGCTCAGGGCGTGGCGGCGGTCATCGCGGATGCCGAAGGTGAAGCGGAAGATGGGCAAATTGTAGAGATGCACGGCGTGCCGGTTATCTACCTTGCCCAGCTCTCACAGCGTTTATCAGCCCTGGCCGGGCGCTTCTATCAGCAGCCAGGCGAAAAGCTCAAGCTCATTGGCGTGACCGGCACTAACGGCAAAACCACCACTACGCAGCTGCTGGCGCAGTGGGCGCAGCTGCTGGGTGAAACCGGCGCGGTGATGGGGACCGTCGGCAACGGCGTGTATGGCCAGCTGGCCCCGGCGGAAAATACCACCGGCTCAGCGGTTGACGTTCAGCATCTGCTGGCATCGCTGGTCAACAAAGGCGCCACGCTGGCGGCGATGGAGATCTCCTCGCACGGCCTGGTGCAGCATCGCGTAGCGGCCCTGCCGTTTGCGGCTGCCGCCTTTACCAATCTCAGCCGCGACCACCTCGACTACCACGGCGATATGGCGCGCTATGAAGCCGCGAAATGGCTGCTGTTCTCTGAGCATCAGGTCGGCCAGGCGATTATCAACGCCGATGATGAAGTCGGCCGCCGCTGGCTGCAGCAGCTGCCTGACGCCGTTGCCGTCACCATGGAAAACAATTTACAGCCTGGCTGTCACGGCCGCTGGCTGAAAGCCACTGACGTTCGCTATCACGACGGCGGGGCTTCCGTGCGCTTTGAGTCAAGCTGGGGCAACGGTGAAATTGACAGCCGCCTGATGGGCGCATTCAACGTCAGCAACCTGCTGGTGGCACTGGCGACGCTGCTGTCTCTGGATTATCCACTGGCGGCGCTGGTCGCTACGGCAAGCCAGCTGTTGCCGGTTACCGGGCGCATGGAAGTGTTTAGCGCGCCGGGCAAACCGACGGTAGTGGTGGATTATGCGCACACGCCAGACGCGCTGGAAAAAGCGCTGAGCGCCGCGCGACTGCACTGTAAAGGGCAGCTGTGGTGCCTGTTTGGCTGCGGCGGCGATCGCGATAAAGGCAAGCGCCCGCTAATGGGGGCGATTGCCGAGCAGTTCGCCGATGTGGTGGTGATCACCGATGATAACCCGCGCAGTGAAGATCCGGCGGCGATTGTGGCCGATGTGCTGACTGGCCTGCTGGACCCCGGCCGCGCCCGCGTGGTAATGGGGCGTGCGCAAGCGGTCACTAACGCGGTGATGCAGGCGCAGGAAGGCGACATTGTAGTGGTGGCTGGCAAAGGCCACGAAGATTACCAGATTATCGGCAGCCAGCGCCTTGATTACTCTGACCGCGTGACCGTGGCGCGTCTGCTGGGGGTGATAGCATGATCGCCTTCACTCTGCAGCAGCTGGCTGAGATCACCGGCGGCACGCTGTACGGCGCTGACCGCAGCATCACCGAAGTGACCACCGACACGCGTAAGGTGAGCGCAGGCTGCCTGTTTATCGCCCTGAAAGGCGAACGCTTCGATGCCCATGACTTCGTCGGTGACGCTATCAGCGCTGGCTGTTTAGCGCTGCTTGTGAGTAAGCACTTACCTGTCGCGGTAGCGCAGGTTGTGGTCGCAGACACCCGCATTGCCCTCGGCCAGATCGCAGGTTGGGTGCGTCAGCAGTCCACTGCCCGCGTCGTCGCGCTCACCGGTTCCTCCGGCAAAACCTCGGTTAAAGAGATGACCGCCGCCATTCTGCGTGAATGTGGCGAGACGCTGTACACCGCGGGTAACCTGAATAACGACATCGGCGTGCCGCTGACGCTGCTGCGCCTGACCGAAGCTCACCAGTATGCGGTGATCGAACTGGGGGCTAACCACCAGGGTGAGATCGCCTATACCACCGAACTGACGCGCCCGGAGACGGCGCTGGTCAATAACCTGGCCGCAGCGCACCTGGAAGGGTTCGGGTCGCTGGCGGGCGTGGCGAAAGCCAAAGGTGAGATTTTCAACGGTCTGCCGCTGCACGGCACCGCCATTATCAACAGCGACAGCAACGACTGGCCGCACTGGCAGCAGACGCTGCACGGCAAAACCGTCTGGCGCTTCTCACCGGAGCCGCAGGCTGACTGTGATTTCAGCGCCTCTGAGGTGAAGTTCAGCGCTAAGGGTACCCATTTCACGCTGCACAGCCCGCAGGGCGACATCGCGATTACCCTGCCGCTGCCGGGCCGTCACAACATTGCTAACGCGCTGGCCGCGACGGCGCTGGCCCTCTCTGTCGGAGCGCCGCTCGCGGCGGTGCAGCAGGGGCTGAGCCAGCTTAAAGCCGTGCCTGGGCGCCTGTTCCCGATCGCACTGGGTGAAAACAAGCTGCTGCTGGATGACAGCTACAACGCCAACGTCGGTTCAATGACCGCCGCCGCGCAGGTGCTGGCTGAAATGCCGGGCTACCGCGTAATGATCGTCGGCGACATGGGCGAACTGGGGGCAGAAGCCGCCGAGTGTCATCGTCAGGTCGGCGAAGCGGCTCGCCTGGCCGGCATCGATAAAGTTTTAAGCGTGGGCACGCTCAGCCAGGGTATCTCTGATGCCAGCGGCGTGGGTGAGCATTTCACGGAGAAGGCAGCCCTGAGCGCGCGTGCGCTGGCGCTGCTGTCACAGCATTCACACATTACCGTATTGGTTAAAGGTTCACGTAGTGCCGCGATGGAGCAGGTAGTGCAAACCTTACAGGAGAAAGGCACATGTTAGTCTGGCTGGCCGAGCATCTGGTCTCTTTATATTCTGGCTTTAACGTCTTCTCCTACCTGACGTTTCGCGCCATTGTCAGCCTGCTGACCGCGCTGTTTATTTCATTGTGGATGGGCCCGCGCATGATCGCCCGCCTGCAGGAAATGTCCTTTGGCCAGGTGGTACGTAACGACGGTCCTGAGTCGCACTTCAGCAAGCGCGGTACGCCGACCATGGGCGGGATTATGATCCTCACCTCCATCACCATTTCGGTGCTGCTGTGGGCTTATCCATCAAACCCTTACGTCTGGTGCGTACTGTTCGTGCTGGTCGGTTATGGCATTGTCGGCTTCGTCGATGACTACCGCAAAGTGGTGCGCAAGGACACTAAAGGCCTGATCGCCCGCTGGAAATATTTCTGGCAGTCGGTGATCGCCCTCGGTGCCGCTTTTGTCATGTATATGATTGGCAAAGACACCCCGGCGACCGAGCTGGTAGTGCCGTTCTTTAAAGACGTGATGCCGCAGCTTGGCCTGCTGTATCTGCTGCTGGCTTACTTCGTGATTGTCGGCACCAGTAATGCGGTCAACCTGACCGACGGGCTGGATGGCCTGGCGATTATGCCAACCGTGTTTGTCGCCGCTGGTTTCGCGCTGGTGGCGTGGGCGACCGGTAACGTGAAGTTTGCCGAGTATCTGCATATCCCTTATCTGCGTCACGCGGGTGAGCTGGTGATCGTCTGTACCGCCATTGTCGGTGCGGGTCTTGGTTTCCTGTGGTTCAACACTTACCCGGCGCAGGTCTTTATGGGGGATGTCGGTTCCCTGGCGCTGGGCGGCGCGCTCGGCACTATCGCCGTGCTGTTGCGTCAGGAGTTCCTGCTGGTGATTATGGGCGGCGTATTCGTGGTGGAGACGCTGTCGGTGATCCTGCAGGTCGGTTCCTTCAAACTGCGCGGGCAGCGTATTTTCCGCATGGCACCCATTCACCACCACTATGAATTGAAAGGCTGGCCGGAACCGCGCGTGATTGTGCGCTTCTGGATTATTTCACTGATGCTGGTGCTGATTGGCCTGGCCACGCTGAAGGTGCGGTAATCATGGCTGACTATCAGGGTAAAAAAGTCGTCATCATCGGGTTGGGGCTGACCGGCCTCTCCTGTGTTGATTTCTTTGTCGCACGTGGCGTGACGCCGCGCGTGATGGATACCCGTGTCGTGCCGCCGGGGCTGGAAAAGCTGCCGAAAGAGGTTGAGCGCTGGTTAGGTTCGTTAAACGAAGACTGGCTGCTGGCTGCCGACCTGATCGTGGCCAGCCCGGGAATGGCGCTGGCTCATCCGTCGCTGATGGCGGCGGCGGATGCCGGAGTAGAGATCGTCGGCGATATCGAGCTGTTCTGCCGCGAAGCGCAGGCGCCCATCGTGGCGATCACCGGCTCTAACGGCAAAAGCACCGTCACCACGCTGGTGGGCGAGATGGCGAAAGCCGCAGGCTGGCAGGTTGGCGTGGGCGGCAATATCGGCCTGCCAGCACTGATGCTGCTGGCGCAACCGGCGCAGCTTTACGTGCTGGAACTCTCCAGCTTCCAGCTGGAAACCACCACCAGCCTGCGCGCCGCCGCTGCCACCATCCTTAACGTGACTGAAGATCATATGGATCGCTATCCGCTGGGGATGCAGCAGTACCGTGCGGCCAAGCTGCGCATTTATGAGAATGCCGCCGTCTGCGTGGTCAATGCCGATGATGCGATGACCATGCCGGTGCGTGGTGCCGACACGCGCTGCGTCAGTTTTGGCGCCGACGTCGGCGATTATCATCTCAATCACCAGCAGGGCAGTATCTGGCTGCGGGTGAAAGGCGAGAAAGTGCTGAACACCGATGAGATGCATCTGGTCGGTAAGCACAACTACACCAACGCGCTGGCCGCGCTGGCGCTGGCGGACGCCGTCGGCCTGCCGCGTGCCAGCAGCCTGAAAGCGTTAACCACCTTCGCCGGTCTGCCGCACCGTTTCCAGCTGGTGCATGAGCGCAACGGCGTGCGCTGGATAAATGATTCCAAAGCCACCAACGTCGGCAGCACCGAAGCGGCGCTGAAGGGGTTACAGGTTAAGGGAACGCTGCATCTGCTGCTCGGCGGTGACGGTAAATCCGCCGACTTCAGCGCGCTGGCACCCTACCTGCAGGGGGATCGTATCCGCATCTGGTGCTTTGGCCGTGACGGTGCGGAGCTGGCTGAGCTGCGCCCGGAAATTGCCGTGCAGACGGAAACCCTGGCTGAAGCGGTGCAGCAGATTAAAACCGTACTGCAGCCTGGCGATCTGGTGCTGCTGTCTCCGGCCTGCGCCAGCCTCGATCAGTTTAAAAACTTTGAGCAGCGCGGCGACGTGTTTGCCCAACTGGCGCGGGAGGCTGACTGATGCGCGTTCCTGGTCTGAGCCTTGCCAGCGGTATTTCTGACCTGCTGAGAAACTGGGTCATGGGGTCGCGCGAAAGCGATACCAACTCGATGGTGCTGTATGACCGCACCCTGCTATGGCTGACGTTTGGCCTGGCGATTATAGGTTTTGTGATGGTGACATCGGCGTCGATGCCGGTTGGCCAGCGTCTTAACGATGACCCGTTCTACTTTGCCAAGCGCGATGCGTTTTACATCCTGCTGGCGATGGGGATGGCGCTGGTGACCCTGCGCGTGCCGATGGATTTCTGGCAGCGCTACAGCAATATCATGCTGCTGGGCACCGTTGCCATGCTGCTGGTGGTGCTGGTGGTGGGTAGCTCGGTTAACGGGGCATCGCGCTGGATCGCCCTCGGCCCGTTGCGTATCCAGCCTGCCGAGCTGTCAAAACTGTCGCTGTTCTGCTATCTCGCCAGCTATCTGGTGCGTAAGGTCGAAGAGGTTCGTAACAACTTTTGGGGCTTCTGCAAGCCGATGGGCGTGATGGTGGTGCTGGCGGTACTGCTGCTGGCGCAGCCGGACCTCGGTACGGTGGTAGTGCTTTTTGTCACCACGCTGGCGATGCTGTTCCTTGCCGGGGCAAAACTGTGGCAGTTCCTTGCGATTATCGGCTCCGGGATTTTCGCCGTCTGCCTGCTGATTGTGGCCGAACCCTATCGTATGCGCCGCGTCACCTCCTTCTGGAACCCGTGGGAAGATCCGTTTGGCAGTGGCTACCAGCTGACCCAGTCCCTGATGGCGTTTGGCCGTGGGGAATTCTGGGGCCAGGGCTTAGGTAACTCCGTGCAAAAACTGGAATATTTACCGGAAGCTCACACCGACTTTATCTTCTCGATTATCGGAGAAGAACTGGGTTATATCGGTGTGGTTTTAGCCCTGTTAATGGTATTCTTCGTCGCTTTTCGCGCGATGTCCATCGGGCGAAAAGCTTTAGAGATCGATCAGCGCTTTTCCGGCTTCCTCGCCTGTTCAATTGGCGTCTGGTTTAGCTTCCAGGCACTGGTTAACGTCGGGGCCGCAGCGGGCATGTTACCGACCAAAGGTCTGACGCTGCCGCTGATCAGTTACGGTGGTTCGAGTCTGATTATTATGTCGACCGCCATCGTGTTCCTGTTACGCATAGATTATGAGACGCGTCTGGCGAAAGCCCAGGCGTTCACCAGAGGGTAGTTGATGACTGGAAAGCGACTGATGGTGATGGCTGGCGGAACCGGTGGGCATGTTTTCCCCGGGCTGGCGGTGGCACACCATCTGATGGCGCAGGGCTGGCAGGTACGCTGGCTCGGAACCGCTGACCGTATGGAAGCGGACCTGGTGCCGAAGCACGGCATCGAAATTGATTTTATTCGCATCAGCGGGCTGCGTGGCAAAGGCATCAAAGCATTACTGGCGGCGCCACTGCGCATCTTCAACGCCTGGCGTCAGGCGCGGGCGATTATGAAAGCCTGGCAGCCGGATGTGGTTCTGGGAATGGGCGGTTACGTTTCCGGCCCCGGCGGTCTGGCCGCGTGGAGCTGCGGTATTCCGGTGGTGCTGCATGAGCAGAACGGCATTGCGGGTCTGACTAACAAATGGCTGGCGAAGATTGCCAGCAAAGTGATGCAGGCCTTCCCAGGTGCCTTCCCTAAGGCGGAAGTGGTGGGGAACCCGGTGCGAACCGACGTGTTGGCACTGCCTCTGCCGGCGGTACGCTTAGCCGGGCGTGAAGGCCCGACGCGCGTGCTGGTGATCGGTGGCAGTCAGGGCGCCCGCGTACTGAACCAGACCATGCCGCAGGTAGCGGCCAGGCTGGGTGACAGCATTACGCTGTGGCACCAGGTGGGCAAAGGCGCGCTGGACGAAGTGAATCAGGCTTACATTCAGGTGAACCAGACGCAGCATAAGGTGTCCGAGTTCATCGACGATATGGCCGCCGCCTACGCCTGGGCTGATGTGGTGGTGTGCCGTTCCGGCGCGCTGACCGTCAGCGAAGTGGCTGCGGCAGGATTACCGGCGATATTTGTGCCGTTTCAGCATAAAGATCGTCAGCAGTACTGGAATGCCCTGCCGCTGGAGCAGGCCGGTGCCGCCAAAATTTACGAGCAGCCGCAGTTCACCAGTGAGGTGGTGGCGGCAACGCTGGCAGGATGGGATCGCGCAACGCTGCTGAAGATGGCAGAAAAAGCCCGCGCGGTGGCGATCCCGGATGCAACCGAACGTGTCGCAGCTGAAGTCAGTAAAGCGGCCAAATGATTTTTGTAGGGGCAGGCAGGTCTGACCCGTAGCAACACAGGTAACAGATGAATACACAGCAACTGGCAAAACTGCGTTCTATCGTGCCCGAGATGCGTCGCGTCCGGCACATCCACTTTGTTGGCATCGGTGGTGCCGGCATGGGCGGTATTGCCGAAGTGTTAGCGAATGAAGGCTATGAAATCAGCGGTTCAGACCTGGCGCCGAATGCGGTGACTCAGCATCTGAGCGCGTTGGGCGCAACGATCTATTTTAACCATCGCCCGGAGAACGTCAGCGATGCCAGCGTGGTGGTGGTTTCTACCGCTGTCTCGCAGGACAACCCGGAAGTGGTTGCCGCACGCGAAGCGCGTATCCCGGTGATCCGCCGTGCAGAGATGCTGGCTGAACTGATGCGCTTCCGCCACGGTATTGCCGTTGCTGGTACGCACGGCAAAACCACCACCACGGCGATGGTCTCCAGCATTTATGCGGAAGGCGGCCTCGACCCGACTTTCGTTAACGGTGGGCTGGTGAAAGCGGCGGGAACCCACGCGCGCCTTGGCAGCAGCCGTTACCTGATTGCGGAAGCGGACGAGAGCGATGCCTCATTCCTGCATCTGCAGCCGATGGTGGCGATTGTCACCAATATCGAAGCCGACCACATGGATACCTACCAGGGCGACTTCGAAAATCTGAAGCAGACGTTTATCAACTTCCTGCACAACCTGCCGTTTTATGGCCGTGCGGTGATGTGCGTGGATGACGCGGTGATCCGCGATTTGATCCCGCGCGTCGGGCGCCAGATCACCACCTATGGCTTTAGCGATGACGCCGATGTGCGGGTGGAAAATTACCAACAGCGCGGCGCACAGGGCTTCTTTACCCTGGTACGCCACGACAAACCGCTGATGCACGTAACATTGAACGCCCCGGGTCGCCATAACGCGCTTAACGCCGCCGCTGCGGTTGCCGTGGCGACGGAAGAGGGCATTGAGGATGATGAAATCCTCAGCGCGCTACTGAGTTTCCAGGGCACCGGGCGCCGCTTCGACTTCCTCGGTGAATATCCGCTGGCAGAAGTGAACGGCCAGGCAGGTAGCGCGATGCTGGTGGACGATTACGGCCATCATCCGACCGAAGTTGACGTGACGATTAAAGCCGCGCGTGCCGGCTGGCCGGATAAAAATCTGGTGATGATCTTCCAGCCACACCGCTACACGCGCACCCGCGATCTGTATGACGATTTTGCCAACGTGCTGTCACAGGTCGATGTGCTGCTGATGCTGGATGTTTACGCCGCCGGTGAGGCACCGATCCCCGGCGCCGACAGCCGCTCTCTGTGCCGCACCATTCGTGGTCGTGGCAAAGTCGACCCGATTCTGGTGTCTGACCATGATGCCGTGCTGGAAATGCTGTTACCGAAACTGACCGGTAACGACCTTATTTTAGTGCAGGGCGCCGGCAACGTTGGCCGTATCGCCCGCACGCTGGCTGAGCTTAAGTTACAACCGCAGACGAATAAAGAGGAACATCATGGCTGAGAAAGTAGCGGTATTGCTGGGTGGAACCTCCGCAGAACGTGACGTATCGCTGTTATCGGGCGCTGCCGTTCTGCAAGGCCTGCAGGATGCAGGCATTGATGCACATCCGGTCGACATCCGTGATTTCCCGGTGATGCGACTGAAAGAGGAAGGGTTTGCCAAAGCCTTTATCGCCCTGCACGGTCGCGGCGGTGAAGATGGCACCTTACAGGGCGTGCTGGAATTTCTGCAGATCCCTTACACCGGCAGCGGCGTGATGGCATCGGCCATCACGATGGACAAACTGCGCAGTAAGTATCTGTGGCAGGGCTGTGGGCTGCCGGTGGCGCCATTTGTCGCGCTGACGCGCGCCCAGATGGATGAAGGGCTGGCGGCGGAAGAGCTGGCCAGCATTGATGCCCTTGGCCTGCCGCTGTTCGTCAAGCCGAGCCGTGAAGGTTCAAGCGTGGGGATCTCGCGGGTGAACGAGGCGTATCAGTTCCCTGCTGCGCTGGATGAAGCCTTCCGCCACGACGATGAAGTGCTGGTGGAAGCCTTTTTAAGCGGCCCTGAGTACACCGTTGGCGTGATTGGCGATCAAATTCTGCCGTCAATCAGAATAAAAACCGCCAGCGAGTTCTATGACTATGAAGCTAAATACATTTCTGACGATACTCAATACTTCTGCCCGTCAGGATTGAGTGCCGAACAGGAAGCGGAACTGAGCGAACTGACCCTCGCCGCCTGGCGCGCGCTGGGTTGCAGCGGCTGGGGCCGCGTAGACGTGATGATGGGCGGTGATGGCCGTTTCTATCTGCTGGAAGTCAACACGTCACCGGGTATGACCAGCCATAGCCTGGTGCCAATGGCGGCAAAACAGGCCGGGATGACCTTCTCGCAGCTGGTGGCGCGCATTCTGGAGCTGGCGGACTGATATGTCCCAGGCTGCTCTGAATGTCCGTAACCGCGAAGCGCAGGAAAAAGCGCGCACCGGGCGCAGTAACGGTTCACGCCTTGCCGGGATGATCTTTCTGGCGATGGTACTGGGCGTGATGCTGGCCGGTGGGTTTGTGGTGCTGAAATGGATGAACGATGCCTCGCAGCTGCCGCTGTCAAAGCTGGTGGTGACCGGGCAGACGCACTACACCACCAATGATGACATCCGCCAGGCGATTTTGTCGCTTGGCGAACCTGGCACTTTTATGTCGCAGGATGTGGATGTTATTCAGCAGCAGATTGAGCGCTTGCCGTGGATCCAGCAGGTGAGCGTGCGCAAGCAGTGGCCGGACGAATTAAAGATTCATCTGGTTGAGTACGTTCCGGTTGCACGCTGGAATGATGTGCATATGGTTGATGCAGAAGGCAAATCGTTCAGCGTCCCGGCCAGTCATCTCGGTAAAGAAAATATGCCGATGCTGTATGGCCCGGAAGGCAGCGAATCTGAAGTGTTAGCCGGCTACCACCAGATGAGTAACGCGCTGGCGGCCAGCAAATTGAAATTGAAGGCGGCGTCCATGACCGCAAGGCGTTCATGGCAGCTGGTGTTAGAAGATGACACCCGTCTGGAGTTAGGGCGTAACGAGGATATGAAACGTCTGCAGCGTTTCATCGAGTTACTGCCTACCCTGCAACGTCAGGGCCAGGCGGAGAACAAACGTATCAGCTACGTAGACCTGC
Organism: Erwinia sp. V90_4; assembly: GCF_029967685.1. Classification (NCBI taxonomy): domain Bacteria; kingdom Pseudomonadati; phylum Pseudomonadota; class Gammaproteobacteria; order Enterobacterales; family Erwiniaceae; genus Erwinia; species Erwinia sp. V90_4. The sequence goes on along the minus strand of NZ_JASCAQ010000043.1, from coordinate 150,945 downwards.
GTTACGACTCTGGCGCGGCAGTAGGATGGGCACCGGCGCCGATGGCGGCCGCTGACAGTAATCAGCAACAGCAACAGAATCAGGCACAGGCTAAACAACAATGATCAAGTCGACGGACAGAAAACTGGTAGTTGGACTCGAGATAGGCACCGCGAAGGTTGCCGCCCTGGTAGGGGAAGTTCTGCCTGATGGCATGGTTAATATTATCGGGGTGGGCAGCTGCCCGTCTCGCGGGATGGATAAAGGCGGCGTTAACGACCTGGAGTCGGTAGTGAAATGCGTTCAGCGCGCTATCGATCAGGCCGAACTGATGGCGGACTGTCAGATTTCGTCGGTTTACCTTGCATTATCGGGCAAACATATCAGCTGCCAGAACGAAATAGGGATGGTTCCTATTTCCGAAGAGGAAGTGACGCAGGAAGATGTGGAGAATGTGGTACATACCGCTAAATCCGTCCGTGTTCGCGATGAACACCGCATCCTCCATGTTATTCCGCAAGAATATGCGATCGACTATCAGGAAGGGATCAAAAACCCGGTCGGATTATCGGGCGTGCGCATGCAGGCGAAAGTGCACCTGATCACCTGCCACAACGATATGGCGAAAAACATCGTCAAAGCGGTTGAACGTTGCGGCCTTAAAGTTGACCAACTGATTTTCGCCGGTCTGGCATCGAGCTTTGCCGTGCTGACCGAAGATGAGCGCGAGCTGGGCGTCTGCGTAGTCGATGTCGGCGGCGGAACCATGGATATCGCGGTTTACACCGGCGGCGCACTGCGCCACACCAAGGTTATCCCGTACGCGGGCAACGTGGTGACCAGCGATATCGCTTACGCCTTCGGCACTCCGCCAACCGACGCGGAAGCGATCAAAGTGCGTCACGGTTGTGCGCTGGGTTCGATTGTTGGCAAAGACGAAAACGTCGAAGTGCCAAGCGTAGGGGGGCGTCCACCGCGCAGCCTGCAGCGCCAGACGCTGGCTGAAGTGATTGAGCCGCGTTACACCGAGCTGCTGAACCTGGTGAATGACGAAATCCTGCAGCTGCAGGAGCAGCTTCGCCAGCAGGGCGTGAAACATCACCTCGCGGCCGGAATTGTGTTGACCGGCGGCGCGGCACAGATTGAAGGATTGGCGGCTTGCGCCCAGCGTGTCTTCCACACGCAGGTGCGTATCGGACAGCCGCTGAACATTACAGGATTAACGGATTACGCGCAGGAGCCTTACTACTCAACGGCGGTGGGCTTACTGCACTACGGAAAAGAGTCTCACCTTAACGGTGAAGCAGAAGTAGAAAAAAGAGCCTCAGTGGGTAACTGGTTCAAGAAAATCAACAGCTGGCTGAGAAAAGAGTTTTAATTTTTACCATAGGGGATCATGCTAGACTTATTTAGTGATCTCCAGGCGAACAGGCACATAACGGAGAGAAATTATGTTTGAACCAATGGAATTAACCAATGACGCGGTGATTAAAGTCATCGGCGTCGGCGGCGGCGGCGGTAACGCCGTAGAGCATATGGTGCGTGAGCGTATCGAAGGCGTTGAGTTCTTCGCGGTGAATACCGATGCTCAGGCATTGCGTAAAACTGCGGTAGGCCAGACGATTCAGATCGGTAACGGAATTACTAAAGGTCTGGGCGCTGGGGCAAACCCGGAAGTCGGCCGTAACTCCGCCGAAGAAGATCGCGAAGCACTGCGTCAGGCACTGGAAGGTGCGGACATGGTATTTATCGCTGCGGGTATGGGCGGTGGTACCGGTACGGGTGCTGCGCCAGTCGTGGCTGAAGTGGCCAAAGACCTCGGTATTCTGACCGTTGCAGTGGTGACTAAGCCATTTAACTTTGAAGGCAAAAAGCGCATGGCTTTTGCCGAGCAGGGGATTGCCGAGCTGTCTAAGCACGTCGACTCACTGATCACCATTCCAAACGACAAGCTGCTGAAGGTGCTGGGTCGCGGTATCTCTCTGCTGGACGCGTTCGGCGCGGCTAATGACGTGCTGAAAGGCGCGGTACAGGGTATCGCAGAGCTGATCACCCGTCCGGGCCTGATGAACGTCGACTTTGCCGACGTGCGCACCGTGATGTCCGAAATGGGCTACGCGATGATGGGTTCTGGCGTGGCCTGTGGTGAAGACCGTGCGGAAGAAGCGGCAGAAATGGCGATCTCCAGCCCACTGTTGGAAGATATCGACCTGTCTGGCGCACGCGGCGTGCTGGTTAACATCACCGCTGGCTTCGACCTGCGTCTGGATGAGTTCGAAACCGTGGGTAACACCATCCGCGCCTTCGCTTCTGACAACGCAACCGTGGTTATCGGTACTTCCCTTGACCCGGAAATGAACGACGAACTGCGTGTGACCGTGGTGGCTACCGGTATCGGCATGGACAAACGTCCAGAAATTACGCTAGTGACCAATAAGCAGACCACTCAGCCAGTGATGGATCACCGTTACCAGCAGCACGGTATGGCCCCGCTGCCACAGGAGCAGAAACCTGCGGCGAAAGTGGTCAACGATCCGGGCACACAGACTAACAAAGAGCCTGACTATCTGGACATTCCAGCCTTCCTGCGCAAGCAGGCAGACTAGGAATAACCCGAGAAATTGGGATTCTTCGCTCTTTGTGTTAAACTGTTCGCCCGCCAGTGAAGTAAACTGGCGGTCGGATGGCTAATTTTTGCGAGATAATGCGATGATCAAACAACGGACATTAAAACGTATTGTTCAGACGACTGGCGTCGGGTTACATACCGGCAAGAAAGTCACGCTGACGTTACGCCCTGCGCCGGCTAATACCGGGGTCATCTATCGTCGCACTGACTTGAATCCACCGGTTGATTTCCCGGCTGATGCCAAATCCGTGCGTGATACCATGCTCTGTACTTGCCTGGTTAATGAGCATGACGTACGTATTTCGACAGTCGAACACCTGAATGCAGCCCTTGCAGGCCTTGGCATTGATAATATTGTGGTGGAAGTGAACGCGCCTGAAATTCCAATTATGGATGGCAGCGCCGCACCCTTTATCTATCTGCTGATGGACGCAGGTATTGAAGAGCTGAATAGCGCTAAGAAGTTTGTGCGCATCAAACAGCCTGTCCGGGTTGAAGATGGCGACAAATGGGCTGAGTTTACGCCGTACAATGGTTTCTCACTGGATTTCACCATTGATTTTAACCACCCGGCGATTGACTCCAGCTCCCAGCGCTACCGCATGGAATTCTCTGCGGAAGCCTTCGCGCGTCAGATCAGTCGTGCTCGTACTTTCGGCTTCATGCGTGACATCGAAGCGCTGCAGTCCCGTGGCCTGTGCCTCGGCGGCAGCTTTGACTGCGCAATCGTGGTAGATGACTACCGCGTATTGAACGAAGATGGTCTGCGTTTTGAAGATGAATTTGTGCGTCATAAAATGCTCGATGCTATCGGTGACCTGTACATGTGTGGCCACAACATCATTGGTGCGTTTACCGCATTCAAATCTGGCCATGCCCTGAACAATAAGCTGTTACAGGCTGTTCTGGCTAAGCAGGAAGCATGGGAATGGGCAACGTTTGAAGACGAAGCGACACTCCCGGTGACATTCAAGGCACCAAATCTGGTTCTGGCGTAACCCAGAATCAAACGCTCCCCCAAATAATTGCAGCAGCAGCTGTAAGTATGAAGGGGGTATTAACGACTGGTTGAGCTGGTACCCTCTCCGGCCAGTGAGGCCAGTCGTTCTAATATTTTCTTCAGCTTTTCCGGGCTTTGGCTCGCGACACTCCGTAAAATCTCCGCGCTATGCTCACTCAGCTGCCTCATAGGCGGTTTCTCCGCGTCTTTCGCTCGAGTGCTGTTTTCTTGCACAGATTCCTGGCCTTTTGCCGCCAGCGATGGATTTATCCTGATGTCGATCGACGTCAATGATGGTAATATTTGCGCACGTAAAGCTGACAGCAAGCTGGACTGTTCGTAGCGTAAGCGCATCAGCCAGTTAGCATTAGCCGTTTCGATCACCAGAACGCCCTGACGAAAGTTTGCCACGCGGCACCAGGGATGCAGTTGAGCAGGAAGAATGCCCTGCACTGCACGGTTCAGTTTGTTCAGAGCAATAGCTCGCTGCTGCACGTTTTGCAGCGCGCTCTTCTCCTGAGCATGGTCGAAAAAACTCTCAATTGATTGTGGGCGACTATCGCGCATAGCAAGCTCCGGCGGAACACAGTGATCGGTATTCTTAATCGTTGGCGACAATTTGGCAGACGCTATTTCTGGCCGCATCTCCTGTTGGGGATGGTCGCGGCGAGTCTTGGCCTGCCGCACGCGTCAGCGCACGATCGCCCTACCTTAGCAGAAACCTCGTCGCGAAGCCTGAATATTGGCACGGCGGTGCGTTTTGAGAGCCTGGCGCTGCTGGAGAGCGCGCGTCGCCCTTCATTCAGCGTAGATTACTGGCATCAGCACGCGATCCGCACGGTTATCCGCCACCTGTCATTTACGCTTACGCCTTCGGTTTCCCCGGTAGCGGAAGAGACCCAGCCGCTTGAAGCCCATAAGCTGGCGCTGCTCGACACCCTTAACGCGCTGCTGACCCATGAAGCGAAACCGCCGGTCATCATTCGCACGACGGCCCAACGTCAGGTTGAAGCCGTTCCCCGCCATCAAACCGGCCTGTGGCTGGCACAGGTTCACGGCATTCGCGCCGGACCGCTATCTGCACTTAATTCATAACAACCAATCTGTTTAAAATTAAACGTTAAGTGTCCATCGTGAACGCGGTGGCTGAGAGAATTATTTACTATGTTAATCAAATTATTAACCAAAGTTTTTGGTAGCAGTAACGACCGCACGCTGCGTCGTATGCGCAAAGCGGTAGACCTGATCAACAAGATGGAACCCGATTTCGTTAAGCTGTCTGACGACGAGCTGAAAGCGAAAACCGTTGAGTTCCGCGCACGCCTGGAGAAAGGCGAAGAGCTGGAAAACCTGATCCCGGAAGCGTTCGCCACCGTTCGTGAAGCGAGTAAACGCGTATTCGGCATGCGCCACTTTGACGTGCAGCTGCTGGGCGGTATGGTACTGAACGATCGCTGCATCGCCGAGATGCGTACCGGTGAAGGTAAAACCCTGACGGCAACGCTGCCAGCCTACCTTAATGCGCTGAGCGGTAAAGGCGTCCACGTGGTTACCGTGAATGACTACCTGGCCCAGCGTGACGCCGAAAACAACCGTGCGCTGTTTGAATTCCTTGGTCTGAGCATTGGTATCAATCTGCCAGGCATGCCGGCTCCGGCCAAGCGTGCCGCCTATGCCGCCGATATCACCTACGGCACCAACAACGAATACGGTTTTGACTACCTGCGCGACAACATGGCGTTTAGCCCGGAAGACCGCGTGCAGCGCAAGCTTAACTACGCGCTGGTGGATGAGGTTGACTCCATTCTGATCGATGAAGCGCGTACGCCGCTGATCATCTCCGGCCCGGCGGAAGACAGTTCCGAGCTGTATATTCAGGTGAACAAAATCATTCCGCGCCTGATCCGTCAGGAGAAAGAGGATTCCGACACCTTCCAGGGCGAAGGGCACTTCTCCGTTGATGAGAAAGCGCGCCAGGTTCACCTGACCGAACGTGGTCTGGTCGCCGTTGAAGAGTTGATGGTCAGCGAAGGCATTATGCAAGAGGGCGAATCCCTCTACTCGCCGGGCAACATCATGATGATGCACCACGTCACCGCCGCACTGCGCGCGCACGTGCTGTTTACCCGCGACGTTGACTACATCGTTAAAGATGGCGAAGTGATTATCGTTGATGAGCACACCGGTCGTACCATGCAGGGGCGTCGCTGGTCTGACGGCCTGCATCAGGCGGTGGAAGCCAAAGAGGGTGTGGAAATTCAGAACGAGAACCAGACGCTGGCCTCGATCACCTTCCAGAACTACTTCCGTCTGTATAACAAACTGGCCGGGATGACCGGTACCGCCGATACCGAAGCGTTTGAATTCAGCTCAATCTACAAGCTGGATACCATTGTCGTGCCGACTAACCGCCCAATGGTGCGTAAGGATCTGCCGGATCTGGTCTACATGACCGAAATGGAGAAGATCGGCGCGATCATCGAAGATATCCGCGAGCGTACCGCTAACGGTCAGCCGGTGCTGGTCGGTACTATTTCGATTGAAAAATCAGAAGTGGTGTCCCATGAGCTGAACAAAGCGGGCATCAAACACGAAGTGCTTAACGCCAAATTCCACGCCCGCGAAGCGGATATCGTGGCGCAGGCGGGTCAGCCTTCAGCCGTGACCATCGCGACCAACATGGCGGGTCGTGGTACCGACATCGTACTGGGCGGCAGCTGGCAGGCAGAGATTGCCGCGCTTGAAAATCCAACCGAAGAGCAGATCGAAGCCATCAAGAGCGCGTGGAAAGTTCGCCACGACGCGGTGCTGGCTTCAGGCGGTCTGCATATCATTGGTACCGAACGTCATGAGTCGCGCCGTATCGATAACCAGCTGCGCGGTCGTTCTGGTCGTCAGGGCGACAACGGTTCATCCCGTTTCTACCTGTCGATGGAAGATGCCCTGATGCGTATTTTTGCCTCGGATCGCGTGACCAACATGATGCGTAAACTGGGGATGAAACCCGGCGAAGCGATTGAGCACCCGTGGGTGACTAAAGCGATTGCTAACGCCCAGCGCAAAGTGGAAAGCCGCAACTTTGACATCCGTAAGCAGCTGCTGGAGTACGATGACGTTGCCAGCGATCAGCGCCGTGCCATCTACACCCAGCGTAACGAACTGCTCGACGTCTCTGACGTGTCAGAAACTATCGCCAGCATTCGTGAAGACGTGTTCAAAGCCACCATTGATGGCTATATCCCACCGCAGTCTCTGGAAGAGATGTGGGATGTTGCTGGCCTGCAGGAGCGCCTGAGCAACGACTTCGACCTCAATCTGCCGATTGCCGAGTGGCTGGATAAAGAGCCGGATCTGCATGAAGAGACGCTGCGTGAGCGCATCATGGAAGAGGCGAGAACCCAGTATCAGCGCAAAGAAGAAGTGGTTGGCGTGGAGATGATGCGCAACTTCGAAAAAGGCGTGATGCTGCAAACGCTGGACTCGCTGTGGAAAGAGCACCTGGCGGCGATGGATTATCTGCGTCAGGGTATCCATCTGCGTGGCTACGCGCAGAAAGATCCCAAGCAGGAGTACAAGCGTGAGTCCTTCGCGATGTTCGCCGCCATGCTGGAGTCGCTGAAATACGAAGTGATCAGCACCCTGAGCAAAGTTCAGGTGCGCATGCCGGAAGAGATTGAGCAAATGGAAGAGCAGCGCCGTCAGGAAGCTGAACATCTGGCGCAGCAGCAGCAGCTGAGCCACGCTGATGCCGACACGGAAGCCGCGCAGTCACTCTCTGAGCAGACTGGCGAGCGTAAAGTGGGGCGTAATGACCTGTGCCCATGCGGTTCCGGTAAGAAATATAAGCAGTGTCACGGCCGTCTGGCTTAACCCAGCAGCACGGTAACATCGAGAGGCGGCGATGCCGACCTGATGTCAGCCAGTGAAGCGAATAAAATTGCCGCAGCGGATAACGCTGCGGCTTTTTTTTTGCCGCGACTGAGGCAGGGCTCCGCCCCATCTGCCCCCGCGCTATTGCGGCGGCCGGAAGGAATAAAAAAACGCCCCCGGCCATTCAGGCCGGGGGCGTCAGGGTATTAAACACCTGCTTTCTGCTACATGGATTCAGGTATTAGTGCTTATGAGACTTAGCCGCAGTGCCCACTTCGCTCCACGCATCTTTCCAGTAGCCGCCAACGCCCGGCTCGTAGTGGTTAGCGCTGGCAGCGTAGATGGTGCACCAGCCGCTGGTCTGGCCTTTATTACACTCATACACTTTGCCATCTTTTGGCTGCAGAACTTTAGTACCGCCTACGTACTGCTTGATGTTTTCCGGGTAGGTGAACTGATAATCACCGCCGCCAGCCGCTTCGCTCAGGGTCAGATCGAAGCTCTGCTGCAGCATCTGCTGATCGCGGGTGATACCCACTACGGTCAGAGTGTAGTTGCCTGGCTTCAGGTTCTTATTTTGCAGCGCCACGTTAACGCTACCGTCTTTCACCGTTTCGCTGCCAAAGCCGAGCAGGGTGTTATGTTTATCGAACAGCTTGGCGTTAATCACCATCTCACCGGTCACGTTAGCGGTCAGCTCAATAGGTGCGTGGCCATCGGTAATGGTGTACTGATTTTTTACCCCGCCGATCTCCATCACCGGTTTAACTTCTTCGTGCGTGTCCAGCTCAATTTCCACGCGCGTCAGGCCGCTGCCATCGCGGGTATAAATGGTGTTCATCCCCTCAACCGGGTTAACTTCGCCCTGGTTATTTTTCTGGCCGGCGCGCAGGTCAGGCTGTAGCTCATTAATACGTGCAGCCAGTGCTTTTGACCAGATGTTGATATCGCCTTCGGCGTCGCTGTTAATGTTGAGCGTGGTGCTCAGTTCAGGGCGCTCATCTGGACCAAACACGCGGGTTTTCACGCTATCACCCGCTTTCAGTGCGACTTTCGGCGAGATGGAACCGATGGTTTTTTTCCACTCGGAAGGAACAGTGTCTTCAAACTCGACGTCGATCATCTTATAGAAGGTGTTATCGGTGTTAGACACTTCCCAGTTGGCATAAATAACATGGTAACCGCTGCGCTCCGGGATAGTACAGCTGTGGGTAATATCAGCAGGCGGAACAATCTCTTTACCGTCATGCACGCAGAACGGCGTTAATTCAAACGAGTCGCGCGTCAGGACTTTATTAGGGTTCCAGTCTGGCTTGGTGATAAAGTATTTCCAGTTCTGCGTGGCGTGCACGGCAGTGAAATGCCATGAGAAGTTATGCTCACCCGCCTGAATTTTATTTTTTGCCCAGCGTTCGCTGGTCTGCTCATTCAGCCTGGCTGCCAGGGTTTCACTGTTACTATTGTTACCGCTGGCCAGCTTGCCATCCGGTGGCGTGCCCGCACCCGGGAAGCCCTTATGAGATTCACCCACGCTCTGCGGCTCGTAGGCGGCATTGCCGCAGTCGGTGTTCACCCCTTTCTGGCACAGCAGGTCGCGTGAAGGCGGCTCGGTGACATAACCGTGGGCCAAAGCGCCACCGCTGACTAATAGTGAAGATAATGCCAGGGCGACTTTGTTCAATTTCATCATTTTATCGATTCCATAATTCCAGATATAAAGTGGATACCTGCCACATGTCAGGTGCTCGTAGCCTAGGGAAAAAATGCTGGCGGGGTTACTTATTGAAACTTAAACAGCGTTAATGCTGCTGGCGGGGGATGCCTTAAGGCTGAAAACGGCTTAAATGATCTTAGCGAAACAGAGAGGTGAAACAGGGGATGTATAATTCCCCCCCTTTATGTCTCACAAAAGATGACCTTAATGATGAAGATAGTGTTACCCGCTCTGCTAATCAGCACGCTGGCGCTCAGCGCCTGCCAGCATCACCAGCCTGCGGCAGCCGTGCCGGTTGCCAGCCAGCTGTCTCAGCTCTCTGCCGTTGTGGCTTCCGCCAGCTGGCTGCGGCAAAACTGCAACCGTAGCGATATTCCGGCGGACGATCGCCTGGCCGCCAGCGCGCTCTCGCTGGCCGCAGAGCGGGGATGGGCGACGCCGCCAGACTTTCGCCAGCAGCTGGCGGCGCAGGTTGCCAGCCGCATGAGCGCGCTGGATGCGGATGCTCCCACGCTGGCAGACAAATGTGCGGCGCTGAACCAGTCCAGCGCGCCCTTTATTCACTTTACTCAGAAAAAACAGTCAGCGGTTGCCGCTCAGCCACAGTAACCAGCCGGCAACGGCCAGAAAAGGGCCAAACGGCAAGGCGGCGCTGAGGGGGCGCTGCCACAGCAGGCGCGCCATCAGCGCCCAGCCAATCCCGCCAATCGAAGCCAGCAGCAGCAGCTGGGGCAACGGTTGCCATCCCAGCCACGCACCCAGCGCCGCCAGCAGCTTGGCATCCCCCAAACCCAACGCCTCTTTCCCGCGCAGCCAGTACCAGCCATGTGCCAGCAGCGCCAGCACGCTATAGCCCATAATGGCCCCGGCAACGCTGGCGTGAAGCGTAACGGCGGGCAGCCACGCCAGCAGGTTTGCCAGCAGGCCAAGCCACAGCAATCCCAGCGTCAGCAGATCGGGCAGTAGCTGATGTTCCGCATCAATCACCATTAGCGGCAGCAGCAGCCAGCTTAGCAGCAGCGCCGCCAGCAGCAGCGGGCCACAGGGGAAGATGGCGCTGACCGCCAGCGTCAGTAGCAGGGTGACCCCCTCCATCAGCGGATAGCGCACGGCAATCCGCTGCCGGCAATGACGGCAGCGGCCCTGTAGCCGCAACCAGCTGATGAGGGGAATATTGTCGTGCCACTTCAGCGGCGTTTGACACTGTGGGCAGTGTGAGGCGGGTAGCCACAGGCTGAAACCTGCGGGTGCCTGCGCGGTGATCATCAGCGGCAGTCGCCAGCAGACGACATTCAGCAGGCTACCTACCGTCAGACCCAGCGCGGCCAGCAGCAGCCAGTAAGCGGCATCAGCGAACATCGTTCAGCTCCAGCAGCGTCAGGCGCAGCCGTGTTTCCTGCCGTTCCAGCCGCAGGCGGGTAGCCTGCAGGCGCTGCTGCTGCTCCAGCGATATCAACATGTTAATCAGCGGCTTAAACTCCACGGAATCGGCACTGGCAATCAGTGCGCCATCTGCCGCCGGCTGCAGCGACAGGCCGGTGAGCTGATTAAGGGTGGCAATGTCGGGCCGTGCGGGTAATACCGCCTGCATACGCGCCTCAAGCTGCTGCATCTGCTGCCATGCCCGCTGCTGCTGTTGCAGGCGTGCTGCTGCCTGCTGCTGCCACGCAACGGCACCCTGCCGGGCGCTGTAAAGCAGGGCAACGCAGGCCACGACCAGGCACAGCAGCAGCAGGGCCTGCTCGCGCGGCTGTCGAGACTGCCAGAAATGGTGTACGCGTTGCTTCATGGTTTCCTTCCTATAATCAGCTCGTTACGTTCCTGCAGATTGACAGTGATACCCGCGGGTGCAGCCTGCAGGGCTGTCGCTGCCAGCGGTGTGGCGAAGTGTAAGTGCAACTGCTGGCGTGCTGCATCCCATTCCAGCCGCTGCAGGGCAGTTGTATCCAGATTTGCGAGCAGTGCCTGAGATGCCGTCATCAGCGACAACAGCCCTGAGGTGGAAGGGGCGGCTTCCAGCCGCTGCAGCTGGTGGCGAAATGCTGCGCCCGCATCGGTCGGCGACTGTCCGTTAAAATAGTGCTGGTAACGCTGCAGCACCTGCTGGTTTATCTGCCCGGCTGCGCGGTTTAACTGCCAGCCCTGCCACAGCGGTACGGCAGGCAGGGCCGCAAGCGAAAGCAGCAGCGCGGCAGCCAGGCAGTGTAGGCTTTTACCCCAGCGGATGGCCGGAGAAAATGCGCCATGTAGCAGAGAAAAGCAGGGTGGTTTAGCGGGCAGCGCTGGCCACGCCACCTGGGGTAAACCCGCCAGCGTAGGGTCAAGCGTCTGCAAATGCGCGACATCGGCAGAGGGCAGGCTGACGCCAGCGAAGGGCGCATGATGTGCCAGCCACTGTTCGCCAGCCAGGCTGGCATGCCCCTGTGGCAGGCACATGATGTCCGGCAGCGCGTAACTTACCCTGAGGCCACTTTGTGCGATGTGCGCCAGCGTGGTACGTAACCACTCTGCGTCAATGGCCACCAGATACTGCTGCCCGGCCTCTTTTGCCAGCACGGTGATATGCAAGGCTTCGATGTCGCCCAGCGCAAACCCCTCCAGCTGCCAGCGCAGGGCCTGCGGCGAGATCCTGCCGCCGCCGCCGCTGGCGGTATAAAACAGACAGCGTTCCGAGGGGACCGCAAGCCACACCTGGTCGCCCTCAAGCGCCGGGCAAGGGGCATCCTCCACGCCCGTGCTGCATTCGCCAGAGGCGGAGCGATAGTGCCAGTGCCGCTGGTTTCGCCCGGCACCGCTGAAATAAAGACAAAGTAATCCGCTTTGCCTGCGTGCAAATGTGATCATGTCGTTCACTCACTTAATCCATAAAGCCGGGCAGTGACCCGATAGCTTTCATCCTGCTGTTCAACCCGGCTACGTAATGCGCTAAAAATTGTCGGATGATCGCCCCAAATCAGCAGTTCAAAGTAGCGGCTCTCGGTTACCACCACGCTTTGCAGAGTGGCGATAGCAGGTTCGAGCGTCCGGCTGTTTATGCCGCTAACCAGAGCATGAATGTCTTTCCACCCCTCAGGTGGACGGGCATCAAGCAGCGATTGCAGCTGCGTGGAGGAGAGCTGCCCGGCAAACAGCGCGCTGAATAACGGCATCTGGCGTGCAGTCAGGCCATTCACGTTGATGTTGAGGCGGGTTTCCGGCGTCACGCACAGCAGCGGCTGCAGTTTTTGCCACAGGGTGGGGGTGACCGCAGGCAGCGTTCTCAGCTGGCTGACTTCATCAAACAGCCGCCATTTGTTGACCTGCGGGTCGGGTTTAACCGAGGCAATAAGCTGCTGCATCAGGCGGTCGGCTTCCTCTTTCTTCAGGCCAAGCTGGCCCAGCATGCGCAGAAAAAGCTGGCGCGCGAGGGAGGGGGAAGCAGGCTGCTGGTCTTCCGCCACCCTCTGCATCAGCAGCGCATTCAAATTGAAACAGGCCTGACGATCGCGCAGCCTGAAGTGCAGCAGCTGTTCACCAAACTGCTGCTGGCGCACCGCGTTAAACGGCTGCTGCAGCGGCTGAGTGGTGAGAAACCACTGCTCTGCACCCAGCAGATCCCACTTCGCCTGCAGCATAGCCTGCCGGTTGCCCGCCTGGGCCACAGCCAGGTTGCCATACTGATTGCTGGTGGTTGCCAGCAGCGCCATCATGGCGATCATTAGCAGAACCACCAGCAGCGCCATTCCGCGCTGTTGCCGCTGCATTACTGCCCACCGCTTAGCAGAATGATGGTAGAAAGCTGGCCGTAATCCGGGGTGTGCAGCGTGACCTCTATCGCCTCGGGCAGGCTAAACGCTGCGGGCCAGCCAGCCTGCCAGCTCCCCGCCGACCAGAAGCGTAGCTGCACCCGATCGATCCGCTGAAAGCGGGCTGTGATCTCATTCGACTCAAGATTTTCACGCTGCAGGCCGCTATCAGCCAGCCGCCAGCGCACCCTCTGTAATGAGGATCGTGGTGCGATGCTGGCGGGAAGGGTGCTGTTACGCCGGGTAAACTGCAGCAGCGCAGCCGGCGTATTACTGATAAATGCCGGGTGCGCGTGAGAGCGCTTTTCATCCTGTGACGGGATCATTGCCTGTGAGAGATCGCGATCGAGCAGTGCAAACAGGCGGCCAATCTCTTCCCGCCTGGTGACGTTCTGGCGGATCTGTTCGTCGCTGCGCATAACCGCCTGCAGGATCTGATAGCCCGTCAGGCTGAGAATGGCAAAAATTGCCAGCGCCAGCATCATTTCAATCAGGGTAAACCCCTGCTGACCGCGCATCATGATTTGCCCTGCCAGCCGTGCAGCGTAGCCAGTGCGGCCTGCTGAGAAGGGTCGAGACGCACCTCAATTTCCAGCGCCCTGATTTGCGCATGACGGGTGCTGACGCCGCGCCAGCGCCAGTACCAGCGCCGCTGCGCCATCGACGTGTTGCCATACTGCCAGCTTTGCGGCGGCCAGACCTGCTGCAGCTGTAGCTGTGCGAGTTGATTATCCGCCACCATATAAGCGAACTGTTTCTCCTCCAGCCGCGACAGATTACGTACCTGCTCACCGCTGGTTTTCATCAGTGCCAGACCGGCAATCGCCAGCAGCGCCAGCGCGACCATCACCTCCAGCAGCGTCATCCCCCGTTGCTTCATGGTGACTCCGATAACACAGCCTCACCGCTGCGCGCGGTGATGCGGGTGGCGCGCAGCCCAGGGCTGCTAATCCGTAAAGTAAAAGCGGGTTGGCTGCCATCCGCCAGAAACAGCAGCGATGCTGGCAGCGGCACCGTTCTGCCCTCCACGATTAAACTCAGCTGCCCGGGCTCAGGCAGGTCGAGCTGCCCCAGGCGCGTGCCAAGTGGCTGCCAGTGGTGTCCCGGAAACGGCGTTTCGCCCTCAGAGTGGCCAGCCGCCAGGCGGAAAAGCGTGGCCTGCTGCTGGCTCACCTGAAGCCGTATCACTCCACCATCGAGCTGCGGCTGGCCAATCGCCTGGCGAATCATCACCAGCAGTTTCTCCGCCTGGGGTCTGGTGCTGGCCGCAGGCAGGGTGGCGATGGTTCCCAGGGCAATAATGCTTAATAGCAGCAGCACCATCATCATTTCCAGCAGCGTAAATCCGTTCTGGCGCGGCATCAGTCGCTTGCGGTCTGCCAGTTGGTAATATCGTCCTCAGTGCCGGCGACCCCATCCGCCCCCGCAGAGAAAATATCTACGCTGCTCTGTTTCCCAGGGCTTACCAGCTGGTAATCATTGCCCCACGGGTCCTGCGGCAGGCGGCGAATATAGCCATCGCTGCGGTAATTCTGCGGAACGGGCGGCAGGGCTGGTTTACTCACCAGCGCTTTCAGCCCCTGCTCGCTGCTGGGGTAGCGGCTGTTGTCCAGCCGGTACATATCCAGCGCATTTTCCAGCGTCACGATATCGCTGATGGCTTTCTGACGATCGGCACGATCTTTATTGCCCATCAGACTGGGGATCACCAGGCTGGCAAGAATGCCGAGTATCACGATCACCACCATCATTTCGAGCAGGGTGAAGCCCCGCTGCCTCTGTTGATTAACGCCTTGTTCCATAATGATTTATCCTACCAGGTTGTTGAGTTGTAAAATGGGTTGCAGGATCGCCAGCACGATAAACAGCACCACGGCGGCCATCACCACCACCAGCAGCGGTTCGAACAGGCTGACCGCCAGCGTCATCTGGCTGAGAAACGCGCTGTCCTGCATATCTGCGCAGCGCGCCAGCATGCTGTCCAGCTCGCCGCTGCTTTCTCCACTGGCGACCATATGACGCATCATTGGTGACAGTAGCTGCGTCTGTTCAAGCGCCAGCGTCAGGCTGCTGCCTTCGCGTACCTGCGTGGCGGCCTGTTCAAGCTGCTGGCGAATAAACTGATTGGTTAGCACTGTGGCACCGATGCTCATCCCCTCCAGCAGCGGCACGGCGCTGTTGCTGAGAATGCTGAGGGTGCGCGCATAGCGGGCGAGGTTGAGATTGAGAACAATGCGTCCCACTATCGGCAGCCGCAGTGTCGCCTGATGCCAGCGCAGGCGGTGTCGTGGCTGGCGCAGCAGCAGATGGGCAGCGCCAGCCGCCAGCAGAAGCAGCACCAGCAGTGGAAATCCAGTGCGACGCACCAGATCGCTGAGCGCCATCAGCAGGCGGGTCGACAGCGGGAGCGCCTGCTTCATGTGCACAAACTGTTCCACCACGGTAGGAACCACGGCGGCCAGCAGCACAGAGATTACGCCAATAGCCACCAGCGTCAGCAGCAGGGGATAGATCAGTACCTGAGTCAGCTTACTTTTGAGCTGCGCACTCTTTTCGCTGTAGTCTGCCAGCTGCTCCAGCACGCTATCGAGCTTGCCCGAGGCTTCGCCGGCAGCGATCATCGCCTGATAGAGTGGGGGAAAGATGGCGGGGTAGAGCGCGACCGCGTACGCCAGCGTCGCCCCCTCCAGCACCTTCTGGCGCAGGGTATGCAGCATGGCGCGGCCCGCAGGGCGGGTGGTCTGATTTTCCAGGGCCAGCAGCGCCTGTTCCAGCGGCAGTGCGGCAGCGACCAGCGTGGCCAGCTGGCGTATCAGCAGCACGCGTTCCCCGGCGGAGAGCGCGCTGCGTTGGAGGCTGAGGCCGGCCCGCTGTACACGCAACTGCAACGGCTGCAGCTGCTGTTCGCGCAGCCGCTGGCGTGCCAGCTGCGCAGTGTCGGCTTCCAGCTCCCCGCGCACGCGCTGTCCCTGGCGGTTGACGGCCTGATAACGAAAACGCATCTTAGCTTTCATTCCTTGTCACGCGCAGGATCTCTTCCAGCGTGGTGACCCCCTCCTGCGCTTTTTGCAGTCCATCCTGCTGCAGGTTCTGATAGTCAGCGCTGACCAGTTGATGCAGCGGCTGCTCGCTATGCGGGTGGCTTATCGCCCGACGCAGGCTGTCATCAATGATTAACAGTTCGTGAATGCCGATACGGCCACGATAGCCGCTGTGATGGCAGCGTTCGCAGCCCACCGCCTGCCAGAGCGTCAGCCCGCGGGAGGCGGAGGGGAAGTAGCTGAGCTGGGCCGCCGTCGCCGCCACCGGCTGGCGACAGGCCTGGCAGAGCCGGCGTACCAGGCGCTGAGAAAGCACACCCAGCAGCGAGCTGGCCAGGAGAAAGGGTTCAACGCCCATATCTCGCAGGCGTTCAATGGCGCCAAGCGCACTGTTGGTGTGTAGCGTTGACAACACCAGATGGCCGGTCAGCGAGGCCTGCACGGCAATCTGCGCGGTTTCGCTATCGCGGATCTCACCGATCATCACCACGTCGGGATCCTGACGCAGGATCGCCCGCAGCCCGCGCGCAAAGGTCATATCGATTTTGCTATTAACCTGAGTCTGCCCGATCCCTTCCAGCTCGTACTCGACCGGATCCTCAATGGTCATAATATTTTTATCATCGCCGTGGATCAGCTTCAGTCCGGCGTACAGCGTGGTGCTTTTACCTGAACCCGTAGGCCCGGTAACCAGTAAAATGCCGTGCGGGCTGTGCAGCAGACGGGCCATTTCCCGCTGCGCTGCAGCCGTCATGCCAATCGCCGCCAGACTCAGCGTCAGCCCATTTTTATCCAGCACGCGCAGTACAATACGTTCGCCATGCTGGGCGGGCAGGGTTGAGACGCGGACATCGATATTTCGCCCGCCGAGGCGCAGCGAAATACGGCCATCCTGCGGCACCCGCTTTTCGGCAATATCCAGCCGGGCCATCACTTTAATGCGCGACAGCAGATAGCGGCTGAGCTGCACCGGTGGCGTTAAAACCGGGCGCAGCATGCCATCAATGCGAAAGCGTACCGACAATACTTTTTCAAACGGCTCAATATGAATATCGGAAGCCCCCTGCTTGATCGCCTCGGTGAGAATGGCATTGATCAGGCGGATCACCGGCGCACCGTCATCGCTGTCCAGCAGATCGTTATCCTCCGGCAGGTGCTGGACCGCCTGATCGAGGTCAAACTCACTGCCCAGTGATTCAAACAGCTCGGCAGAGCGGCTGTTCTGCTGGTAAACCTCCGCCATTTTCTCACTGAAGGCGACCTCATCAAGCGGCATCAGCGAGCTTTGCGGCAGATAGCGCCGTGCTTCGAACAGCGCGGATGTGCTGCTTTTGGGATGAAAGCACAGGGTCGCGTCAGGCAGCAGCAGCACCTGGTACTGCTGTACCCAGTTAAACGGCAACAGCGGCTGAGTCATGATGCATCCGCCCGCCAGAAGGTCGCGACATCCTGCTGCAGCTGCTGGAGCGCGTGGTTACTCTGGCGCACGTTAAGCTGCTGCTTCAGCGCTTTCTTGAGCGGCAGGTCTTCATTACCCTCATCAAGCTGCTGACGAAAGGTGTTCAGCTTATCTGCGCTGGTGCGGTCAAAGGCGTGCTGCTGACGAATGATGGTGGGGCGAATAAACAGCATCAGATTACGCTTGCTCTGCTTGTCGGAGCTGTAGCGAAACAGATGACCAATCAGTGGGATATCACCCAGTAACGGTACGCGACTTTCGCTACGGTTGTGTGCAGTATCGAGCAGGCCGCCGACCACGACGGTATTACCGCTGTCCACCAGCACCGCGTTTTTGACCATGCGCGTATTAAACGTCATGCCAAGCGGGTCACCGCTGCTTTGATCGGCCACGCTGGAAACCTCCTGCTCGATCTCCATCAGCACCGAATCGCCTTTGTTAATCTGCGGCTTCACCTTCAGCTTGATGCCGACACTTTTGCGCGCCACCGAGTTGAATACCCCGTCGCCGCTGGTGGTTTGTGAACCGGTGAGAATGGGGACATCCTGACCGACGGTGAATTCGGCTTCCATATTATCCAGCGTCACAATGCTGGGGGTGGCGAGAATATTATTCTGTCCATTGGTTTGCAGGGCGCTGAACAGCCCGGCCCAGTTACCACGATAAAACCCGGCGGCCAGCCCGCTGGTCTTGCTTAGGGCACTGGCGAACCCTTTATCCGGCAGCGTGGTAATAGGGGCATCAGTGCCCGGGAACTGCGTGCCGCCAGCGTGACGGTTAAACCACTGTACGCCCAGCGCCAGGCCATCGGCGTCCTGCACCTCTACAATAATCGCTTCCACCTGAACCTGCGGGCGACTGATGTCCAGCCGTTTGATAATCTCTTCAAGGTCATCCATCACGTCAGGTGGTGCGTTGATAATCAGGGAGTTCGTGTGCGCATCGGCTTTCACCACAATATCTTTCATCATGGTGACGCCGCTGGCGGCCTTACCTTCGGCTTTGTCCTGCAGCGAACCGCTGACGCCGGTCAAAACGTCCAGCAGATTGTCAGCCTTGGCGTGCTGCAGATAAAACACGCGCGAGTTGCTGTGGCTGTCATTCTTCGTATCCAGATCGTGCGCCGCATCTATCATCTGCTGACGCGCCTGCTCCTCGCCGGTAATTAACACGGCGTTGGTCCGGGTATCTGCCACTGCTTTGGCGCGCAGTTTGCTGCTGCTACCGGGCTGAGTGCTGTTATTCAATTGATTAAGGATTTCGGCAACCTGCGCGGCAGAAGCCCAGCGCAGTTTGACACTATCAACACTGTTGTCTTCCGGCTGGTCAATACTCTCAACTATGGCTGCCAGCTGCTGGATGACGGCGGCTCTGCCGGTCATCAGCAGCACGTTTGAAGGGTCGTAATGCACGACGCTGCCAGCTGCAGCGTCATTGAGCTGGCGCAGCAGCGGGGCCAGCTCTTTGGCGGTAATATAATGCAGCGGAACCACGCGGCTGATCATTTCATCCCCGCTGGCCTGACCATCAGCGGAGACCAGTGGGACTGCGGCACCTTTGGCATTTTTCGCCGGAATAACCTTCACCACGCCATTGTCCATGCTGATGGCGGCAAAGCCATGCACGTCGAGCACGCTGAGGAAAAACTGGTAATACTGCTGGTCATTCAGCGTTTCGTAACTGCGTACGCTGATTTTCCCTTTTACCGTCGGCTCAATGATGATGGTTTTGTTCAACGCCTTACTGACCGTAGTAATAAACTCGTCAATATCGGTATTTTTGAAATTTGCCTGATAACCCTGCGCATGGGCGCTAAGGGAAAGCAGAAAGCCAGCCAGTAACAGCAGCATGCTGCGGGCCGACCGACGACATTGGGAGAAAATCATCTGCATAAATGTTCCAGAGTAAAGCGACTCATTTGATATAAAAGGCTTCATAGCGACCGTTATGGCGAATAACCACGCGGTCGGGGAAAATGCGAACCACTGAGGCTTGGGTGCCCGGTAACTGCTCTGTGATGCTTACCACCCGCTGCTCATTGCCGTGCTGGAAGACGGCCATCGAGAGCCGGGCATCGCTGTTGCTAAGTAATCCGCTTAATCTGAACGGCAGGGTACTTTGCACGGCGTGCTCGATTTGCTGGTCTTCATCCCCCACCGGCGTGGCAGCCGTGCTGGCCTGGGTGGCGAACCACTCAAGTGCCTGCAGCGTCGCATAAGGTTGTGCTGGCAGCAGCGGCAGTGGGGCCGGCTCATTACGCTGCGCCACGGATGAAGGCTTGCCTTCATAGTGAAACGCAGCGGTGAAAGAGGTCAGCGGTAATAGCAGGCTAAAAATAATTATCCTGCCTGGTGTTAATACTCGACGACCCCAAAAAAGAAGATCCTGACCAACTGGCAATATCATGATTAACCGTGTCAAACCTTAATGATTAAATTAGCGGATAGCATTTAAAAACCACTGGCGTAGGGAAGGTCGATTAAGCTTATCTATTTTTTCTACGGTTTTTGCAGTACTGTTTTCGCGAAAATCATTGCGCCTGGATTCTGCTTCGATCTTCATCAATAAAGGTTTGTTAAGCTTTAATCCATAGTAAGGGACGGTGATCAAAATATCTCCCGGCAGCTGATGGCGTTGCAGCTGCGCCCGTAGTTGAAAAACTAACTGGTGATAGTTATTATCCCGAATGTATTGATGGTTCTCGTACCAGACGATATTGATGATTTCTCTTTTGTTATTGATGTTGGTTAACAGACAGATTAACAACCGCTTTTGCGTTTCACTTAACGGGATGCTGAGCTTTCTGCTGAGAACATTAAGCGTATTGAGCTGGCAATCCACCGTTAAAACGTTACCGAAATGAATGTGATCAATATCGAGAATCTTTTCGCATTGCTGAACACTTAGCATTGTAGATATTCCTTGGTAATTTCCACGTCACCTGATTTTTTTAGTAGATCTGACCAGGGCAAATGTTCATGCAAAATGTTCTGATTAACAGACACTTTGATGTTGAAATGCAATTGACCTGAATCGCCATCTGAATTGAAGGATATAGATAACTCTCATCACCCTGCAATACAAGCTGTAGAGGTTAATTTGTAAAGTTATCTATCTGTATGTTTTATATGGTTTTTGTGTATTTTATTAATGAATTAATTAAAGTTTAAAACTCATTATTACCTTGCGCAAAGGCCTTTTTTTCATTATGTTTTTCTATGAAATCTATGAGGATGCCAGAGAGTACGCTACCAACTCATTTTCCTCAGGATAGGGTTGCCTGCAAGGTGGTGAAAAAAAACAGCCAGTACATGCATAACAATCAGTATAGACAGCGTCACGCAGGAGATAATATGCAGCTGATGAAATGCACTGGTCAGAGCTCCGCCCTCAAGCGGATGGGGAAGTTGGACCAAATTAAATATATTGATATCCCTTTCCATCATCATCACGCCAGTAAAAAGCACCAATGTGGTATTGATATAGATAATGATATGCACTGCATTGGCTAAAGCATGGTTGCCGGCTTTACTTTTAATATTGGCTGGCTTCCCCGCTTTGATCGCGTAAAATATACGAAGAGCAAAGAAAGGAATAAACAGTGCTGTCACGGATACATTGATAAATCCTACAAACTCTTTTACGTGCCCTGAAGTATTCCCTAAGGAAATATAAAAGCCACTTGCCATCGCCCATATAATAACGATGGCGGAAATCCAGTGTAATAAAACTTGCATCGTTGAGTACTTAGTCATTGTTTTTCCTTCTGCTATGATGTTCAGCATCATTCATTTTACTGATGCCAGGATGATTCATAGTGGAATACACTAAGCAAATACTCGCTGCGGGATAAAATTAAACTCTCTTATTTTACTTATTGTCCGGGCTGTTAACACCTGCATCCTGTAAAGATGTGTATATGCGGCAGCAGGACAGTACTCTCAATCGGTGATAAAGTGACGCGGTTCAAATTAAACCCTGGCAGAGTGAATAAGCATGAAACATTTACAGGTAGCAGTAGGCATTATCCGTAACGGCGCTCGGCAGATTTTTCTGGCTCAGCGCGCCGCCAGTTCGCATATGGCAAACATGTGGGAATTTCCGGGCGGTAAAATCGAGAGCGGTGAAACGCCAGAGCTGGCGTTGAAACGTGAGCTGCAGGAAGAGACCGGCATTGAGGTGCTGAGCGCCAGCGCATACGGGATTGCCGACCATACTTACGCCGACCTGCGCGTGACGCTGCACTTCTTTCTGGTTGAACAGTGGAATGGCGAGCCGTATGGGCGGGAAGGGCAGCCGTCACGCTGGGTGGATCAGGCTGAGTTGCAGGCCGATGAGTTTCCACCGGCCAACGCGGAGCTGGTGGCGCGCCTGAAAGCTGAAGCGCATCAGGCCACGCCGTAACCTTAACAGCTAGTCGCGATCGAGCAGTTGCTCACTCCAGCTTTCGTTGTCATTCAGACCGTCGCTGCTGGGAATACGCTTCTCTTCAGCGGCCCATTCGCCAAGATCGATCAGCTGGCAGCGCTTGCTGCAAAACGGACGCCAGCTGCTAAGTTCATCCCAAATGACCTGCTTGCCGCAGGTCGGGCAGTTCACCATGGTTACATCACTCATACAATTACCTCAACAACAGGCCAGCTCAAAATCGAGACGGGCGGGAACTTCACCCCGTTCACTATCCAGCGGCAGAAAACGGATGGCATAACGGCTTTTATGACCGGAAACCTGCGGATAAAGAGAGTCGTCCAGCTTTAACTGCAGGCGCAGCAGGTCAGCACCCTCGGCGTTATCCTGGAAGAAACCATTCAGGCTGGTGTGGTTGCGGAAAATCCCGGACTGACGGATCAGGTCGAGGATCATCGTCAATGCATCGCGCATTGGCGCCAGGGAGTTCAGCCAGATGGCCACCTGCTGGTCACGTAGCGGTTGTTCAATATGAAGCCAGATATGCAGCGTCGGCAGATCAAAGCTACAGCAGCCACCCGGAATGCTCAAACGCTGACGCACCAGAGCAATTAAACGGTCTTCGCGCAGCAGCTGGCCCATGCGCGGGGCGGCCATCAGCGCCGCACCGCGGGTTTTCAGGTCGGCACGCAGGGCATCAATCGTGGCGGTATCCACGCCGGGAACTTCAGACCATGACTGCAGTTTTTGCTGCTGACGCTCCAGCTCTTTAAGGATTTCGGTGCGCAGTTCACCACGCTCAAACACGTCCAGCAGCTCGGCGGCATTGCGGAAAAATGTCAGCGCGCCCAGGTGATCAACAATGTTCTGGCTGGCGCTAAGTTGCTTGAGTAAAAATTCGATACGCAGCCAGGTACGCATTTTTTCGTTCAGTGGATGTTCAAAAAGAACCGTTGTGCTCATGCTGTTAATCCCGATCGGTTGCTGCTGCCAGCGCCAGATAGCGCTGATGGAGTTCAGCAACGCGCGCGATCGCCGTTTCGGGCGATCCGCTGTTATCAATAATGTCATCCGCCACTGCCAGACGCGCTTCACGCGAAGCCTGAGCAGCAAGAATATTTTCCGCCTGTTCACGGCTGATACCGTCGCGGCGTAGGGTGCGCGCCAGCTGGGTTTCACGGTCTACGTCGACCACCAGCACCCGGTCAGCGAGGTGTTGCAAATGGTTCTCAACCAGCAGCGGAACCACCCACAGGCACCAGGCCGAGCGGGTCAATGCTAACTGCTTACGCGTCTCTGCATGGATAAGAGGATGTAACAGTTTGTTAATCCAGCTTTTATCCTGCGGCGAACTAAAGATTTTCTGCCGCAGCACGCCCCGGTTCAGCGAACCGTCCGGGTGCAGAATCTCATCACCAAAGCGTTGAGAAATGGCCGCCAGTGCCGGCTGCCCAGGCGCTACCACCTGGCGCGCAATCACGTCTGCATCAACAATATCAATGTCCAGTGCGGCAAAAGCGTTAGCAATGGTACTTTTTCCACTGCCGATGCCGCCGGTTAGCGCAACGATATAAGGCATGCTTTCAAGTTCTCGCTGCTTTGTTGACCTGATTTTACACCGCCCAGCTCAATTTTGAGGCGCAGATCACAAAGCAGTTTTACAGGTAAATTTAACGGATTGTAGCGTAAATAAAGCAAATTTCGCAGTCTTGTCGGCGCGTTTTTAGCGCGTATGATAGCGTCACTGGAACAGGCATTCAGCTTTATCCGCGCCGCGTAACCCTGAAAGGAGCGCTCCCGGATCACCGCCATCAACCAGGATAATTGTTATGCGCATCGAAGAAGATATTAAGTTAGGCTTTAAGGATGTTTTAATCCGTCCAAAGCGTTCCACTCTGCAAAGCCGTTCTCAGGTTGAGCTGGAACGTCAGTTCACCTTCAAACACTCCGCTATCAGCTGGTCCGGCGTTCCTGTCATTGCCGCCAATATGGATACGGTGGGCACGTTCAGCATGGCGACGGCGCTGGCTTCCTTCAATATTCTTACTGCCGTCCACAAGCATTACAGCGTTGAGCAGTGGCGTGAGTTTGTCATCCGTAGCACCCCCGAGGTATTGCGCCATGTTATGGTCTCAACCGGGACGTCAGATGCTGACTTTACCAAGCTGCAGCAGATCCTGGCCTTGTCTCCGGCGCTAAATTTTATCTGTATCGACGTGGCAAACGGCTATTCCGAGCACTTCGTGCAGTTCCTGCAGCGTGCGCGTGAGGCCTGCCCGGGGAAAACGATCTGTGCCGGAAATGTGGTGACGGGTGAGATGGTGGAGGAGCTGATCCTCTCCGGGGCGGATATTGTCAAGGTGGGCATCGGTCCGGGTTCCGTCTGCACCACGCGGGTGAAAACCGGCGTCGGCTATCCGCAGCTTTCCGCCGTGATTGAGTGCGCCGATGCGGCACACGGCCTGGGTGGGCAGATCGTCAGCGATGGCGGTTGTTCCGTGCCGGGCGATGTGGCGAAGGCCTTTGGCGGCGGCGCTGATTTCGTCATGCTGGGCGGCATGCTCGCCGCCCACGACGAATGCGAAGGCACGCTGGTTGAGGAGAACGGCGAGCAGTTTATGCTGTTCTACGGCATGAGCTCCGAATCCGCCATGAAACGCCACGTCGGCGGAGTGGCGCAGTACCGTGCTGCCGAGGGCAAAACCGTTAAGCTGCCGCTGCGTGGGCCGGTTGATCAGACCGCGCGTGACATCCTTGGCGGGCTGCGCTCAGCCTGTACCTATGTAGGCGCAGAGCGTTTAAAAGAGCTGACTAAGCGCACCACGTTTATCCGCGTTAACGAGCAGGAAAACCGCGTCTTTAATCGTTAAAGATTGCTGTTGACCAGGGGCCGTCGTGCATCCAGCGCGACGGCCTAACCCAGCGCATCACCGAGGCGGAACACCGGCAGATACATGGCAACCACCAGCGTGCCGACAATCGCGCCAATCACCACCATCATTAGCGGCTCCAGCGCGGCTGCCAGCGCATCCGCCAGCTGATGAGTTCGCTGTTCATGCCAGCCCGCCAGCCGTGCCAGCAGCGCATCCAGCGAACCTGACTCTTCCCCCACTTTCACCAGCTGATAGCACAGCGGCGTAAACAGCTGATGCGTCTTTAATGCCTGGTGCAGCGGATTGCCGTTTTCGATATGCCGCTGCAGCGCAGCAATAGCTTCGCGCCACAGCAGCGGCGATAGCGTCTTCTCTACCGCCTGCAAACTTTGCAGCAGCGTCAGCCCGGCGCGCTGGGTGAGCGCCAGGGTGGTAAAGATCTGGCTCAGCAGGCTGCCACGATACAGGGCGGCGATCAGCGGCAGCCGCATCAGCAGCCGCTGCTCGCGGCGCTGCCAGCCAGGGGACTTTTTATGCAGCCTGCGCCAGAGCAGAACAACCGCGATAACCAGCGTAATGCCCGGCAAGGCCTGCTGCTGGATGAGCTGCGAGAAGGCGATCACCGCGGCGGTAAACGCCGGCAGTGGGGCATTGAATGTCTGATAAATCGCGACAAACTCCGGCAGAACAAAGACCAGCATACCGATGCTAACCAGTAGCGCTACCGCGAGGATAAACAGCGGATAGCGCAGCGCCTTTTTCACCTTCTGCTGCAGCTGCTGCTGCTGTTCCTGTTGCAACGCCAGCTGCAGGCAGCACTCATCCAGCTCTCCGGTCAGTTCACCGATGTGGATCAGTGCGGCGTACAGCGGCGGAAATACATCAGGCCAGGCCGCCAGCGCGTCTGAAAAAGGGATACCTGATGTAATCCGCTGCTGGAGTTCCAGCAGCAGGGCCTGCCAGCAGGGTTCAGGATGCCCCTCACCCAGCAGCTGCAGGCTGGATGCCAGCGGCATTCCCGCCTTGAGTAAGGTTGCCAGCTGGCGCACCAGCGCGGTTTTTTGCGCCCCTTTCCACTGACGTTGCCCACAGCGCTGGCGCGGGGATATCTTCAGCGGCAGCTGGTGATGCGCGGCAAGGTCGGCCGCAATCTGCCCGGCGCTGGGGGCAAAACTGCAGCCGTGATGCAGGTTGCCGCTATCGTCCATGGCCTGCCAGCGAAACAGGTAGCGCTTACTCATCACAGCCTCCGGCAACGCGTGTCAGCTCCTCGAGGGTGGTATCGCCCCGATTCACGCAGTGAAGTCCCTCGACAAACAGTGAATTCAGCCCCTGCTGACGCGCGATTTTCTCCAGCTCTTCAGGCATGGCCGAGCTGGCCAGCGCATTTTGCAGCCGTGCAGATATCGGCAGCATTTCGAACAGCGCCAGGCGGCCGTAAAAACCGGAAAAGCAGCGATCGCACCCTACGGCGTGCCAGTTCTGAATGGTTCCCGGCCAGATATGTGATGGCAGATGAGCTGTAGCCTCGGCGGGCTGACGGCAGTGCGGGCACAGCCTTCGCACCAGACGCTGGGCAATCACCAGTTTCAATGCTGAAGCCAGCAGATAACCGGGTACGCCCATCTGTCCCAGCCTGACCAGCGTTTCGGTAGTTGAGTTAGTGTGCAGCGTCGACAGCACCAGGTGACCAGTCTGCGCCGCTTTCACCGCAATTTCAGCTGTTTCACCATCGCGGATCTCGCCGATCATAATCACGTCGGGATCCTGGCGTAGCAGCGCGCGCAGCACCCGATGGAAATCGAGCCCCGAGCGGGGGTGGATCTGGGTTTGGTTGATCCCCGCCAGCGGGATCTCCACCGGGTCCTCCACGCTGCACAGATTACGCGTGGCGATATTCAGCCAGCTCAGCCCGCTGTAAAGCGTGAACGTTTTGCCACTGCCGGTCGGGCCTGTCACCAGGATCATGCCCTGCGGGCGTGAGAGGGCTTCGCGGTAACGCTTAAGTTGGGGGGCAGGCATCTTGAGATTCTCCAGTGCCACCGACTGGGAATCACTCTGCAGCAGGCGCACCACGGCTTTCTCACCCCCGCGCACCGGCAGCGTCGACAGGCGGAATGAGTGGGTTTGCTGGCCAAGCTGCAGGGAAAACTGCCCATCCTGCGGCACCCGGCGCTTAGCGATATCCAGGCTGGCGAGGATTTTCAGGCGCGCAATCAGCGGGGCGCTGTTCTCCGCCCAGCTGCCCGGCAATTGCTGCAGTACGCCATCGACGCGTAAGCGGACGCGCAGCCCCTTTTCCTGTGGTTCAAGGTGAATATCCGACGCGCGCTTCTGCAAAGCCTGGGTCAGCAGTTCGTTAATCTTCACAACGGCCTCACCGCTGTACTCTTCGGCGCTCTCCTGTGCTGATGCGGTGGCGCTATTTCCCTCGCGCTGAATAAATTGTTCAAGCCTGGCCTGAGGCCAGCACTCCACTTCGATGGCACTTTGTGTGGCAAAGCGCAGTTCTGTCATCATTTCGTGACCCGGAGTAGCGGCCAGTGCAATGTGCAGCCGCTGGGCATTGAACCCGACAATCACCGCCTGATAGCGCTGGCAGATGGCCTCTACCGCGCGCTGCGTCTCTGGGTTCATGGCGCCTGCTCCTCATCAAAGCGGAACACATCCTGGCAAGCCTCTTGCAATCCGGAAGACTGGCTTTTACAGCTGCGCTGCCAGTCCATCTGTCCGTTATCGCTGTTCCATTGCGGTGTCAGTTTGACGTCCAGCCCTTTAAGGCTCTCCTTGCCGCTTAGGGCAATCACGCCGGCTTTAACGCTGAGTGCCGACACATAGCGAGAAGTGCGCTCCATCGGCACACCGTTGCTGCCTGCGCTGCAGTTGCCGCTACCGCCGTGCTCGATAGCGCAGAGCTCAACGGCGGTTTTGAACGGCATCGCCGTTTGCAGCATATCGGTCAGCGCGGCTTTTTGCAGATAGCCCTGGTAAGCGGGCAGCCCGATAGCGCTGAGAATGGCAATAATGGCGATAACGATCATCAGTTCGATCAGGGTGAATCCCTGCTGGTTCATGGCAAACCTCCTTGTGGTTAAGAGGTGAGCAACATAATTCGCCACCGCAGGCTGGCGCCAGCAGCGATCCCGAGTTTTCAGAGCGGGGCCGTAAACAATTTTTGTCTGTTACATCAGCGGATTAATATGGCGGAAGGCGGCTCGCAAAAATAAAACCTGGGCAGAAAAAAGGCCACTGTATGAAGTGGCCTGAATCGTCAGAGGATAAGTTGTTCGGGGCGGCATTGGTAAAGTCTGGCAAGTTTCTCACGGGTTTTCTTATGCGGTTTACTGTCAACGCGCTCCCACTGCGAAACGGCGGACTGGGTGGTACCCAGCTTTTCCGCCACGTCATATTGCGACAGGCCGCGATGAATGCGCCAGGCTGCCTGCAGGCTGACCTCCTGCCCGACCATGATCCCGACAATTTCCTGCGGAACGGTTTCATTATCATGTTCGTCAGCCTCATAGGGCAGGCTGGCCCATTCACTGCTGGCATTGGACAGCAGCTTTTCATACTCGGCCACAGGCAGTACTACAAACTGCGCCGTGCCGTTTTCATCATAAATAACCTGTTTTGGCACTGGGTATCCTCCAGTCTGAGAGCCATGTTCCGTATCTGGTTGCGTTAGTATGTATGGGTTGCCCGAAGCTATCCCTGGCATAGCCACACGAGGTTGATTAGATAATAGGTCTAAAATTTGGCTTATACAATCACTTTACTAATTATCTAATCCCTATGTGGGCTGGTGCTGTGTAACACATTCCGCTGTTAATCTCATTAACCCTCCCTCTGTTGCCAGCGGTAGCCATGATTTTTCAGAGCGGGGCCGTAAACAATTTTTGTCTGTTACATCAGCGGATTAATGTGGCGGAAGGCGGCTCGCAAAAACAAAACCTGGGCAGAAAAAAGGCCAGCACATGTAGCTGGCCTGAGGTACAAACAGCTGAAGAGCAGGGATGACTAGCGCTTAGCGAAAGCGCATCGACAAATCGAGGGCACGCACATGTTTGGTCAATGCACCAACGGAGATATAGTCCACGCCGGTTTCGGCAAAGGTTCGCAGGGTCTCGTCGGTGACATTCCCGGAGACTTCCAGCAGGGCGCGGTTGTCACTCAGCTTGACGGCATCGCGCATCTGCTCGACGGTAAAGTTATCGAGCATCACGATATCTGCACCAGCCTGCAGCGCTTGCTCAAGCTCTTCCATGGTTTCGACTTCGACCTCTACCGGCACATCAGGGTGCATCCAGAAGGCTTTCTCCACCGCTTTGGTGATCGAACCGCAGGCAATAATGTGGTTCTCTTTGATCAAAAAGGCATCCGACAGGCCGAGACGATGGTTGGCGCCACCCCCGCACAGCACGGCGTACTTCAGCGCGGTACGCAACCCGGGCAGGGTTTTACGCGTATCCAGCAGCTGGGTGCGGGTACCTTCCAGAATAGCCACATAGCGGCTGACTTCAGTCGCTACGCCGGACAACGTCTGCACAAAATTCAGCGCGGTGCGCTCTGCGGTAAGAATAAGCTTCGCCGGACCGATAGCTTCGAACAGCGTCTGGTCGGCAGCGATTTTATCGCCGTCATCCACATGCCAGGTAAGCTGTACTTTGTCACCGAGCTGGATAAACACTTCCTCCACCCAACGCTTACCGCAAAAAATACCGGGTTCACGGGTAATGACAACAGCGTGCGAGGCCGTATCGTCAGAGAGCAGGCTGGCGGTGATGTCCCGGCAGGGGTCCACTTCGCCACCCAGATCTTCACGCAGCGCCTGCGCGACGGCAGGGGGAATATCGTCCTCAATACGGTCCATCAGTTCAGCACGGCGGCTGTCGGGATCGTAACGGCGAGATGTCATGATCAAACTCCGAAAGGTCGGGTAACAGAGGCTGACATGCTAGCGTGTTTAATCCGGCCTTGCCAGCCACCTCAGCGCACGAAAGGCGTGTCATGATGGCGCCGTTGAAACCGATCACCTTCGACCTGGAAGCCGTGCGAACCTTCGTGCGGGCAGTGGAGTTGGGCAGTTTTGTGCAAACAGCAGGCCAGCTGCAGCAATCGGCCTCTGCGGTCAATGCTCAGCTGAAGAGGCTGGAGCGGCAGTGCGGGCTGCCGCTGATACAGGCGTCCGGCGCACAGCTGACGTTAACCACAGGCGGTGAAGTGATGATTGCCTATGGCCGACGCCTGCTGGCGTTAAACGACGAAGCGGTCAGCATTTTGCTCTGCGCTGGCGCTCAACGGGGGGTTAAAGCTGAATGACCTTGCCGCTAAACAGGACTGGTCCGGTGGGTTGCCCGGTGGGGGAGCCACCGCGAGGCTCCAGGCTGATCGCCAGCGTTGGCAGGCTGGCAAGCTGAACGGGCCTGATGCTCACCTGCTGGCTGGCGGAGGTGGCAATCAGCCCCAGCGACTGCGGTTTTTCACCCGGCGGGATCAGCCAGAGTTGCAGGCTGCGGTCTGGCTGAATGGCTGCAGCGTTGATAGCCTGCACCGTCAGCCGGTCTTTGGCCGCATTAAGGCTGACCACCCACGACCCCTGCTGTGCGCTGCCGTTGAGAACAGCCACGGCCTGTGGAGCAGCAGGCGGGGGCGTAAGCTGCGTGTAGATTAGCGCACCGGCAAAAGAGGCCGCCAGCGCCCAGCCCAGCCACGGCCAGCGCACGACGCTGCGGGCTGGCGTTTTGTCCGCTGGCAGGCTGTGCGCCAGCCGTTGCCAAACCGCTTGCGGAGGCGTAACCGGCTTAACGTTGTGGTCCAGCTCCGCCAGCGCGTGCTGCCAGCGGCCGACTTCGGCCGCCAGTTCAGGCTCCTGCAGCAGGCGGCGGGCGAAACGCTGGCGCGCCGCGCCGCGCAGCGTGCCAAGGGCATATTCTGCGGCCAGGGCTGAGTCGTAATCGCGTCTGCTGTTCATAGGCCCACACACTCTTTCAATTGCGCTAATGCCCGGCGGATCCAGCTTTTTACCGTGCCGTCCGGTTGCTGTAAATGCTGCGCTATTTCACGGTGCGACAGCCCCTGATAATAAGCCAGACGGATGCTTTGCCGCTGTTCCGGCTGCAGCTGGTCCATACAGTCAGCCAGCCTGCGCGATTCCGAGCGGAACGGCGAATCCTGAGTGGGGTCGTCAGCGTCTGACAACGCTTCCTCTTCCAGTTCGATAACGCGGTTATCCTGCAGGCGTAAATAATCGATTGCACGGTTGCGCACGATGTTCGTTAACCAGGTTTTGGGGGCGCTGAGCGCCGGATCGAAGCTGGCGGCACGCTGCCAGACGGTGAGAAAGCTGTCGTGCAACACCTCTTCAGCCCAGCCACGCCGGTGCAGCATGCGCAGTGCAATGGCGAAAAGGTAAGGGGAATAACGGCGGTACAGCGCTTCGAAAGCGCGCTTGTCCCCTGCGGCTATTGCCTGCATCAGCACAACCTGGCTATCAATCACGTCGTCCGTCATGAACCATCCTGAAAAAAGGTGCAGAGGGGTTAAAAATCCTGCTGCACCAAGTGTATACCCTTATTTTTAACCTCTGCGGGTATTTTAATATTTTCCCTGGTGTTACCGGGTAAATCTTTATGGCATCAGGACGGTATCAATCACGTCAATCACGCCATTTTTCTGCTGCACATCATAGGTACTGATATTGGCGACATTGCCTTTATCATCTTTCAGCTGAATATTGTGCGGGCCGTTCATCATCAGCCACAGCGGTGCGCCGTTTACGGTCTTCAGCTCTGTGCTGCCGTGGCCCTGTTTGATTTTTTTCATCAGCGCCTGCATATCATATTTCCCGGCAACCACATGGTAGGTCAGCACGCTGGTGAGCATGGCTTTATTTTCCGGTTTTAGCAGATTATCAACGGTGCCGGCAGGCAGTTTGGCAAAGGCCGCATTGGTCGGGGCAAAGACGGTGAACGGGCCCGGGCCCTGTAGCGTGTCTGCCAGTCCAGCCGCTTTAACCGCAGCCACCAGCGTGGTGTGATCTTTAGAATTAAGGGCATTCTCAACGATATTATGGGAAGGGTACATAGCGGCCCCGCCTACCATCACGGTATTCTGCGCCATCTCAGCCATTGACGCGGCGCTAAACAGCAGTGATGCACACAGAGCAGAACGGATGAATGTTTTCATGATGAATTCCTCAGGGTAAGAGAAGGCATTTTTGCCTCACACTGCTATCTACGGTTGAGGCGATAAATTGGATGCAGAATCAGAAAAATATTTTTCTTCGGCGCTAATCAGCGGGCAGAGAAGTTTGAAAAAGCGAAAAAAAATCATGTTAATCTGAAGGGAATTGAACACAGGAGAGCAGGGTATGCAGTTGCAAGAGGGTTGGATAGCTGGCGTCCGGCGCGTGCCGTCCCCCCATTTTAACCCGCGGCCGGATGATGAAACGCCTTCGCTGCTGGTGGTCCACAATATCAGTCTGCCCCCGGGTGAGTTTGGTGGCCCGTGGATTGACGCGCTGTTTACCGGCCAGCTCGATCCTGAAGCCCATCCCTATTTTGCTGATATCCACCATCTGCGGGTGTCAGCCCACTGCCTAATCCGTCGTGACGGAGAAATTGTGCAGTATGTTCCGTTTCATCTGCGCGCCTGGCACGCGGGCATCTCTCTTTATCAGGGGCGGGAAGCCTGCAACGATTTCTCTATCGGCATTGAGCTGGAGGGGACCGATACGCTGCCCTACACCGATGCCCAGTACGCTGCGCTGCAGGCCATTACCGAACTGCTGGTGCAGCACTATCCCCTGATTGCGCAAAATATTACCGGGCACAGTGATATTGCCCCGCAGCGTAAGACCGACCCTGGCCCGTCCTTCGACTGGCCACGTTTTCGCGCCGGGCTGGCGCACCTCACCCAGACTACTGTTAATGGGAGTAAGGCATGACGTTATTTAGCCTCTTGCTGGTTCTCGGATGGGAACGCTTGTTTAAAATGGGGGAGCACTGGCAGCTTGACCACCACCTGATGCCGCTGTTCCGCGGTCGTCAGCGTTTTTCGCTAATGCGCACGCTGCTGATGATGCTGCTGGCAATGGCGGTGGTTGCCCTGTGCCTGCTGGCGCTGAACGGGCTATTTTTTGGCGTACCGAAGCTGCTGTTCTGGATTCTAGTCGGGCTGCTGTGCATCGGGGCGGGGTCGGTGCGCCTGCACTATCACGCCTATTTGCAGGCGGCCAGCCATAACGATGCCGACGCGCATAATGCGATGGTGGAGGAGCTGACGCTGATCCACGGCGTGCCGGGCGAATGTAACGAACGCGAATTCCTCTGCGAGCTGCAAAATGCGCTGCTGTGGATCAACTACCGCTTCTATCTCGCGCCGCTGTTCTGGTTTGTGGTGGGTGGCCCGTGGGGGCCGGTGCTGCTGGTGGGTTACGCTTTCCTGCGCGCCTGGCAGAGTTGGCTGGCGCGCAGGCAGGATGCGCTGGCGCGTGCGCAGTCGGGCGTGGATGCCATTCTGCACTGGGTTGACTGGATCCCGGTTCGGCTGGTGGGCGTGGCCTATGCGCTGCTGGGTCACGGTGAGCGCGCGCTGCCCGCGTGGTTCGCCTCCCTGGGCGACCGTCATACGCCGCAGTATCAGGTGCTGACCCGCCTGGCGCAGTATTCGCTGGCGCGCGATCCGCACCTTGATAAGGTAGAGACCCCGCGCGTGGCGGTGGCACTGGCGAAAAAGGT
This sequence comes from Erwinia sp. V90_4, assembly GCF_029967685.1. Classification (NCBI taxonomy): domain Bacteria; kingdom Pseudomonadati; phylum Pseudomonadota; class Gammaproteobacteria; order Enterobacterales; family Erwiniaceae; genus Erwinia; species Erwinia sp. V90_4. Next base: position 117,450 of record NZ_JASCAQ010000043.1, on the reverse strand, counting down.
GTCGCTGGTGCTGGTGGTAGTGGTTGCGTTACTGACTATTTACGGCACGCTGGTGTAACACCGTGTCGGCCGGTGGTGTGCCAAACTGCGGCATGCCATCGGCGCCCCAGCTGAAGGTTTTGATGCGCGTATGGCGGTTAGGGTCATACAGCGGGTCCCCCTCAATTTCCGTGTAATTGCGCGCGTGATAAACCAGCACATCCTCGCCATTTTCCCCCTGCGTAAAGCTGTTATGCCCCGGGCCATACTGACGGTTCTCCCAGCTGGTGGTGAACACCGGTGCGGCGGATTTTTGCCAGTTAGCCGCTTCCAGCGGATCGGCATCCGCGTCAATCCACAGCAGCCCCATGCAGTAGTTCTCATCGGTAGCGCTGGCAGAGTAGCTGACAAACAGCCGCTGGCCATGGCGAATAGCCGCGGGCCCCTCATTGACGCTGAACCCCGCGCACTCCCACTCATACTGCGGGCGGCTGATCATCACCGTCGGGCCGCTGAGCTGCCACGGGGTCGCCAGCTCACTGAGATAAAGGTTGGAGTTGCCGGGGATCGCCGGATCTTTCTGCGCCCACAAATACCAGTGTTTGCCCTGATGTATGAAGTGGGTGGCATCCAGCGCGAAGCTGTCGATGGGAGTAACGACCTGGCCGCGCTCCTGCCAGCTTCCACGCTGGGGATCGGCATCATCGCAGGTAAGGGCAAACATGCGGTGCTGGAACAGGCCGTTTTTAATCTCCTTTGACGGCGCGGCGGCAAAATAGATCACCCACTGCCCGTCAATATGGTGCAGCTCCGGCGCCCAGATCAGTGCGCTCAGCGGGCCGCGATCGGGTTTACGCCACACGACGGTCGCCGGGGCATCTGCCAGTTGGGCCAGCGTCTCAGCACGGCGGATCTCCAGCCGATCATACTCGGGTACGGAGGCAATAAACCAGTAGCTGTCCTGATGGCGCAGGATGAACGGGTCGGCGCGTTGTTCAATTAATGGATTAGGCCAGTGGCTCATCGGCGGCTCCTTTAAGTTTGGTTTTCAGCGGTTTGCTGTGGTGATAGTCATTGAGTTCCTGGTAATTGACCCGGCGCTGTTCCAGCTCCCGCTGGATCTGCTGCATCAGCGTGCGGTCTACCTTCAGCAGGCGCACTACGCCCGCAGTGATCAGATAGCCCACGCCGGGGATCACGGTGAACAGCAGCACAATACCGTTCAGCGCCGCCGGGCTTTGCTGCTTAGCACCCGCGTCGTAGCCGTACCATGACAGCAGGAAACCGACCATCGCTCCGGCAACCGCCAGCCCGACTTTGAGGAAGAACAGGTTGCCGGAGAAGCTAATCCCGGTAATGCGCTTGCCGGTTTTCCACTCGCCGTAGTCATCCACGTCTGCCATCAGCGACCAGTGCAGCGGTGATGGGATCTGATGCAGAATATTCAGCAGGAAGTACATCACCAGCACCAGTACGGTGGCCTGCGGGTTAAGGAAGTAAAAGCCGCTGGAGAAGATCGCCAGCGCGATGTTGGTCCAGAAAAACACCTTCAGTTTGCACCAGCGGTCGGTCAGCACTTTCGCCAGCGTGCTGCCGAGCATCATGCCCACTACGCCAAGGCTGATAAACAGCGTGGCGAAATGGGTCGACTGCTGCATCACCCAGGTGACGTAATACATGGTGGCCGCCATGCGGATAAAGCCAGGGCAGACGTTGCACAGCGTCAGCAGCAGGATGCGTACCCACTGATCGTTTTTCCACACGTCGCGCAGGTCGGCTTTCAGATCGTCATTGCTCGGCACCGCCGGTCGGATACGTTCGCGCACCGTGGCGAAGCAGAACAGGAACATCAGCAGCGCCACCAGGGCCATCACGCCCATCGCCATCTGGTAGCCGCGCGCTTTATCTGCGCCGCCGAACCACTCCGCCAGCGGCAGCAGCGTCAGTGACAGGATCAGGGTGGCAATCCCCACCATGACAAAGCGGTAAGACTGGCAGGAGACGCGTTCCCCCGGGTCATTGGTGATCACCCCACCGAGCGAGCAGTAGGGAATATTGATGGCGGTATAGGTGAGCGACATCAGGAAATAGGTGACAAACGCCCAGATGACTTTGCTCTGGTAGCTCCAGTCCGGGGTGGTGAACATCAGCACGCTAAACAGGACATAGGGCAGGGAGATCCACAGCAGCCACGGGCGAAAGCGCCCCCAGCGGCTCTGAGTACGGTCGGCAATCGCGCCCATAATCGGGTCGGTAACCGCATCCAGCACCCTGACCGACAGCAGTAAAATGCCCACCAGCGCCGGAGCCAGGCCAAAGACATCGGTGTAGAAATAGTTAAGAAAAAGCATAATGGCGCCGCCGATCATATTGCACCCGGCATCGCCCATTCCGTAGCCAATCTTCTCTCTGACAGAGAGTGCTGTGCCCTTCATGGATAATTCTCCCGCTTGTCGTTAGTGCTCGAGAGTATTCACGCTTAACGCACGGCGTGCGCAGGTGTAAAACGTCGCAGAGATGGACAAAACGCCTGGGAGGGGGAAAGTGTGAGGCAGATAACAATTCGGCCAGCGGGTGCTGGCCGAATCAAAAGCGCGGGTAATGTTTACGCGCGCTGTGCGCGGTTCTTCACCCAGTAGCCGACGCCGAGGATAGCCACCCAGACCGGGATCAGCCACACCGAGATCGCCATACCCGGGGTCATGGCCATCAGCACCAGAATCCCGGCAAGGAACAGCAGGCAGATCCAGTTGCCCAGCGGGTAAAGCAGCGCCGGGAAGCGGGTTTTCACCCCCTGCTGGTCTTTCTTACGGCGAAACTTCATGTGCGCCAGGCTGATCATCGCCCAGTTAATCACCAGTGCAGAAACCACCAGCGCCATCAGCAGGCCAAAGGCCTCGCCCGGCATCAGATAGTTGAGCAGTACGCACAGGCCGGTGGCTAGCGCAGAGAACAGGATTGAGATCACCGGCACGCCACGGCTGTCGACTTTCAGCAGCGCTTTCGGGGCATTGCCCTGCTGCGCCAGGCCGAACAGCATGCGGCTGTTACAGTAAACACAGCTGTTGTACACCGACAGGGCAGCGGTGAGGATCACCACGTTGAGCGCATTGGCTACCAGCGCATCGCCCAGCTCGTGGAAGATCAGTACAAACGGGCTGGTGTCAGCGGTGACGCGGGTCCAGGGCAGCAGAGAAAGCAGCACCGCCAGCGAGCCGATATAGAAGATCAAAATGCGGTAGATCACCTGATTGGTGGCTTTTGGAATGCTGGTTTCCGGGTTATCAGCTTCTGCTGCCGTAATGCCAACCAGTTCCAGACCGCCGAAGGAGAACATGATAATCGCCATCATCATAATCAGCCCGGTGAAACCGTGCGGCAGGAAGCCACCCTGTTGCCACAGGTTGCGTACCGTGGCCTGCGGACCGGCGGTATCGCTGAACAGCAGCCATGCGCCGAACAGGATCATGGCGACAACGGCCACCACTTTGACAATCGCGAACCAGAACTCCATCTCACCGAACACTTTGACGTTCGTCAGGTTGATGGCGTTGATAAGGATAAAGAACACTGCAGCCGACATCCACGTCGGGATATCCGGATACCAGAACTGGATGTATTTGCCGACGGCGGTCAGTTCCGCCATCGCCACCAGCACATACAGCACCCAGTAGTTCCAGCCAGAGGCGAAACCGGCGAAATTACCCCAGTATTTATAAGCGAAGTGGCTGAAGCTACCTGCAACAGGTTCTTCCACTACCATTTCGCCTAACTGGCGCATAATCAGGAAGGCGATAAAACCCGCGATAGCGTAGCCGAGAATAACCCCCGGACCCGCAGATTGAATAACCGATGCACTACCCAGAAACAGGCCGGTGCCGACGGCGCCGCCTAATGCAATCAGCTGAATGTGACGGTTTTTTAACCCGCGCTTCAGCGTTTCGCCCTGCTGTTGTTCCATAGAAACCTCGTTCTTATTTACCCTGCGTACTTCACGCTAAAGCCCGAATTATTTGGGGTAGAATATTTGTAATGTATTAAAATCTTTACGCTGTGGTATAAGCGAAAATAGGGCAAAACCTATCCTGGCGAAGAGAATAGTGTTAAGTGCCCCCTATTGCACTCGCTTTTGCTTTCCGTGCGAAAGAATGCCCAAAAAATCAACGTTCGCTCTCACTTTTCACATTCCATTATTTGGCATAAACCGGAGCGAATGACGAATAACATTCTCTTATAGTGCCTTCAGATCTTATCCACTAAGCCGCTGCCGCCTTTCGAAAAAGTGACCAAATTTAACATTTGCCGCGCTGCTTCAGGTGGGGAATACGGGGGCCTGTTGCCTGATGAGGAACGAGACGACGGTCTGCTTTCAGTCGGTTGCCATATGGACATCAGGTGAATACTTTGTTACTTTACGGGCTCCTTTTGGAAATTGGTATTACCAATTTACTTTGGCAAATCGTAGAAGAAGGGATAATGGCATACAGTAAGATCCGCCAACCAAAGCTCTCTGATGCCATCGAGCAACAGCTCGAGTCCCTGATTATGGAAGGGACACTGCGTCCCGGAGAGAAACTGCTGCCCGAGCGTGAGCTGGCCGTGCAGTTTGATGTCTCCCGTCCCTCCCTGCGTGAAGCTATCCAGCGTCTGGAAGCCAAAGGGTTGCTGCTGCGCCGTCAGGGCGGGGGCACCTTCGTCCAGAACAGCCTGTGGAAAAGCCTGAGCGACCCGCTCGTTGAATTACTTGCCGGCCATCCTGAATCCCAGTTCGACCTGCTGGAAACGCGTCACGCGCTGGAAGGGATTGCCGCCTATTACGCCGCACTGCGCGGCACTGACGAAGACCTGGTGCGCATCCGCGACTGCCACGTGCAGATCCAGACCGCCCAGCAGAGCGGCGACCTGGACGCTGAAGCCAATGCGGTGATGCAATATCAGATTGCTGTCACAGAAGCTGCCCATAATGTCGTGCTTTTGCATCTATTACGCAGCATGGGGCCGATGCTGCAACAGAACGTCAGACAGAACTTCGAAATGCTTTACTTGCGCCGTGAAATACTGGCGCAGGTGAGTGAACACCGCGCCAGTATTTTTGAGGCGATTGTGGCACGCGAGCCGGAACAGGCGCGCGAAGCTTCACACCGCCATCTGGCGTTTATCGAGGAAATATTGCTGGACAGGAGTCGGGAGCAAAGTCGTAGAGAGCGCTCCTTGCGACGTTTACAGCAACGTAAGGACTAACGCGTAAAAATAACGCGGCAGATACCGATAAAGGTATAAACGACGGGCCTGTCTCTCTGTGTTTTGCAATGAATCAGAGGACAGAGAGACAGGCTCCAGACAATTCAACGTAATTAGACACAGATAAGGAATACCCCCCATGTCAGAACGTTTAAACAATGACGTGGATCCGATCGAAACTCGCGACTGGCTAGAAGCGATCGAATCGGTCATCCGTGAAGAAGGTGTTGAGCGCGCACAGTACCTTATCGACCAGGTCCTGAGCGAAGCACGTAAAGGCGGCGTTAAAGTGGCAGCCGGTGCTGGAGCCAATAACTACGTCAACTCTATTGCTGTTGAAGATGAGCCGGAATACCCGGGCAACACCTCTTTAGAGCGCCGTATCCGTTCCGCGATTCGCTGGAACGCTATCATGACCGTGCTGCGTGCTTCCAAGAAAGATCTGGAACTGGGTGGCCATATGTCCTCCTTCCAGTCTTCCGCAACCGTGTATGAAGTGTGCTTTAACCACTTCTTCCGCGCGCGTACCGAAAAAGACGGCGGCGATCTGGTTTACTTCCAGGGCCACATCTCTCCAGGCGTGTACGCACGTGCGTTCCTTGAAGGTCGCCTGACCGAAGAGCAGATGAACAACTTCCGTCAGGAAGTGCACGGTAAAGGCCTCTCCTCTTACCCGCACCCGAAACTGATGCCTGACTTCTGGCAGTTCCCGACCGTTTCCATGGGTCTGGGTCCACTGGGTGCGATCTACCAGGCGAAGTTCCTGAAATATCTGGAGCACCGCGGCCTGAAAGATACCTCTCAGCAGACCGTTTACGCCTTCCTCGGTGACGGTGAGATGGATGAGCCGGAATCCAAAGGTGCGATCACCATCGCCACCCGTGAAAAACTGGATAACCTGGTCTTCATCATCAACTGTAACCTGCAGCGCCTTGATGGCCCGGTCACCGGTAACGGCAAGATCATTAACGAACTGGACGGCATCTTCGGTGGCGCCGGCTGGGAAGTGATCAAAGTGATCTGGGGCGATCGTTGGGATGCGCTGCTGCGTAAAGATACCAGCGGTAAGCTGGTCCAGCTGATGAACGAAACCGTTGACGGTGACTACCAGACCTTCAAATCGAAAAACGGCGCTTACGTGCGTGAGCACTTCTTCGGTAAATATCCGGAAACCGCAGAGCTGGTGAAAGATATGACCGACGACGAGATCTGGTCACTGAACCGTGGCGGCCACGATCCGAAGAAAGTCTATGCCGCGCTGAAAAAAGCGCAGGATACCAAAGGCAAACCTGTGGTGATCCTGGCTCATACCGTTAAAGGTTACGGTATGGGTGAGACTGCGGAAGGCAAAAACATCGCGCACCAGGTTAAGAAGATGAACCACGAAGGCGTGCGTTACATCCGCGACCGCTTCAACGTGCCAGTCAGCGATGAAGAGATCGAAAACCTGCCTTACGTGACCTTCGCTGAAGGCTCGGAAGAGCACACTTACCTGCACGGCCAGCGTCAGAAGCTGGGTGGCTACCTGCCAACCCGCGAAGCAAAATTCAGCGAGAAGCTGGAAATGCCTGCGCTGGAAGATTTCCGTCAGCTGCTGGATGAGCAGAATAAAGAGATCTCTACCACTATCGCCTTCGTGCGTGCCCTGAACGTGATGCTGAAGAACCCGTCGATCAAAGATCGCCTGGTGCCAATCATCGCCGATGAAGCGCGTACCTTCGGTATGGAAGGTCTGTTCCGTCAGATCGGTATCTACAGCCCGAACGGCCAGCAGTACACCCCGCAGGACCGTGAGCAGGTTGCTTACTATAAAGAAGACGAGAAAGGTCAGATCCTGCAGGAAGGCATTAACGAACTGGGTGCAGGCGCATCGTGGCTGGCGGCGGCAACGTCTTACAGCACCAACAACCTGCCAATGATCCCGTTCTACATCTACTACTCGATGTTCGGTTTCCAGCGTATCGGCGACCTGTGCTGGGCAGCAGGTGACCAGCAGGCGCGTGGCTTCCTGGTGGGCGGCACTTCCGGTCGTACCACGCTGAACGGCGAAGGTCTGCAGCACGAAGATGGTCACAGCCACATTCAGTCGCTGACTATCCCGAACTGTATCTCTTACGATCCAGCGTACGCCTATGAAGTTGCGGTCATCATGCATGACGGTCTGGTACGCATGTACGGTGACGCGCAGGAAAACGTTTACTACTACATCACCACGCTGAACGAAAACTACCATATGCCAGCCATGCCGGCCGGTGCCGAAGAGGGTATCCGTAAAGGTATCTACAAACTCGACACCCTCGCGGGTAGCAAAGGTAAAGTTCAGCTGCTGGGTTCAGGCTCTATCCTGCGTCACGTGCGTGAAGCGGCAGAGATCCTGGCGAAAGACTACGGTGTGGGTTCTGACGTCTACAGCGTGACCTCCTTCACCGAACTGGCCCGTGACGGTCAGGACTGTGAGCGCTGGAACATGCTGCACCCAACAGAAGAAGCACGCGTACCGTACATCGCTCAGGTGATGAACGATGCACCCGCCGTGGCTTCAACTGACTACATGAAACTGTTCGCCGAGCAGGTGCGCAGCTATGTGCCTGCCAGCGATTACCGCGTGCTGGGTACGGACGGCTTTGGTCGTTCAGACAGCCGTGAGAACCTGCGTCACCACTTCGAAGTGGACGCGTCTTACGTGGTCGTAGCGGCCCTGGGTGAACTGGCTAAACGTGGCGAAATCGACAAGAAAGTGGTTGCAGATGCCATCGCCAAGTTCGAGATCGATGCAGATAAAGTTAACCCGCGTCTGGCATAAGAGGTAAGAGAGTAATGGCTATCGAAATTAATGTACCGGACATCGGCGCGGACGAAGTTGAAGTCACCGAGATCCTGGTCAAGGTTGGCGACAAGGTTGAAGTTGAGCAGTCGCTGATTGTCGTAGAAGGCGATAAAGCCTCTATGGAAGTCCCGTCTCCACAGGCTGGCGTGGTAAAAGAGATCAAGATCTCTACCGGCGACAAAGTTGAGACTGGCAAACTGATCATGATCTTCGAAGCGGAAGGCGGTGCTGCGGCACCGGCTCCGGCCGAAGAGAAGAAAGAAGAAGCGGCCCCGGCGGCTGCGCCTGCTGCGGCTCCTGCTGCGGCCAGCGGTGCAAAAGACGTTAACGTACCGGACATCGGCGGCGACGAAGTTGAAGTCACCGAGATCATGGTTAAAGTTGGCGACAAGGTTGAAGCTGAGCAGTCGATCCTCACCGTTGAAGGCGACAAAGCCTCAATGGAAGTTCCGGCGCCGTTCGCGGGTACCGTGAAAGAGATCAAAATTGCCACCGGCGACAAAGTCAGCACCGGCTCTCTGGTGATGGTGTTCGAAGTGGAAGGCGCTGCTCCAGCCGCCGCCGCGCCGGCTGCCAAAACAGACGATGCCCCAGCTGCGCCTAAGCAGGAAGAGAAAGCGGCCCCGGCTGCGGCTCCTGCTAAAGCGGAAGCGAAGTCTGATTTCGCAGAAAACGATGCCTACGTGCATGCCACCCCGGTGATCCGCCGTCTGGCACGCGAATTCGGTGTAAACCTGGCGAAAGTCAAAGGCACCGGACGTAAAGGCCGTATTCTGAAAGAAGATGTGCAGAGCTACGTGAAAGACGCGGTGAAACGCGCAGAAGCTCCTGCTGCCGCTGGCGGCGGTCTGCCTGGCATGCTGCCATGGCCGAAAGTGGACTTCAGCAAGTTCGGCGAAATCGAAGAAGTCGAGCTGGGCCGCATCCAGAAAATTTCTGGTGCTAACCTGAGCCGCAACTGGGTGATGATCCCACACGTGACTCACTTCGATAAAACCGACATCACCGAACTGGAAGCGTTCCGCAAGCAGCAGAACGCCGAAGCCGAGAAGCGTAAGCTGGACGTGAAGTTCACCCCGGTGGTGTTCATCATGAAAGCAGTCGCGGCTGCGCTTGAGCAGATGCCTCGCTTCAACAGCTCGCTGTCTGAAGATGGTCAGAAACTGACGCTGAAAAAATACATCAACATCGGTGTGGCGGTTGATACGCCAAACGGTCTGGTGGTTCCGGTGTTCAAAGACGTGAACAAGAAAGGCATTACCGAGCTTTCGCGTGAACTGATGGCTATCTCCAAAAAAGCGCGTGATGGCAAGCTGACCGCAGGCGAAATGCAGGGCGGTTGCTTCACCATCTCCAGCCTGGGCGGTATCGGGACAACTCACTTCGCGCCAATCGTTAACGCGCCGGAAGTGGCTATCCTGGGCGTTTCCAAGTCGGCGATGGAGCCGGTCTGGAACGGTAAAGAGTTCACGCCGCGTCTGATGATGCCGATGTCGCTCTCCTTCGACCACCGCGTCATCGACGGTGCTGACGGTGCGCGTTTCATCACCATCATCAACAATGCACTGGCCGACATTCGCCGTCTGGTGATGTAACCCTTAACAAGGCCGGCGAAAGCCGGCCTTGTCGTAAGATGTTGTAGTGATTCGTGGCACCGCGGTTTGCAGTTTATTAACAATTCTGTAAACTCTTGCGGTGAACGCGTCCCGGTGGAAGAAGGACGTTCAAATTCAAAGCCCTGACCCGCCGGACAATCAATTAAGAGGTCATGATGAGTACAGAAATTAAAACTCAGGTCGTGGTACTTGGGGCAGGTCCTGCAGGCTACTCTGCAGCCTTCCGTGCAGCGGATTTAGGTCTGGAGACCGTGATCGTTGAGCGTTACAGCACCCTGGGTGGTGTCTGTCTGAATGTCGGCTGTATCCCTTCTAAAGCCCTGCTGCACGTGGCGAAGGTGATTGAAGAAGCCAAAGCGCTGGAAGCTCACGGTATCGTCTTCGGCAAGCCGCAGACCGATGTTGATAAAATCCGCAGCTGGAAAGAGAAAGTGATCGGTCAGCTGACCGGTGGCCTGGCCGGCATGGCAAAAGGCCGTAAAGTGAACGTGGTCAACGGCCTGGGTAAATTTACCGGTGCAAATACTCTGGTTGTGGAAAATGAGAAGGGTGAAACCACCACGATCACTTTCGACAACGCAATTATCGCGGCGGGTTCCCGTCCCATTCAGCTGCCATTCATTCCGCACGAAGACACACGCGTTTGGGACTCTACCGATGCGCTGGAGCTGAAAGAAGTGCCAGAGCGTCTGCTGGTCATGGGCGGCGGTATCATCGGTCTGGAGATGGGCACCGTGTATCACGCGCTCGGCTCACAGATTGACGTGGTAGAAATGTTTGATCAGGTGATCCCGGCTGCCGACAAAGACGTGGTGAAAGTCTTCACTAAGCGTATCGGTAAGCAGTTCAACCTGATGCTGGAAACCAAAGTCACCGCGGTAGAAGCGAAAGAAGACGGCATCTACGTGACCATGGAAGGCAAAAAAGCCCCTGCAGAACCACAGCGTTACGACGCGGTGCTGGTGGCGATTGGCCGCGTACCGAACGGTAAAGGTCTGGATGCTGGCAAAGCGGGCGTGGAAGTGGACGACCGTGGTTTCATCCGCGTCGACAAGCAGATGCGTACCAACGTGCCGCACATCTTTGCTATCGGCGACATCGTCGGTCAGCCAATGCTGGCACACAAAGGCGTGCATGAAGGCCACGTGGCGGCAGAAGTGATTTCTGGTAAGAAACACTACTTCGACCCGAAAGTGATCCCATCGATTGCTTACACTGAGCCAGAAGTTGCCTGGGTCGGTCTGACCGAGAAAGAAGCGAAAGAGAAAGGCATCAGCTATGAAACCGCCACCTTCCCGTGGGCAGCTTCAGGCCGCGCTATCGCTTCCGACTGTGCAGACGGCATGACCAAACTGATCTTCGACAAAGAGACTCACCGCGTGATCGGTGGTGCGATTGTCGGCACCAACGGCGGCGAGCTGCTGGGTGAAATCGGTCTGGCTATCGAGATGGGTTGTGACGCTGAAGATCTGGCGCTGACCATCCACGCTCACCCAACCCTGCACGAATCGGTTGGTCTGGCGGCGGAAATCTTCGAAGGCAGCATCACCGACCTGCCAAACCCGAAAGCGAAAAAGAAATAATTCGCTGACGCGTTAGAAACGGCTCCTGCGGGAGCCGTTTTGCTTACTGTACCCCGCTAAAAATCCGCGCAGGGCGACGAAAATTCGCGTATCTTTGCAGGCAATTTCTGCCCAGCTAAAAGGCGTGTTGTGTTAAACAAAGTCGCACTGATTACCGGTGCCTCCCGCGGTATCGGTCACCATCTTGCCCGCCATTTCTATGAGCAGGGCTATCATCTGATTCTACTGGCGCGTGATGCGCAGGCGCTGGCAAGCTTTGCCGCCACGCGCGATCCCGCACGCTTACAGACGCTGGCGCTCGACGTCTGTGACTATCCTGCCGTTGCACAGCAGGTGCAGCAGGCACTCAGCCAGCATCAGCAGCTTGATGTCCTGATCAACGCCGCCGGGATCTTCCGCGCCGGGTCGACCTGCACCCCAGTCGATGACTTCAGCGCGATGCTGGCCACCAATGTCACCGCCATTCATCACCTGTGCCAGCTCTGTACGCCGTGGCTGCTGCGTGCGCCGGACGCGCGCATCTTTAATCTGGCTTCGGTCAGCGGCGTGCAGCCTTACGGCAGCATCGCCAGCTATGCCGCCAGCAAACATGCACTGGTTGGCTACAGCCGCTCGATTGCACGCGAGCTGGGCGCACAGGGGATTAAAGTCACTACTCTGTGCCCGGACGTGGTGGATACCGATATGGCGCAGGGTTCAGGACTGACGCCGGACGAGATGCTGAGCAGCGAAGATATCTGCCGCGCCGTCGATTTCGTTATGTCGCTGTCGCCTGCCGCCGTGGTCGAGCAGCTGACCATTGGCCGCCAGTATCGCCCGCGCAAACCCGCCTGAGCCAGGAGACTTCATGCTGGAACTGAAAGGGGTATCGCACGCTTACGGTGAGCGCACGGTACTCGACAATATCAATCTGCAGCTGACGGAAAAACGCATCGGTATCGTCGGCAGCAACGGCTGCGGTAAAAGCACCTTTGTCCGCCTGCTGAATGGCCTGCTGCTGCCGAAGCAGGGCGAGGTGCTGGTCGACGGCCTCAACACTCGCCAGCACGGTAAAGCGGTGCGGCGCAAAGTCGGCTTTGTTTTCCAGAACCCGGATAATCAGATTGTTTTTCCGGTGGTGGAGGAAGATCTCGCCTTCGGGATGAAAAATCTTGGCCTGTCGAAGGCCGTGATCCGCGAGCGCAGCGATGCCGCACTGGCGCGCTACGATATGCAGGCGTTTCGCCAGCATCCGGCGCACCTGCTGAGCGGCGGTCAGAAACAGCTGCTGGCGATCTCCGGCGTGCTGGTGATGGCGCCGGAGTACATCGTGTTTGATGAGCCGACGACGCTGCTGGATCTGCGCAACAAGCGCCGGATTGCCCAGGCGATTGCCGACCTCGAGCAGACCGCTATTGTGGTCTCGCACGATCTGGAGTTTTTGCAGGATTTCGAGCGCGTGCTGGTGTTCGACCACGGCAAAGTGGTGATTGACGATGTGCCCGCCGTGGCGCTGAAAGAGTATGTCAGGATGATGTCATGACGCTGAGCGACTATATTCCGGGTCATTCCCCGCTGCACCGTTTGCCGCCGGGCATCAAGATCCTCACGCTGGCGATCCTCGGCACGCTGCTGTTTGTCTTCCCGCGCCTGGATGCGACGCTTGGCGCGCTGCTGGTGGTGATGCTGCTCTATCCGCTGGCACGCATCAGCCTGCGTATTATGCTGCTGCAGCTGAAGCCGCTGCTGTGGGTGCTGGTGCTGCTGTTTGCCGTGCAGTGGTGGATGGTCAGCTGGCAGTCCGGGGTGCTGGTGATTGCCCGCCTGGCGGCGCTGATGCTGATGGCGGCACTGGTGACGCTCACCACCCGCACTTCAGAGATGATCGACGCGCTGGAGAAAGGGCTGTTCTGGCTGCGCTTCCTGCGCATCAACCCGGCCAAAGTCAGCCTGGCGCTGTCGCTGGCGCTGCGCTTTATTCCGGTGCTGGCGGGGATCACCGCCGAAGTGCGCGAAGCGCAAAAGGCGCGCGGGCTGGATCGCAGCGTGCTGGCGGTCGCGATCCCGGTAATTGTACGTACCCTGAAGATGGCCGATGATATTGCCGCCGCGCTGGAAGCCCGCGCCTGGGACCCCCAGCTGCGCCGTGAGCGCAGCGATGCTGAAAAAGTGAGAGAGTAATGTCGACCCGAGATATTGTGTATATCGCGCTGTTTGCTGCGATCACCGCCGCGCTGGGCCTGTTCCCGGCCTTCAGCCTGCCGGTGATTGCGGTACCGATCACCGCCCAGACGCTAGGCCCGATGCTGGCCGGAGCGATTGCCGGAGCCAAACGCGGCGCGCTGGCGCTGGCGCTGTTTGTACTGCTGGTGGCAATTGGCCTGCCGCTGCTGGCCGGTGGGCGCGGTGGCCTTGGCGTTTTCCTCGGCACCAGCGGCGGATTTATCCTCTCGTGGCCGCTGGCGGCACTGCTGACAGGCTGGCTGTATCAGCGTAATCTGCGATCGCTAACGCTGGTGAAAGAGCTGCTGTTCCTGACGCTGGGCGGCGTGGTGCTGATCTACTCGGCGGGTATTCCGTGGATTGCGCTGGTGGCGGGGCTGCCGCTTAAGCAGGCGGCGCTGGGTTCTCTCGGCTTCCTGCCGGGGGATATCGTTAAAGTGGTGCTGGCGGTGCTGATTGTGCGCGCCGTGCGCCGGGCCTATCCGACCCTGGAATAAGCCCGACACCTGCATAGGGGCCGACCCTCTTGTTCGGTCGGCCCGTTTCTGACGCTACATGCGCAATAAAATCTTGCCCTGCAACTCCCCCGACTGCACCGCTTTTACCGCTTGATCAATCTCTTCCAGCGCGAACTCCGCCACAATTTCGGTGGCGATCACCCCGTCGCGGATAAGCGCCATCACCTCGTTGATCCGGCGCTGCACCAGCGCTTTCTCATGGTTATGCACCCACAGGCGCAGATGGAAATTGGAAAAGCGAATGTCCGGGCGACTGCGCCAGAACGCAGGCGGAATGGGCTGGCCGGAGAGCAGGCCGTAATGGATAAACTGCCCGCCGGGTGCCAGCGCCTGCGCCAGCGTCAGCGATTCGTCACCGCCAATGCAGTCGAGGATCGCCGCCGCGCCGCCGCTGCGCGCAATCGCCGCCAGCTTCTGCGCATAATCCGCCGCGCTGCTGTTAATCACCTGCCCGGTAGCATAACCCGCGAACAGGCCGAGGTTCTGCGCCCGCCGCACGATAACAATCGGCTCCAGCCCCATATGGTTGGCGATGCGGATCAGCATTTTGCCAATCGCGGAGTTGGCGGCGTTAATGATGATGCGCATCCCCGGGGTAAACTGCAGCTCCTCTGTCAGCATCAGCAGCGCGGTCATCGGGTTGACGTAGCTGGTCGCCGCCTGCTGGTCAGTGACGTAGTCGGGCAGGGTGAAGCACCACTGCGGCTCGCTCTCTTTCCAGGTCTGCCACGCGCCCATACTGCCGACCGGCAGCACGCGCTGACCGACGGCCAGCGTGTCGTCATGGCTCTCACTGACTGTGCCGGTGCCTTCAAAACCCGGCACGAACGGCAGGGCGATGCGTGAACGGTATGCGCCGGAAATGGTAATAATATCGGAGGGATTAATCGTGGCGTAGCGCATTCTGACCCGCACGTGACCCGCCGCTAACGGAGCTAATGCGCACTGCTCCAGCTGCACAACGTCGCTGATGTTGCCGAACTCCCGGACCACCGCTCTGGTGAATAAAGTCTCTTTCATGGTATATTTTCTTCAGTGTTGTCCGGTTTACAGGTTAATGATTTTTATGCAGGATCAGTATAATAGCGAAACATTTCGCGTATCAATGCGCGACATTGATTTCAACGGCCACGTGCATAATTCCGTCTATCTGGACTACTGCGAAGACGCGGTAGTGAATGCTTTTCGCCGTGCGGATATTCTGCCGCTGTTTCGCCCCGACAGTGCGGGCGTGGTGTATCACGTTAAAAAATGCGAAGCCACTTTTCTGCATCCACTGTCGGTGGATGATGTGGTGGCCCCGCAGGTGGCGATTGAGAAGCTCGGCAACAGCAGCCTGACGTTTAGCATCCAGCTGATGCTACAGGGAAAAAACATTCCCGCCGCGCTCGGCAAATTAGTCTGGGTCTGTGTCGACCTCACCGACCATAAATCCTGCCGCATTCCCGATGAAACGCGCCAGGCGTTAACCCGCTATTTCCCCGTCAGCGAGGCCTGAGGCAGATGCCGGTCCACGACAGGGTTAAGCTGCACGCGAACAACATCCCGAATAAAACCGCCGTCAGCATCGATGGCCAGACGCTGAGCTGGCAGCAGCTGTGGCAGCGCGGCCTCGCACTGTATCAGCATCTGCGCCAGCAGCCGAATGCATCCGGCACTGTGGCGATTGCCACCGGTAACCACCTTGCTTTTCCCGTCGCCTGGCTTGCCGCCACCGCGCATCCCTACACCGCCGCGATTATCGACCCGCAGGCCCCGCTTGAGCAGCTGCGCGATATGCTGAGCCGCCTGGCGCCCGGCCTGCTGCTGCTGAAACAGCAGGACCATCAGCTGATCGCCGTGGCGGAGCAGCTTGCGATCCGCTGGCTGGCGGTGGACAGCTGGCAGCCCGCCGACCAAGCGCTGGAGGAGGGGGAGTTTTGTGCCCAGATGCAGGCGCCAACGCCGTTTCTGATCAACTTCACCTCCGGCACCACCAGCCTGCCAAAAGCCTTTATCCGCTCGCGCCGCTCGTGGCGCTGCAGCTTTGAAAACGGCGAGGCGATTTTCCAGCTGACCGCAGCGCCGTCAACCCTTTTTCCTGGCCCGCTGTCGCACGGCATTGGCCTCTACTGCCTGAATGAAACGCTGTATGCCGGGGGCACCTTTTACAGCCTCGGGCAGTGGCAGCCTGCGGCGGCGCTGGCCCTAATCGCTGCGGAAAAAATTGCGCGCATCGTGCTGGTGCCGACGATGATCGCCGGGTTCGCCCGCGTCAGCGCCGGGGCAGAATTCCCCGACCTGCGCAGCCTGCTGAGCGCCGGGGCCAAGCTGGAGATGAACCACTATCGCCAGGCGCGCGCGCTGTTTCCGGCGGCGCGCATGCAGGAGTACTACGGCGCTTCCGAGCTGGGATTTATTGCGGTCTCGACGCTGGATGACGACAACATCTGTGACTCGCTGGCCAACGTCGGGTCTGCTTTTCCCGGCACCGAAATCACCATCCGTGATGACGACGGTAAATTACTGCCCGCCGGCCAGCCCGGCACCATCTGGCTCAGCAGCGAGCAGTTGATCGAAGGGTATTTATGGGGCGATGACGGCACTGCCTTTGTAAAGCAGGGTCATATGGCGACGGTGGCCGATATCGGTTATCTCGACCCGCGTCAGCGCTTAACGGTGATTGGCCGCCGGGGAAATATGATCCTCAGCGGCGGTAATAATATCTATCTCTCCGAAATCGAGTCGGTGATTAAATCGCTGCCGGGAATGATTGAGGCGGTGGTGATCGCCGTTGATGATGACTACCTCGGCAAAAAGCTGGTAGCGGTTGTTGAAGCCGATGACGACGCCTGCCGCCAGCTGGCAGGCAAGTGCCGGGAGCTTCTGGCAAAATATAAGCGCCCGCGCCACTATTACCGCATTACCCGCTGGCCGCTGACGCCAAGCGGCAAGATAAAACGTAACGAGCTGGAAAAGAGGATTGCAGGCCATGCCGCAGAGCTTACTGAACTATCAGCCGCAGAGTGACAGCCAACCGGTGATTGTCGCCGCGTGCCGCACGCCGATAGGCAGAGCTTATGGCGCACTGGCCAGCCTGCCAATGGAAGCGCTGCTGGCACCGCTGTTTACCCATCTTCTGGCGACGCTGCCGGAAAATTTCAGCGCCATCGACGAGGTGATTATCGGCAATGCTACCGGCGGCGGTGGCAACATTGCCCGCCTGGCGGCGCTGGCGGCAGGGCTTCCGCTGGCGGTTCCGGCGGTAACGGTTGACCGCCAGTGCGGCTCGGGGCTGGAGGCGGTGATCAACGCCTGTCGTCTGGTGCAGGCGCAGGCCGGCGAATGCTACCTGGCCGGTGGCGTTGAGAGCGTCAGCACCGCGCCGTGGCGGGTGGAGAAACCCGGCTCTCTGAAGCAGATGCCGCGTTTTTATGGCCGTGCGCGCTTCTCGCCGGAGGAGGTGGGAGACCCGGAGATGGGCATCGCCGCCGAAAATGTCGCGCAGCACTGCGGCATCGGCCGCCAGCGTCAGGACCAGTTTGCCCTGCGCAGCCATCAGCGCGCCGTCGCCGCACAGCAGCAGGGCGCATTTGCCGCCGAAATCGTGGCGCTCAGCGTGAACGGCCAGCAGATAGCCAGCGATGAGTGCCCGCGCCCCGGCACCTCCCTTGAGCGGCTGGCGGCACTTTCCCCGGTTTTCGCCGCCAACGGCACGGTGACCGCAGGCAACTGCTGCCCGCTAAATGACGGCGCTTCGCTGCTGCTGGTGATGAGCCGCCGCAAAGCGCGCGAGTGCGGTTTTAGCGAGGGGCTGCTGTTTGCCGATGCCTGTAGTGCGGGCGTTGACCCGAACCTGCTGGGCCTCGGCCCGGTGCCCGCCACGCAAAAGCTACTGGCGCGCCAGCCGCAGCTGACGCTGGATGCTATACCCGTGATTGAGTTTAACGAGGCCTTCGCCGCGCAGGTACTGGGTTCGGTGGACGCGCTGGGCATTGATGAGCAGCGCATTAATGTGCAGGGCGGGGCGATCGCCCTCGGCCACCCTTACGGCGCTTCCGGTGCCATTATGGTGACGCGCCTGTTCAGCCAGCTGGTCGGCAAACAGCAGGGGAGTGGCTACGGGCTAGCGATGCTCGGCATTGCCGGAGGATTAGGGCTAAGCGCGCTGTTTCAGGCGGTGCGGCTGTAATCCTACTTTCCGCGCCACTGCGGGGCGCGCCGCTCAGCAAAGGCGTGCAGGCCTTCCTGATAGTCGAGGCTGCTTTGCAGCTGCTGTAACTCTTCAGCGCTGCGCTGGCGCAGATCCTCAGCAAGAGTCTCTCTCAACAGCGCGTTGCAGGCCTGAACCGCCAGCGGCGCGTTGCGGTTTAGGCGGGCCGCCAGCGCCAGCGCGCTCTCCATCAACTCTTCCGCCTCCGCCAGCTGATAAAACAGCCCCAGCGCCAGCGCCCGCTGTGCGTCCATCGGTTCGCCGATCAGCAGCATCTCACGCGCCACGCTGGCAGGCAGCCGCGTGGCCAGCTGGCCGATCGCGCCACCGAGCGGCAGCAGCCCGTGCTTCACTTCCGGCAGTGCGATTTTCACCTGCTGCGCCGCGATAATAAAATCGCACTCCAGCGCCAGCTCCAGCCCGCCGCCGAAGGCATGACCGTTAAGCGCGGCAATCCAGATTTTGCGCCGCGGCAGGTGCTGCAACGGATTATAGCCACCGTGAGAGTTCATCAGCCCTTTGCCGCCATCGGTGAATGCCTCCTGCAAATCGGCACCGCCGCAGAATACCGTACCGCTGCCGGTGAGGATCACCGTACGGATATCCGGCTGCTGCTCGCACCAGCTCAGGCACGCTTCCAGCTCGGCTACCATCACCGCGTTGTAGGCATTGCTGGCGGCGGGGCGGTTAAGCGTCAGGCGCGCCACGTGGGCAATCGGGCGGTCGCAGCGCACCAGCTGCGTGTTCGGTTGTTGGCTATTCATCATGGCTTACCGTGACTGTCTGAGGGCGAAGAGTGTAGCTTTATGCCTATCCATTTTTTTAGCAAGCTTACGACGCGCGAGTTCGTGAGGTTAAAGTTTTAGAGCAAAAGATCCTTCTGCTGAAAAAAGCTAAGTATTTACAGTCGAGGGTAGGGGCGAGGCATGCCTCGACCTGGTGTTTAGAGGCTTATCTCATCCACTGTCACTCTTAACTTTTTGTGCATTATTGAAAACCGCACGACCCTCTTTTTTGTCACCTCGATAACTTTTTGATTTTAAACGACCTAATCGAACAGCTTTAAAAAAGTTTTTTTACCAGGTGTGCAGCAATTGAATAATGTTTATAACGAGCTAGAGTGGTTTGTTAGCCGTTCACTGCCGAGCAGGCAGCTTAGAAAGACATTCATCACGGCCGTCGCAGGGTAAGCGAGTTCACTGCCGTACAGGCAGCTTAGAAAAGTTAAAACGTAGCCAGCAGCTGTGGCTGGACGTTCACTGCCGAGCAGGCAGCTTAGAAAATTCTGTTGTAAAGTCTGCAGTTCACTGCCGTACAGGCAGCTTAGAAAACAGAGTTGCTCCCGCCTGGATGCATACTGCCCTGGGATCGAAGGGCGGTTGATGTCACCACAGACATTAAGATGCCATTGAGTACCGCCGGTACGCCGATTGATCCTAACGATACGGCCATTGCCGTCGGTGCTATTCTGGTGACTAATAACACGCGGGAGTTTAAGCGATTGCCAGGCATTATGCTGGAGGACTGATCAGAATAATTTTAGCAATAATGAGCTTTGTGCATTGATAAAAAAACGTATGCTGAAAACACTGCTAATATACTTTTCTTAATATTCTTTTGACTGGTTTTTCGTCATCATAATACCGCGATGGCCAGATTTTTTCTGGCGGAATCCCGATTTTCATAGCAATAATTAACTCACCCTTCAGCCATGGTTTTGATAAAGCATTTGCCAGCGTACCGGATGATAAACCGTACTCGCGAGATAACTGTGCTAAAGAATAGCCTTTCATTCTGAGTGCGCACTGGATTTGCGCCCTGTGCCAGTCTGGAGTGTTAATGCTAGTTTTGGTTTTATTTCGATTCATGATCTCAACCTTTTTATTCGGGTTTATTAGATTTTATGTTTTTCTTGTAATCATGTGTTAGAAGGTTTTTTTGGTTCATTTTCCCACTTTTGATTCAGGCTTTTGAAAGAAATTCTGTGGGATGTAACTATTGAAATTATGCTGGAAGCAGTAGTCCAGGAATGCGCGCTTATTATTTACATTGGCTTTGCTATGAATGACCCGCATTCTGTTTTCTATGGTTCTTTTGGACAGGCATAGTTTGTTTGATATCTCTTTACCTGTAAAACCATGGATGACATAAAAAATCAAATCCCATTCACTGGTTGTAAACAGCTCTGATGGGGGAGTAAATACGAGTGATGTTGGGATTTGAATGCTTTCAAGGCTGGTTAACACCAGTGCATCTACGGGGCGGCCATGAAAAATAGTTCCACAGCATAATCCCACATCATCAAACAAGGGATATTTGTCAAAATACCAGGGTTGTAGCCAGTCATGTTTTTCAAATGGATGAATTTCTATTGACGTGACGCGATCCTGCATTGCTTCAACTTTACGGTCATGTGCCTGAAATTGTTCCTGGAAGCACGCTGTTGATGCCGGCAACTCGCCATCCTTTCTGCCGGCTACGTCGTAACCTTCAGGTAATCCAAGTAATCTACAATAAGCACTGTTTGCATAGATAAACGTTGATGTGGCGTCTTTCGCTCCCCATGGTTCCTGACTTATCTCCCAGAATCTAATCATATTATTGACGCTGGCTCTCAGTTTATAAATATCTTTCATTCTGTTTCCCTTGTAGTAATTTATCCATTTTAATATTTTTTGCACATTATCTTTTACATGTCCATGTTATGAGTGTAGGTAATTAGATTGTTTATAGTGCAGTTTTTATAGGGTAAAAGTTACTCTGAATTGTAAAAAAAGGAGCTAAACGTGATTTTAATATCAAATTTTAATATTGATCGTGCGGAAAAGGATCAGCTGGCAGGGATTTCAATTACGGAGATGGTCATCAAGAATGGGCTGTGTGCCTACGGCACCTCATTAGCAAAAGGAAAGCGAGTGACGTGCCACAGTCACAGCGAGGGAGAAGAGTGGTATATTATTATGTCGGGCCAGGGGAAGATATGGACTGGAGATAGTGACAATCATACGGTGAAAAATACCCGTTCGGACCCGATAAATTCAGGTTCGGTATTTTGCATCTATCCAGGTACTGCGCATCAGCTGATAGCGCTCACCGACATGGAATTTATCTTTTTATGTCCGCCTACGCATATTACGACCGACAGAACCTTTTTTGACGATATAGCCAGTTGAGTAAACGGCGGGGCGGCGATCTGCTGCCCACCACCATGCACAACGCCACTTTAATCAAAGAAATCCACAGCGCTTTGCCAAGCATCGTATGACGCGCCAGCCTGCTTCCCTGCCAGAGAAAAATAGCTCTACTTGTTTTCTCTCACGTGCAGCGTTGGATCAGTTTGTCGCGCAAGCAAAGGCTCGTGTGTAGCATATTCTGCATAAAAAAATTTACCCACTATCACGTAGGCTGCTTTGAGTTCATGCCAATTCACGACTCCTTAGCTCAGTGATAGTGGCTTTGACGCAATGCTGCCATGACTAAACAATTCACTGCCGTACAGGCAGCTTAGAAAATTCTGTCTTAGAGTCTGCGGATTTTAACGATTGTTGCTCTGCTGGTGAGTGACGCAAGTCATCAACATTACATCCGAAGCAACCCGCCAGTGACCAACGCGCCAATCCCACCCCATAAGTTATCAAACCCATCTGATAAATAAGCTGAAATTATTTCCACATGCTCTGATGGGAGATGACTGTGCGGGAGATATGCGGTTTTTTAATCGCTGTCGCAGTGTGATTGCCAAAACAAGCCTGAAAAGGTAGTGAAAAGCGCTGCAAAAGGCCGTTTACTGCCGCGTGAATCAGCAGCATGCTGATGTTGCTTTTTTGTAAACAGATTAACATGCAGGCCGAATCCTGCTATGCTGCCACTCGCGAAACCGGGCACCTTACCCTACACACGGATTGTTTTCACTTCGCGGTGACTTAGGTAGCCCGGGATGCCAAATACAATGAGAGTGAGGAGAACGTCGTGCTAGAAGAATACCGTAAGCACGTTGCCGAGCGTGCTGCCCAGGGGATTGTTCCTAAACCGTTAGATGCTTCCCAAATGGCCGCGCTGGTTGAACTGCTAAAAGCCCCTCCAGCGGGTGAAGAAGAGTTTCTGTTAGACCTGTTAATTAACCGAGTGCCGCCGGGCGTAGATGAAGCGGCGTATGTTAAAGCCGGTTTCCTGGCTGCTGTCGCGAAAGGCGAAGCGACTTCTCCTCTGGTTACTCCTGAAAAAGCCGTTGAGCTGCTGGGCACCATGCAGGGCGGTTATAACATCCATGCGCTGATCGAAGCGCTTGACGATGAAAAGCTGGCGCCAATTGCCGCTGAAGCCCTGTCCCACACGCTGCTGATGTTCGACAACTTCTATGACGTTGAAGAAAAATCCAAAGCGGGCAACCCTCACGCGAAGAAAATTATTCAGTCCTGGGCTGACGCCGAGTGGTTCCTGAAGCGTCCGAAACTGGCAGAAAAAATCACCGTAACCGTGTTCAAAGTGACCGGCGAAACCAATACCGACGACCTCTCTCCGGCGCCGGATGCCTGGTCGCGCCCGGATATTCCACTGCACGCGTTAGCGATGTTGAAAAACGCCCGTGAAGGCATCGAACCCGATGATGCCGGTAACGTTGGCCCGATCAAACAGATTGAAGCCCTGCAGCAAAAAGGCTTCCCGCTGACTTACGTAGGTGACGTGGTCGGTACCGGTTCTTCACGTAAATCCGCCACCAACTCGGTGCTGTGGTTTATGGGTGACGATATCCCTTACGTGCCAAACAAGAAGGGCGGCGGCGTCTGCCTCGGCGGTAAAATCGCGCCGATCTTCTTCAACACCATGGAAGATGCCGGCGCACTGCCGATCGAAGTGGACGTTGACCGTCTGAATATGGGCGATGTGATCGACATCTATCCCTACAAAGGCGAAGTGCGTCATCACGAAACCGGTGAAGTGCTGGCTAATTTCGAACTGAAAACCAACGTGCTGCTGGATGAAGTGCGTGCGGGTGGCCGTATTCCACTGATTATCGGCCGTGGCCTGACCACCAAAGCGCGTGAATCTCTCGGTCTGCCGCACAGCGACGTGTTTGAGCAGGCGAAAGACGTGGCGGCCAGCACCCGTGGCTTCTCCCTGGCGCAGAAAATGGTTGGCCGCGCCTGTGGCGTTGACGGCGTGCGCCCTGGTGCTTACTGCGAACCGAAAATGACCTCGGTTGGCTCGCAGGATACCACCGGTCCAATGACCCGTGATGAGCTGAAAGATCTTGCCTGCCT
Organism: Erwinia sp. V90_4; assembly: GCF_029967685.1. Taxonomy (NCBI): domain Bacteria; kingdom Pseudomonadati; phylum Pseudomonadota; class Gammaproteobacteria; order Enterobacterales; family Erwiniaceae; genus Erwinia; species Erwinia sp. V90_4. Next base: position 94,031 of record NZ_JASCAQ010000043.1, on the reverse strand, counting down.
GGGCTTCTCTGCGGACCTGGTGATGCAGTCCTTCTGCCACACCGCGGCCTATCCGAAGCCGGTGGACGTGACCACGCACCACACTCTGCCTGACTTCATTATGAACCGTGGTGGCGTATCGCTGCGCCCTGGCGACGGCATTATCCACAGCTGGCTGAACCGTATGCTGCTGCCGGATACCGTCGGTACTGGCGGTGACTCGCACACCCGTTTCCCTATCGGCATCTCCTTCCCGGCGGGTTCTGGCCTGGTGGCGTTTGCTGCGGCAACCGGCGTTATGCCGCTGGATATGCCAGAGTCGGTGCTGGTGCGCTTCAAAGGCAAAATGCAGCCTGGCATCACCCTGCGCGATCTGGTACACGCGATCCCGCTGTATGCGATCAAAGCTGGCCTGCTGACCGTTGAGAAGAAAGGTAAGAAAAACATCTTCTCTGGCCGCATCCTCGAAATTGAAGGTCTGCCTGACCTGAAAGTTGAGCAGGCATTCGAACTGTCCGATGCTTCGGCAGAGCGCTCTGCAGCGGGCTGTAGCATCAAGCTGGGCAAAGACCCGATCATCGAGTATCTCAACTCGAACATCGTGCTGCTGAAGTGGATGATCTCTGAAGGCTACGGCGACCGTCGTACCATCGAGCGCCGTATCCAGGGCATGGAGAAATGGCTGGCGGATCCACAGCTGATGGAAGGCGATGCTGACGCGGAATACGCGGCAGTCATCGAAATCGATCTGGCCGACATCAAAGAGCCAATTCTCTGTGCGCCAAACGACCCGGACGATGCCCGCCTGCTGTCCGACGTGCAGGGCACCAAGATTGACGAAGTGTTTATTGGCTCCTGCATGACCAACATCGGTCACTTCCGTGCGGCTGGTAAGCTGCTGGATGCGCACAAAGGCCAGCTGCCAACCCGTCTGTGGGTGGCTCCGCCAACCAAGATGGACGCGGCGCAGCTGACTGAAGAGGGCTACTATAGCGTGTTCGGTAAGAGCGGCGCGCGCATCGAGATCCCCGGCTGTTCCCTGTGCATGGGTAACCAGGCGCGTGTGGCAGATGGCGCAACGGTGGTGTCGACCTCCACGCGTAACTTCCCGAACCGTCTGGGTACCGGTGCCAACGTCTTCCTGGCGTCTGCCGAGCTGTCTGCGGTAGCGTCTCTGCTGGGCAAACTGCCAACGCCGGAAGAGTACCTGAAGTTCATGGACCAGGTGGACAAAACCGCGGTGGATACCTACCGTTACCTGAACTTTGACCAGCTGAGCCAGTACACCGACAAAGCTGACGGCGTGATTTTCCAGACTGCGGTTTAACCCCCAGTTAGCGCTGACAAACCGGGCCTCGTGCCCGGTTTTTTTATGCCTGACGTAAAAGCGCTGCTTTTGTGCAGGCGGGCTGCGATAATGCGCGCTCAAGCTCAGATTTGTCGGGGCAGACGCGCAACAGTAAGCCGTCTGTGCTGGAGGAAAGTATCATGGAATACGAATTTTTAAGGGACATCACCGGCGTGGTGAAAGTCCGCATGACGATGGGCCACGAGGCCGTCGGCCACTGGTTTAATGATGAGGTGAATGAAAACCTCGCGCTGCTGGATGAAGTGGAAGCGGCAGTGGCTGAAGTGAAAGGCAGCGTGCGCCAGTGGCAGCGGGTGGGGAAAGAGTACACGCTGCTGCTGGATGAAGAAGAGGTGATGATCCGCGCCAATCAGCTCGGTTTTGACGGCGACGAGATGGAAGACGGCATGAGCTATTACGACGAAGAGAGCCTGGCGTTCTGCGGCGTGGAGGATTTTCTCGCGGTGATCGCCGCCTATCGCGCGTTTTTGCAGGGGCGATGAGCAGCGGATGCGGGCAGCCTCGTCCCGTAGGGGCTGGGCATGCCCGGCCCGTCCTGTTCAGCGCTGCAATCACAATGATGCGCCACCGCAGATCACCAGTTCCTGCCCGGTAATCGCCGCCGCTGCGGGCGACAGTAAATAGGCCACCAGCCCGGCCACTTCCTGCGGCTGAATAAAACGGCCAATCGGCGGCAACTTCGGCGGGGAACTCTCGCGGCCTGGCTGGCTCAGCATCGGGGTTTCCGTGGCGCCGGGTGCGACAACATTGGCCGTGATCCCCCGCGGTGCCAGCTCTGCCGCCCAGCTGCGCACCATACCCACCATCGCCGATTTAGTGGCAACATACTGACTGCGCCCCGCTGCCCCGCGCGAGGTGCGGCTGCCGAGCAGCACGATGCGCCCACCGCTGCGCATATGGCGCACATAGGTGTTTGCCAGCGTCTCCGCCACTGCGATATGCAGCTGCCAAAGCTGCTGGCTGGTGCTGCTATCCAGTTCGCCCAGCCCGGCCGCCTTCATCATCCCGGCGGCATGAACGATCGCCTGCGGCGCCTCCAGCCCATTCAGCACGTCTGCCAGCGCGGCGCTGTCAAACAGGTCGACGCACGCGCAGCGGAAGTGCGGGCTGTCGCGCTCTATGCGGCTGCGGCTCAGGCCGGTAACCTGCCAGCCCTGCGCCAGCAGCGTATCGACAACCGCCGCGCCAATCCCGGAGCTGGCTCCGGTGACCAGTGCCTGTTTCATTTCCCCTCCGTCACCCAGGACTCTTCCACGCGCACATATTTAATCGCCTGGCGAAAGTAAGTGTAGGCAATATGCAGCTCGCCGTGGATGCCCTGCTTAATGCTGGGGTAGGAGAACTCGCGGTTGAGCTTCTGCTGCGAGTTGTTGGTCATGCAGTAGCCGTCGCCCTCGTCCAGATTGCGGCGCAGCGGCCAGCTTTGACCGCCGTCGCGCGAGATCGCCAGCGTCATCGGCGCCCGCGGCGCCCCCCAGAAGGCGGTTTTGCCGCTGTGCACCAGCGGCTCAACGGCGACCGCCACTTCATCATCGTCCTCATCTTCGATTTCATCGTACAGCGAAGCGCGGCGCTCGCTGGCTCCCGCCGCGCTCATCGCGTTATACACCAGCGCCAGATCGCCATTGGCCAGCGTCGTCACCTGAATCGACGAGTTATTATTCGGCAGCTCGGTGGCCTGCGGTGCAGACCAGCTCTGACCGCCATCATCAGAGCGGCTCTGGTAGATATGGTCTGCCCAGCGGCTGCGGTAGAGCGCCAGCAGCGAGCCATCCTTCAGCAGCGTGATATTCATATGTACGCAGCCGGTACTGTCCGGTACGGCGACATCCTGCCAGCTCTTGCCCTTATCGCGCGAGATTTTCACCGCGCTGTCGTCGTGATTACCGACCCACTTTTCCCCCGGCTGGGTACGGCAGTAGAATACCGGCAGCAGCCAGTCACCGTTGTCCAGCACGACCACCGGCTGGCGGATAAACGTGCCGGGCTGGTCGAGCAGGGTGGCGATAGGCCCCCAGCTGTGGCCGAAGTCGTCCGACTGGCGATAGCGCACGATCGCGGTGTCCTGATTGCCGGACTTCTGTGCGGTATACAGCAGCCACAGTACGTTATCCGGGTCGAGGAACAGCACCGGGTTCTGCTCGGAGCGGGTCGGGTCCTCTGACAGCTTCTGCGCCGGCGACCATCTGTTGCTATTGGGCTGCAGGCGCGAGCACCAGATTGAAATATCCGCGATGCCCTCCTGGGTGCCGCCGAACCACACGCAGAGCACGTCGCCATTCGGCAGCGGCAGCAGGTTGGCGGCATGGTTCTGCGGGCATTCTGACGGCAGCATCGCCTGCTGCACGTCACCTTTAAGCGTCACGAACCCGCTACGTTCTACGCTAACTGTTTCCTGAGTCATTTATAGGCTCCACTGTTCTGAATAGGGTGTGCAGCTTTTCTGCTGCTCTCCTTCGAGGGGATCATGCGGTCAATCACCATCACTACGGCTGGGGTGATCAGGGCGATATACATGTTGTTGATGCCGAACGGGTCGCCGAGCACGAACCACACCGAGGTCATCACGCAGGCGCCGATCAGCCCCCAGTTGGCGCCGCGCGCGCTTTTAAACATTGGCAGGTAGAAGGCGATAATCGCCACCACCGAAATCGACAGGCGGATAGCACGGGTAAAGAACGACAGCTTCAGCACTTCCGGCACCAGCAGCACAAACACCAGCGGCGCGAAGCCGATAGCCAGCGACAGCCAGCGCGTGACTTTGAACTCGCGCTCCGGCGTGGGGTTGCGCATCGGCACGTAAAAGTCTTTAACGATCAGGGAGGCAATCGCCAGCGCGACGGTACTGACGCTGACAAAGATCGACGCCACCAGCGAAGTGGTCACAATCCCCGCCAGCCACGGGCTCATATCCTGCAGAAACACCGGCAGGGCATACAGGCTGTTGATTTCCGGATGGAGGAATTTAGCCGCCACGCCGATTGCGGCAATCGCCAGGCCAATCGGCAGGCAGAAGAAGAACGCCACCCAGGTAGCACGGCGCGCGGCGGCCGGGCTTTTGGTGGAGGAGATCGCCTGGATCACAAACTGGGTACAGAAGATCGAACCGATGGTGCCAATCAGCCAGGCAAAGATGGTGCTGGCGCCGACGTTACCGTCCCACGTCCAGTAGAATGACGGCATCTTCTCCACCATTGGCGTAATGCCGCCGGTCATCTTCAGTGCCACGCCGAGAATAATCAGGATGCCGACATATTTCAGTCCGCTGTGCAACATGGTAACCCACGCCATCCCCTTCATGCCGCCAAAGGCGAAGTAGAAGGTACTGACAATGGCGGTAATAAACGCCGCCACCGGCAGATTAACCTTCAGCACGGTGGAGATCGCCGCCGCGCCGCTCACATAGTTACCGACGTTTACCAGCAGCAGGGCGTAGATCATGATCAGCGAAATAATGCATTTGGTGGTGTTAACGTACTTTTCGGCAATGGCCCCGGAGATGGTGATCTTACCGGTGTTATAGATGCGCTTGACCAGCAGCAGGCCGAAAATCGGGAAGCCGATGGCCGCGCCGATCACCGACCATGAGGCGGCGAAACCATCCTCAAACGCCGCCTGCGCGGTGCCGATGGTAGATTTGGCACCGATATATTCGGACATCAGCAGGATCCCGACGATAAACGCCGGCATGGCGCGCGCGCCCTCCATATGTTCGCCGGAGGTCTTACTGCGCAGCCGCCACGTCAGCCAGCTGGTGAACAGGATGTAGGCCAGCACCATCCCGACGATTATCAGCGTACCTTCGGTAGTAAATTCTTTCATAACAACCTCTTAAGTTGCAGGGAGCGCATGGCCTTCAGGCTCTTGTTGCGCTCCAGTAGGGTAGAAAGGGCATCGTACTCTGTCAGGCCAACCCGCTTTTTCGGTCGGCCCGTCAATCATTAACCGTGACTGGCTGATGCCTGTATCAGGCTCTGCTGCTCCTCATCGACAATCGGTTCGACTTTGCCCATCAGGAACAGGTAGTTAAGGATACCGAGCACCACCAGCGCGGCGGAGAACACCAGCGCATAAGTGAAGGATCCGGTGGCGGCGACAATCGCGCCGGTGACGATCGGGCCGACGGCGCCCCCCATATTGGAGACGGTGTTCTGCAGCCCGGCCACGATAGAGACGCTGTTCTGCGGCGCCACGTCCCCCGGTAGCGCCCACACCTGCGAGGCGGCAACGGTGGTGCCGGATTTCGCCACGCACAGCAGGAACACGGTCATAAATACCGAGTCGGTGAACGGAGCAAAACCGATGCACAGCGCCATCAGCAGGCCAATGGTCATGAACAGCTTGCGGGTGGCGGTCAGCGACAGCACTTTTTTATGCACGATGCGGTCCGATGCCCAGCCAGCAATCACTTCGATCACCATGCCGCACAGCAGCGGTAGGGCAGCAACCATGCCCATCTTGATGAAATCCATACCTTTATCTTTCACCAGGTAGGTCGGCAGCCAGGTGATAAAGAAATAGGAGGTGTAGTTGATGCAGAAAAAGCCGAGGCACATCGCCCAGATATTGCGGTAGCGCAGCAGCTTGTACCACTTCATCGGCCGCACGCTTTTATCGCCGTGCTTCTGCGCCTGGCCGTCGCGGATCAGGCTGACTTCAGCCTGACTGATCGACTTGTGATCCTCCGGATTTTCCGCATAGATAAAGTACCAGGCGATCACCCACAGCAGGCCGACGCTGCCGATAATCAGGAAAGTCATACGCCAGTCGACCATATAGATCATCCAGACAATCAGCGGCATGGCGACCGCGCCGCCAAACTTCGACGCGCTGTCGAACAGGCCGGAAACGGTGGCGCGCTCTTTATCCGGGAACCAGCGGGCGGTGATCCCCGCGTTGCTCGGGTAGGCCGCTGCCTCACCGACGCCGAGCGCCAGGCGCAGCGCCAGCAGCGATTTAAAGCCGGTCGCCAGCCCCATCATTGAGGTGGCGATCGACCACCAGGCCACGGCAATGCCTAAGCCTTTTTTCTGGCCGTAGCGGTCGGCAAACCAGCCAGCGGGGATCTGTAATAGCGAGTAGGACCAGAAGAAGGCGGCCATGATAAAGCCCATCATCTCAGGGTTGAGGCTCAGTTCGTCGATCAGGTGCGGCGCAGCGGCGGACAGCACGGTGCGGTCGATGTAGTTGATGGCGATTGCCAGCCACATCAGCCCGGCGATCCACCAGCGAATTCGGGTGCTGCTTGCGACATTATTCATGATATTACCCCGGTACAGAGGTGATCGGTGGCCGCAGGTTTTTCACTGCGGCGTTATTGTTATTTCACAGATGATTCATGATATTGACGGGCTTTTGCTGCTGCTTAACGCACTGGATAATCTGCTGTACGCAGCGCTCGCCGATGGCGCCAATGGCGCCGTCGGTGTAGCCAGCAATATGCGAGGTCGGCATAAAGTTATTCAGGCTGAACAGCGGGTGCTCACTCAGCGGCTCGTGCTCGAAGACATCGGCCGCTGCTCCGGCAATCACCTTATCCACCAGCGCCTGATAGAGATCGGCTTCGTTGATCACCCCGCCGCGTGAGACGTTAAGCAGAAAAGCCGATCTCTTCATGCGTTGCAGCCGGGCGCGGTCGAACAGGTTGTGCGTTTCCGCCGTCAGCGGGGTGTGTAGGGTGATAAAGTCACTCTCGGCGGTCAGCTGGTCCATGCTGACAAACTGCACGTCATGCTCGGCGGCAAATTTGTTATCCGGGTAAAAATCAAACGCCAGCACGCGCATATTGAAGCCGCGCGCGCGCAGCGCCACCTGCTTACCGATATTGCCGAGGCCGACGATACCCAGGGTTTTCCCCCAGATATCGGTGGCGAAAATACGCGGCCAGTGGCCGGCACGGGTATCGTTAATTGCCTGATTAAGCTGGCGGGCGCCGTTAAGCATCAGGGCAAAGGCAAAATCGGCCACCGCGTGCTTATTGGCATCCGGCACGTTGGTCACAAAGATGCCGCGCGCCCGGGTGGCTTCCAGATCGATATTGTCGACCCCAACGCCGTGCTTGCAGACGATTTGCAGCCTGGGTGCCAGCGCCAGCAGCTCAGCACTGACCTCGGTAAAGGCGACGATCATCGCCACGGTGTCGGCCAGGTGCGGCTCCAGCGCGCTGAGGGGCGCGTCGGCGGGCAGGCTGATTAACTCAAAACCCTGTTTTTGCAGGTCGGCGATCGGCTGCGGGTCATATTTAGCAAACGAGGGTGAAGTACAGATCACTTTCATCATGTCGGTCCCGGTGTCAGAGCGGCAGCCGCAGTGCGCCGCCAGCAAAAAGTTACTGAAGGTACTGGTTGACGATCTGGCGGATCTTCTGTTCTTCGTCCGCGCTAAACTGCACCGCATAGCGGCTGTCGCCCACGTCGTACCCCATCAGCGCCACGGCTTTTTTCACCGCGGCCGGGGAGAAGGCAACTGCATACAGCTCGGTGCGCAGGCCGGTGACGTTCTCCTGCGCCTTGCGTGACGCCGCGATATCGCCCGCGTTGAAGTGCGACCAGATGGCGTTGATCGCTTGCGGCGCCACGTTGGCCAGTCCGGAAATACAGGCGGAGCAGCCTTCGACAAAGCCCTGATGAATCAGCGAGTCCGGGCCGTTCAGCACGTCGAAGTTTTCAATGCCTTCAGCCGCTTTCAGGAATCCGCTCAGGCTCTCATAGCTGCCCGCGCTGTCCTTGATGCCAATGATGTTCGGGTGCGCGGCCAGCGTGCGCACGCTTTCCGGCTGCAGGGTGTTGCCGGTGCGCGCCGGGATGTTATAGAGGAACAGCGGCACCGTCAGCGCATCAGCCACCGCCGTGTAGTGGGCGATCAGCTCAGACTGTTTCAGTGGGACGAAATAAGGGGTTATCGCCGACACAGCATCGACGCCGAGCGCGGCCACCTGTTTCCCGAGGCGAATGGTTTCGCGCGTGGAGATCTCACCGATGTGGGCGACCACGCTGGCCTTACCCGCCACTTCATCGACACAGGTGGCGGTGACGGCCAGCTTCTCCGCTTCATTCAGTACGAAGAACTCACCGTTGGTGCCGCCGCAAAAAATACCGTTACCGGCAGCCAGCTGACGCTGGATCTGGCGGCGCATCGCCGCTTCGGCATAGGCGCCATCGTTGTCGAAAGGCGTGACGATGGCGGTCAGTACGCCCTGAATTTTTTTGCTCATCATAGTCTCTCAGTTAGTTATGCAGGGCCGGGAACAGGGTCAGATAGACAGCGCGTACGTCACTGGCACTGACCGCTGCCGGCACGTTTTTCATCAGGCGCTGCACGTCGAGTGCCGCTTCCACTAAGTAGGGCAGGTGGTCGGAGCCGATGCCCAGCTCGTCGAGGCTGGCGGGCAGCTTCAGGCGCTGCACCAGCGCCGCAAAGTAATCGACCAGCGCGTGCGACTTCTCTTCCGCGCTCAGCGCCGGGTTGGCATCCGGCAGCAGATCGTAGGCCTGGGCGAATTTTTCCACTGCTGCCGGGCGCACAAAGCGCATGCACGGTGCCAGCAGGATGGCGTTGGCGACGCCGTGCGGCAGGTGGTATTTGCCGCCGAGCGGGTAGGACATGGCGTGCACCAGATGGGTTCCGGCGTGGGCTATGGCCGCGCCACCGTAGTAAGAGGCCCACAGCATATTCAGGCGCGCTTCGAGGTTGCCCGGCTCGGCCACGGTGGTTTCCAGGCTGGCGAACAGCTTTTTCATGCCGATCAGGGCATAGTTATCGCTTACCGGGTTGGCGACGGTGGCGGTGAAGCACTCAATCAGGTGACACAGCGCATCAATCCCGGTCGACGAGGCGATATGTGCAGGCATGCTGGTGGTCAGCTCCGGTGCCAGCACCACATAGTCTGGTAGCATCACCGGGGAGATAATGCCGACCTTGGTCTCTTTCTCCGGAATGGCCAGAATGGCGTTTGGCGTGGCTTCCGAGCCGGTCCCTGCAGTGGTTGGGATCAGCAGCGAAGGGGTGCGCTGCTGCGGTTTCTCCCCGGCCAGCAGCGCATCCAGCGTCGGTGCTCCGGCAACGCACAGCACCGACAGCAGCTTGGCGACGTCGAGCACGCTGCCGCCGCCTACGCCAATCGTCAGGTCGACATCGCGCGATTCCAGCGCGGCGAGGAGAGTCGCCACGTCGTGCTGGCTTGGCTCCGGCGGCACGCTGTCAACAATATGTAATGACGACACCTTGCCGCGTACCTGCTCAATCAGCGTCTGCACCGCCGGAATGGCAGCGATATTTTTGTCGGTAACCAGCAGCACGCGCTGTTTACCCTGTAACAGATAGCCGATGTCGTTGAGTGTCTGATAGCCCGCGATCACGGTGCTGTTAATGTTCATGCCTGTTTCTCCTCATCACCGCTCAACGGCGGATGATTGCAATTCTTCATAGGTAAGGACTTTCTTACTGTTGATGGCTAATTTATAGGACATATCGATTCCGATTAATTTGAACTTGCTCACATTTAATCAAATGTGATTGAATATAATCATACTCAGAAACTGGCGGGAGGTTGCGCCAGCGGTGAAGCGGGAGAGTGGAATGACGCAGCACAGATGGCGAACACCGGTTCGGGTGATTGCTGATGATTTTACCGGCGCCAATGATGCCGGCAGCGGACTGGCGAAGGCGGGCGCACGGGTGAACGTGCTGTTCGACAGCCAGGCGCCCGCGCACGCCGACGAGGCCGATGTCTGGGTTATCAGCACCGACAGCCGCGCCGTCAGCGCGCAGCAGGCGGCAGAGCGCACCCGCGCCGCGCTGGAGGCGCTACCTGCACAGCCTGACGGCTGGGTATTTAAGAAGATTGATTCGACGCTGCGCGGCAATCTCGGTGCAGAGACGGAAGCGGCCTTAGGCGCCTGCGCCACATCGCTGGCGCTGGTGGTGCCCGCGGTCCCTGGGCTGGGGCGCGTGACGCGTGACGGGCACTGTTATATTCACGGCCAGCTGCTGACCGACACGGAATTTGCCAGCGACCCGAAAACCCCGGTCACGACGGCGCGGATTGCCGGGCGCCTGGCGCAGCAGAGCCATCTGCCCGTCACTGAGCTGACGCTGGAACAGGTTCGCGGGCCTGAGCTGCTTGCTTTACTCCAGACGGCAAGCGCTGAACGGCGCCTGCTGGTGCTGGATGCGGAAACTGACGGCGATCTGCAGCACATCGTGCTGGCGGCGGCAGAGCTGTCAGCGCGCCCGCTGCTGGTCGGTGCTTCCGGCCTGAGCGACGCCTTAAGCTGGATGCTCAGCGAGCGGCGCCCGGCACCGCTGCTGGCGGTGGTGGGGTCGATGAGCGAGATCGCCCATCAGCAGATTGCGCGCCTTCAGCAGCAGTACCCGGTGACGCTGGTGGATATCGACATCGCCCAGCTGTTCAACGCACCGCGCTGGCCGCAGCGCGAGCAGTGGCAGCAGGCAGTGACGGCTGCACTTCACGCCGGGCAGCACTGCGTGATCCGCACCTGCCAGCACAACGGCCAGCGCGACGCTATTGCCGCGCTGTGCGAACAGCACCAGCTGAGCCGCGCTGCTCTGGGCGATGAGATTTGTACGCTGCTGGCGCAGCTGACCCGTAATGTGCTGGCCGAGGTGCAGCCCGGCGGGCTGTATCTCTCCGGCGGCGACGTGGCGATAGCCGTGGCGCGCGGGCTGGGCGCCAGTGGATTCCAGATTAGCGGCCAGATTGCGGGCTGCGTGCCCTGGGGCCACCTATTGAATGTGACTGAACCCTTGCTGGTGATGACCAAGGCCGGTGGCTTTGGTGATGCAAACACCCTGGTCGACGTTATTCGTTTTATTGAGGAGAAATCGAGTGAATAAAATTATTGCGATCACAATGGGCGACCCGGCAGGTATCGGACCGGAAATTATCATCAAATCCCTGGCGGAAGGCGAGCTGTCCGGCGTACCGGCAGTCGTCGTCGGCTGTGCCAGCACGCTGCGCCGTATCCTCAGCCTGAATATCACGCCGCAGGCGGAACTGCGGGTGCTGGAGCGCGTGGCCGATGCCTACTTTGCCCCCGGTATCATCAACGTGATCGACGAACCGCTTGCCGACCCGCAAGCCCTGAAGCCCGGCGTGGTGCAGGCAGAAGCGGGCGATCTGGCCTATCGCTGCGTCAGGCGCGCCACCGAGCTGGCGCTGGCCGGAGACGTACAGGCGATTGCTACCGCACCGCTCAATAAGGAAGCGCTGCATTCGGCAGGGCACCTCTATCCTGGCCATACCGAACTGCTGGCAAAGCTGACCAACAGTAAAGATTACGCCATGGTGCTGTACACCGATAAGCTGAAGGTGATCCACGTCACTACCCATATTGCGCTGCGCAAATTCCTCGACACGTTGGGACGTGAGCGCATTGAGACGGTAATCGGCATGGCGGACACTTTCCTGAAGCGCGTCGGCTTCGACAATCCGCGCATTGCCGTGGCGGGAGTCAATCCGCATGCGGGGGAGAACGGTCTGTTTGGCGATGAGGAGATTGCTATCGTCGGGCCGGCAGTGCAGGCGATGAAGGCGCAGGGGCTGAACGTCTACGGCCCGTGCCCGCCGGACACCGTGTTCCTGCAGTGCCAGGAGGGGCAGTACGATATCGTGGTGGCGATGTATCACGACCAGGGGCATATTCCGCTCAAGCTGCTGGGCTTCTATGACGGGGTAAATATCACCGCCGGGCTGCCGTTTATCCGCACCTCTGCAGACCACGGCACCGCGTTTGATATTGCCTGGACAGGAAAAGCGAACTCTGCCAGCATGGCGATCTCTATCCAGTTAGCGATGCAGCTTGCATAAGGACTTATGAAGGGACAAAGCCGCCTCGATCAGATTATGGACTATCTGAAAAGCCATAATCTGGTTACCGTCGATCAGCTGGTGGCCGCCATCGCGGCGTCACCGGCCACCATTCGTCGCGATCTGATAAAGCTCGATCAGGAAGGGGTGATCAGCCGCAGCCACGGTGGCGTGACCCTCAATCGCTTTATCCCCAACCAGCCAACCACGCTGGAGAAAAAGCAGCGCCACCTGGCTGAGAAGCAGGCTATCGCACACGCGGCTGCCAGCCTGGTGAAGTCCGGCGACGCGGTAGTGCTGGATGCCGGCACCACCATGCTGGAGCTGGCGCGCCAGCTGACGCACCTGCCGCTGCGGGTGATCACCGCCGACCTGCATATCGCGCTGTTTCTCTCCGAATTTAAGCAGATTGAGGTCACGATAATCGGCGGGCGCATCGATGACTCCAGCCAGTCGTGCATTGGCGAACACGGGCGCAGGCTGCTGCGCAATATCTACCCGGATATCGCCTTTGTCAGCTGCAATTCCTGGAGTATGGAGAAAGGCATCACCGCGCCAACGGAAGAGAAAGCGGGGCTGAAGCAGGACCTGCTCGCCAATGCGCGCCGCCGCGTGCTGCTGGCCGACAGCAGCAAATACGGCTCGTGGTCGCTGTTCCAGGCCGCACCGTTGCAGCAGCTGACCGATATCATTACCGACAAGCTGCTCACGCCGGAATCGGATGAAGAACTCAGCGGGCAGCAGTTTGCCTTACAGAAGGTGCTGTAGATTCAATCAGGGTCGGGCACGCCCGACACCTGCGCGCTCATGACTCGGGCTTCATTTTCACGCTGAGAAACTGCGTGCCGTCTTTAGTGGTAATCACTTCTACGGTGCCATTTTTACGTGCCTCTGCCAGAGCGGCCTGGGCCCGTTCAATTAATTTAACCTGAGTTGCACGCGCTCGGTCATAATTCTTCAGGGAAGCTGTTTGGTGTTCTGATGACATATTCCTTATCTCCTGTAGCTCGTTGCAAAGAAAATCCCTTATGTTGCCTGAGCAAAATACTCGAAATTGAGTGATAAACTTGATTCAGTTTTTCATCACTGGCGATAAAACAGTATATCTCAGGATGATGTTCCTCATAGTGGGATAAGATGGTTTCAATAACCCTTCTAAATACAATAACTGCTCTACTTGCGATATTTTGTCTGGCGAAATGGGTATTATTGATCTGGTTTTCGATTATCCTTATGCCAGTGCAGCTATCGTGCCTCATGCAGCAAGGGGAGGGCAACAGGCTGGCAGCGGATTTATTGCGTAGCGTTACGCAAATTACAATGTAATTAAATGAAAATGGCAGAAATAAAAAACGGCCCGCAGGCCGTTTATTTATAGGAATAACTTAAAGCGATAAGTTAAGCGGTTAAGGCGCTTTTAATCCAATGGCTGGAATGTTGCGGCCATAGTAAATTTCACGCATCTCTTTCCACAGCAGATCGGTGATACGCTTATGTTCCTGCGGGCTGAGGTCGGCAGGGTCGGTATTAAACAGATAATGTTTAAGATCGAACTCCTTCAGCAGCATTTTGCTATGGAACATATTTTCCTGATAGACATTCACATCCATCATGTCATACATCGACTTCATATCGTCCGACATAAAGTTCTGGATCGAATTGATCTCGTGGTCGATAAAGTGTTTCACCCCGTTGACGTCGCGCGTAAAGCCGCGCACGCGATAGTCGATGGTGACAATATCGGACTCCAGCTGGTGAATTAAGTAGTTCAGCGCTTTCAGGGGCGAAATCACGCCGCAGGTTGATACTTCAATATCGGCACGGAAAGTACAGAGCCCGCCTTCGGGATGGCTTTCCGGGTAGGTATGCACGCAGATATGGCTCTTATCAAGGTGCGCAACCACGGAGTTTGGCAGCGGGCCGGGGTGCTCAGAGGTATCAATATCGCGCGGATCGACAGGCTCTTCGCTCACCAGAATCGTCACGCTGGCACCCTGTGGTTCATAGTCCTGGCGTGCGATATTCAGCACGTTCGCCCCGATAATCGAGCAGGTTTCGCTCAGAATTTCGGTCAGGCGGTTAGCATTATACTGCTCATCAATGTACGCAATGTATCCGTCGCGTTCAGCCTCAGTGTTCGCGTAACAGATATCGTAGATACAAAAACTCAGGCTTTTCGTCAGGTTGTTGAAGCCATGTAGTTTCAGCTTTTGCAATTTTACTCACCCCCTAAGAATGCCCGGCTAGTCAGCCAGCGCATTCAACAGATATTGCGGCAGGGCAAAACTGCCCGTATGGATTGCCGGATTATAGTAACGGCAGGTCAGTCCTGCTGCGTCAAAGCGCGATGCGATAGTGGCCGCATCCAGCTGGCGTAGCGCCGGGTTGTCGCTGGCCCAGGCAAAGGTCATGATGCCGCCGTAATAGGTCGGCACCGCCGCCTGATAGAAGCTGACATCCGCAAAGTAGTTGCCGAGCTTGCGGTGGCTGTTGACGGCTTCGTCCTGCTGCAGGAAACAGACGCCATTCTGCGCCACGAAGATGCCGCCAGGATTAAGGCAGCGGTGGCATCCCTGATAGAAGTCTGAGGTAAACAGGCTTTCCCCCGGTCCAATCGGATCGGTACAGTCAGAGATAATGACATCAAACTTTTCACCGGTCTGGCTCACGAAGTTCACGCCATCGTCGATCACCAGCGTAAAGCGCGGATCGTCATAAGCGCCCTGGCTGTGGTTCGGCAGGTACTGTTTGCAGAACGTCACCACGCCCGCATCAATTTCGACCATGGTGATTTTTTCGATGTTCTGATGACGGCTGACTTCACGCAGCATGGCACCATCGCCACCGCCGATAATCAGCACGTGTTTTGCCGCGCCGTGAGCCAGCAGCGGAACGTGGGTCATCATCTCATGATAGATAAACTCATCACGCTCGGTGGTTTGTACCACACCGTCCAGCGCCATGACGCGACCTAACGCGGAGTTTTCAAAAATGACCAGATCCTGATGCCCGGTTTGTTCGCGATACAGTACTTTATCGACAGAAAAATACTGTCCGAATCCGGCATGAAGCGTTTCATACCACATTTCTTTATCGGTCATGGTGGGGACTCCTCCTGACGAAAAATGGGCCAATATCATAGCCATTTATGACCGTGGTTGCACGGTCAAATGATCGGCAGCAGGAAGGATATCAGAGGTTTATTTCACGTAGGCGAGCAGGCTCAGCGAGTCCCGTGCGAGAGATTTGCACTTGGTATCATTAGGAACGGCAATACCGCTCAGATCGCGATAGCTGTCTTCACCCAGCGCTTTCATGTTGAAACTGTTGTAATTGGTTAAATCCCAACGGTTTTGCTGTGCAAAAAAGACCAGTGCCCGGCGAATTTGCCCGTCCGGTAAATCCTGATAGCCACAGTCGTTTTTCAAATAAACAAATACGGCGGTTAAATCTGCCAAATCTTCTGCTTCCGATTCGCTCAGGGCGAAACTGGTGGAGGAGAAGCCAAACAGCCCTAACAGCAACAGAGCCTTGATGCTTTTCTTCATAGTTATTCTCATACGTGTGCAATAACCTGACGTTAGCACAGTTCAGGCCAGGTGCCAGCCAAAATTAGCGTAGAAAATTCCTGAAGCGCCCAATCCGCACAAAGTAAACGGGCTTGACCTTACCGCTGGGGCAGGGTTTATGCTGCCCGCATTATTCACGTTTGACGCAAGGAATGGACGATGCAACGCCGTGATTTTCTCAAATTAAGCGCCGCGCTGGGCGCTGCCAGCGCACTGCCGCTGTGGAGCCGCTCGCTGATGGCGGCGGAACAGCGGCCGCTGTTGCCGATCCCCTCATTACTCACTGCCGATGCACGCAGTGAAATTAGCCTGATCGCGCAGGCGGGCAGCAGCAGCTGGCGCGGAAAAAATGTCCCTACCTGGGGCTATAACGGCGCTCTGCTTGGCCCGGCAATCCAGCTGGAGCGTGGCAAAGAGGTCAACATCACCGTGTATAACCGCCTGCCGGAAGCGACGACGGTGCACTGGCACGGTCTGGAGCTGCCCGGCCAGGTCGATGGCGGACCCCAGGCGCGCATTGCGCCTAACCAGAGCCGCCGCGTGACCTTTACCCCGGACCAACCTGCTGCGACCTGCTGGTTCCACCCGCACCAGCATGGCCGTACCGGTTATCAGGTGGCGCAAGGGCTGGCCGGGCTGGTGCTGATTAACGACCCGGAGAGCGGCAAGCTGCTGCTGCCAAAGCAGTGGGGCATTGATGATATTCCGGTGATCCTGCAGGACAAACGGCTAACCGCTGACGGCAGCCAGATCGACTATCAGCTGGATATCATGAGTGCCGCCGTCGGCTGGTTTGGCGACACCATGCTGACTAACGGGGCGATTTACCCGCAGGCGGGCGTGCCGCGCGGCTGGTTGCGCCTGCGCCTGCTCAACGGCTGTAACGCCCGCTCGCTGAATATCACCACCAGCGATAAGCGCCCGATTTATGTGATTGCCAGCGATGGCGGGCTGCTGGGTGAGCCCGTGCAGGTTAGCGAGCTGCCGATGATGCCGGGCGAGCGCTTCGAAGTGCTGGTCGATACCACCGATGGCAAGCCGTTCGACCTGCAAACGCTGCCGGTGCGCCAGATGGGGATGACGCTACCGCCGTTTAACCAGCCGCTGCCGGTACTGTCGATTGCGCCGCTGCAGGTGCAGGCCAGCGGCACGCTGCCGGATAGGCTGGTTGAGATGCCTGCCGTGCCTGCTGCGCAGGGCGCCAATACGCGCTGGCTACAGCTGATGATGGACCCTGAGCTGGACCGTCGCGGCATGCTGGCGCTGATGGAGAAGTACGGCCATGCGTCGATGGCGGGCATGAGTATGGATGCGCACGACAGCGACAAAGCGGACGCTAAGCCGCAGATGGCGATGTCGGGGATGGATCACGGCGAGATGGCGGGAATGGACCATGCCAAAACGCCGAAAGCTTATGACTTCCACCAGGGAAATCAGATTAACGGCGTGGCGTTCAACATGGATAAACCCTCGTTCGAAGTGAAGCAGGGCGCGTATGAGAAGTGGACCCTCTCGGGCGAAGGCGATCAGATGCTGCATCCGTTCCACATTCACGGTACCCAGTTCCGCATTTTGTCAGAAAACGGTAAACCGCCCGCGCCGCACCGCAGCGGCTGGAAGGACACGGTGCGCGTTGAGGGCTGGCGCAGCGAAGTGCTGGTCCGGTTTAACCATCAGGCCACGCCAGACCAGGCCTATATGGCGCACTGCCATCTGCTGGAGCACGAAGACACCGGGATGATGCTCGGGTTTACCGTGGCTTAAGCCCGAGGGTGCCAGCTAAACGGGACGACCGGAAAAAAGGTCGTCCCCTACGAAAACATCTCCTTGCCTTTGTAGGGGCGAGGCATGCCTCGCCCGCCTCTATCCCAGCGCCAGGCGCAAATCCTCGATCAAATCATCTTTATTCTCAATACCGATCGATAAACGGATGGTAGAGGATTTTATGCCAATGCGGTCGCGCACCTCCAGCGGCACGCCGGAGTGGGTGGTGCTGGCCGGATGGCTGGCGAGAGATTCGGTGCCGCCGAGGCTGACCGCCAGCTTGAACAGCTGCACCGCATTGAGGAACTTAAATGCCGCCTCCTGACCGCCTCGAATATCGAACGAGAAGGTCGAACCGGCACCGCTGCACTGGGCGCGCCAGGTTTTTCCAGCCGCAGAGTCCGCCGCCAGGAATGGCAGATAGTGAATCTGCTCGACCGCCGGATGACTACGCAGAAACTCCGCCACGGCGGCGGCATTACCGTTCGCCCGCTCCATGCGCAGTGCCAGCGTCTCCAGCGAGCGGCCAATCATCCAGCTGGAGTGCGGATCGAGCTGCGTGCCGATTGCGCTGCGCAGCGCCTTCACCTGGCGGATGAGGGCCTTATTGCCCATCGCTGCCCCGGCGATCAGATCCGAGTGGCCGCCGACATATTTGGTCAGGGAATAGAGCGAAATATCCGCCCCGTGCTCCGTCGGGCGGGAAAACACCGGGCCGAGCAGGGTGTTATCGCAGGCAATCACCGGGCGGTGCTGCTGCTGGTGTTCAATTTTGTCGGCCACGCGCTTAATCAGCGCGATATCCACCAGGCTGTTAGTCGGGTTTGCTGGGGATTCAATCAGGATCACCGATACCCGCCCCTGCGCCATCGCGGCATCCGCCGCCGCCTGTACCGACGCTTCATTAACGCCATCGCTAAAGCCCACCGAGGTCACGCCAAGATTGTGGAAGGTTTTGCTTAGCAGCATTTCGGTGCCGCCATACAGCGGCTGTGAGTGCAGGATAACATCACCCGGTTTCACAAAGGTCAGTAGGGTGGTGGAGATCGCCGACATCCCCGACGAGAACAGCGCCGCGCTGTCGGTACGCTCGTAGATCGCCAGCCGATCCTCGACAATTTCACTGTTGGGGTGGTTGAAGCGCGAGTAGACCAGCCCGTTACCTTCGCCCGCAGGGGGTTCACGCCGGCCCGAAACGTAATCAAAGAAATCCCGCCCCTCCTCCGCGCTGTTAAACACAAAGGTCGAGGTGAGAAACACCGGGGGTTTAACCGCGCCTTCAGAGAGCGCCGGGTCATAACCGTAGTTCAGCATCTGCGTTTCGGGCTGCAGCTCGCGCGTGCCAATGTGGGTCTTTTTGGAATGTGATGAAGCCATGTGTTCTCCTGCCTGCTGGCATGATGATTACTTATTCTGGACGCTAAGCTAGCATGTGGCAGGTTGTGCTGATAAATGAATAAACGCTCTATGGTTAAATCATTATGCGATATGAAATGTGGCTATCTGAACGTACAGCAGTCTATATGTCTGTCGCGCGCGAATGAAAGCCACGTTGCGCAACAGCGAGCGTCGGGCGTGAGAAGTGTGATAAACTGCGGCGCTTTCCCTGAGCAATCGACGAAGAGCTATGAAACACACCGTTGAAGTTATGATCTCCGAAGCGGAGATCAAATCCCGCGTTGCCGCACTCGGCCAGCAAATCACTGAACATTACCGCGACAGCGGTAGTGAAATGGTGCTGGTGGGCCTGCTGCGCGGTTCATTTATGTTTATGGCCGATCTGTGTCGCGCCATTGATGTCCCCCACGAAGTCGACTTTATGACGGCGTCGAGCTACGGAAATGGCACCTCGAGCACCCGTGATGTGAAAATCCTTAAAGATCTGGATGAGGATATTCGCGGTAAAGACGTGCTGATCGTCGAAGATATTATCGATTCAGGTAATACGCTGAGCAAAGTGCGTGAGCTTTTCAACCTGCGCGGCCCGAAATCCGTGGCGATCTGCACCCTGCTGGATAAGCCTTCCCGCCGCGAAGTGGACGTGCCGGTAGAGTATGTCGGTTTCGCCATTCCTGACGAGTTTGTGGTGGGCTACGGCATTGACTATGCCCAGCGCTATCGCCACCTGCCGTACGTGGGAAAAGTGGTGATGCTGGACGAGTAATCGCAGGTTTATCCACAGCACAATCGACTAAGGCCGGATTTTCCGGCCTGTAATAACATACGCCGCTTGCTCGTCATTCTTCAAGCTGCCTGTGCGTTGGCTTCTCCTGTTCACCCCAGTCACATAGTGACCTATGCTCCCGGGGATTCGCAGGCTTGCCGCCTTCATCCAGCGTGAATAATTTAGAGCAAGGATATAAATGGGGATTACGGATTGATATCCGGGTCGTTCAGCAGGTTGGCGATACCGTGGCGATAGCGCTGTTCGAGGATTTCACGACTGGTTGCGGAGACTTCCAGATCGCGCAGGTAACCGTCCTGAATACCGTAAACCCAACCGTGAATGTTGACCTTCTGCCCGCGTTTCCACGCTGACTGCATGATGGTGGAGTGGCCGAGGTTGTAAACTTGCTCAATCACGTTGATTTCACACAGTTTATCAAAGCGCTTTTCCGGCGGCAGTTCACCGAGTAACGCGCTATGCTTGTACCACAAATCACGGATATGCAGCAGCCAGTTGTCTATCAGGCCGAGTTCCGGGTTATCCACCGCCGCCTGAACGCCGCCGCAGCCGTAGTGACCACAGATAATAATGTGTTCCACTTCCAGCACTTCAACCGCGTACTGCACCACCGACAGGCAGTTGAGATCGGTGTGCACCACCAGGTTGGCGACGTTGCGGTGAACAAACAGTTCACCCGGCTCCAGCCCGGTCAGGCGCTCGGCAGGTACCCGGCTGTCAGAACAGCCAATCCACAGGAAGCGCGGTTTCTGCGCCAGAGACAGGCGTTCAAAGAAACCGGGATCTTCCTCTTTCAGTAATTTGGACCACTGGCGATTGTTGCTGATAAGGGTGTTAATGTCTTTCATAATGATGTCTGCCACTACCTCGAAATGCGTACCGTAATATAGGGCAACGCTCCGTGATTGGAAATGACAAACAAGAAACCCATACCCAAAATAATTCGAGTTGCGGGAAGGCGGCAAATGAGTGAATCCCGATGAGCTTACTGAAGTCAGTGATTCGGGTGAACGAATGTAGCCAACGCACCTGCAGCTTGAAGTCTGAAGGGTATAAATGAATAAGGCTCTCGCTTACCTATGACATATGCACTGGAACTTGAAAAGCTGACCAAAACCTACGCAGGCGGGGTTCAGGCGCTCAAGGGCATCGATCTCGCTGTCGAGGCCGGTGATTTCTATGCGCTGCTCGGCCCTAACGGCGCCGGTAAATCTACCACCATCGGCATTATCAGCTCGCTGGTTAACAAAACCGGCGGCAAAGTCCGGGTGTTTGGCTATGACCTGCAGCAGGACGTGGTCAACGCCAAGCGTCAGCTCGGGCTGGTGCCGCAGGAGTTCAACTTTAACCAGTTTGAAACCGTGATGCAGATTGTGGTCAGCCAGGCCGGACTGTACGGCGTGGAGAAACCGGACGCGTTAAAGCGTGCGGAAAAATACCTGAAGCAGCTGGATTTATGGGATAAACGCAACGAACGTGCGCGCATGCTTTCCGGCGGGATGAAGCGCCGCCTGATGATCGCCCGCGCGCTGATGCACGAGCCAAAGCTGCTGATCCTCGATGAGCCAACCGCCGGGGTGGATATCGAACTGCGCCGCTCAATGTGGACCTTCCTGCAGGAGCTGAATGCGCAGGGCACCACCATTATCCTGACCACCCACTATCTGGAAGAAGCCGAAATGCTGTGCCGCAATATCGGCATTATCCAGCGCGGTGAGCTGGTGGAAAACACCTCAATGAAGGGCCTGCTTTCTAAGCTGAAATCGGAAACCTTTATTCTCGACCTCGCGGCTAAAAGCCCGCTGCCGAAGCTGGAAGGTTTCCAGTACCGGCTGATTGATACCTCGACGCTGGAAGTGGAAGTGCTGCGTGAGCAGGGGCTGAACAGCGTGTTTAGCCAGCTCAGCCATCAGGGCGTGCAGGTATTGAGTATGCGCAACAAGGCCAACCGTCTTGAGGAGCTGTTTGTCGACCTGGTTAACGGGCGCACAGGAGAAAAAGCATGACACATTTATACTGGGTCGCCCTGAAGAGCATCTGGGGTAAAGAGATTAACCGTTTCGCCCGCATCTGGATCCAGACGCTGGTGCCGCCGGTGATCACCATGACGCTCTACTTTATTATTTTCGGCAACCTGATCGGCTCGCGCATCGGTGAGATGCACGGCTTCAGCTATATGCAGTTTATTGTGCCGGGCCTGATTATGATGGCGGTGATCACCAATGCCTATGCCAACGTGGCCTCGTCGTTCTTCAGCGCCAAGTTCCAGCGCAATATTGAAGAGCTGCTGGTGGCACCGGTACCGACGCACGTGATTATCGCCGGTTATGTCGGCGGCGGCGTGGCGCGCGGGATCTGCGTGGGCGTGCTGGTGACGGCGATTTCGCTGTTCTTCGTGCCGTTCCAGGTGCATTCGTGGCTGATGGTGGCGGTGACGCTGCTGCTGACGGCGGTGCTGTTCTCGCTGGCGGGCCTGTTGAATGCGGTATTTGCCCGGACTTTCGATGATATCAGCCTGATCCCGACCTTCGTGCTGACGCCGCTGACCTACCTTGGCGGGGTGTTCTATTCACTGACGCTGCTGCCGCCGGTGTGGCAGATGGTGTCGAAGCTGAACCCGATCGTCTACATGATCAGCGGATTCCGCTACGGTTTCCTCGGGATTAACGATGTGCCGCTGGCGTTTACGCTGGGCGTGCTGGTGGCGTTTATTGCGGTGTTTTATATTCTGGTGTGGGTGCTGATCCAGCGCGGTCGCGGATTACGTACCTGATTGATAGGGGCCGATCATTTTTCCGATCGGCCCCTACATGTTTGGCTTTTTACGCCACCTGAACCGGCACGGCTTTCGCCACGCGCTTCATCTGGTTTTTACCTTCGAAATAGGCCACCTTCGGCTGCCACTCGCGGGCCTCTGCGTCCGACATCTGCACGTACGAACAGATAATCAGCAGGTCCCCTTCGCAGGCACAGCGCGCTGCCGCACCGTTGACCGAGATGATTTTCGAACCGCGTTCGGCGGCGATAGCGTAGGTTGAGAAACGCTGGCCGTTGTTGATGTTATAGATATCGATCGCTTCATATTGCAGAATGCCGGAAGCATCGAGGAAATCCTGATCGATGGCGCAGGAACCTTCGTAATTCAGGTCAGCCTGGGTCACGGTGACCCGGTGGAGTTTGCCCTGCAACATAGTACGATTCATAACTCATCACTCTACAGTCAATGCAAAAAACGGACGCCAGTATTACCCGGCGCCGCACGTCTGTCTACTGGGTCAGATCAACCTGTTGGTTATCAATCAGGCGAGCCTTGCCGAGCCAGGCCGCCATCAGGATCACCGCACGCTGACTGTCGACATTGAGCGGCAGCAGCGTATCGGCATCCACAATCGCCAGCCCATCGGCCTGTAAGCCCTGCGCTGCCAGCTCACTTTCCGCCGCCGCAATCATCTCTTCCACATGGCGCTCGCCGCTTGCCAGTTTTGCAGCGATGCTGTGCATCACCTGGCTCAGCACCGGGGCGATTTTACGCTCATCGCTGCTCAGATAGCCGTTACGTGAGCTGAGCGCCAGGCCATCTTTGGCACGCACGGTGGGCACGCCGACGATATCAATATCGTAGCCCATATCCGCCACCATTTTGCGGATCAGCGCCAGCTGCTGGTAATCCTTTTCGCCAAAGCAGGCGAGGTCGGGCTGCACCAGGTTGAACAGCTTGCTGACGATGGTGGAAACGCCGCGGAAGTGCCCCGGACGGCTGGCGCCTTCCAGCAGGGTGGAAAGGCCGGGGACGTCGACAAACGTCTGCTCGCTCAGCCCTTTGGGATAGACATCGCCCGGTGCCGGGGAGAACACCAGATCAACGCCGCGGCGGTTCAGCTTTTCACAATCCTGCTGCAGCGTACGCGGGTAGCGCGCCAGATCGTCCGCGCGCTCAAACTGCATCGGGTTAACGAAGATCGACACCACCACGATATCGGCACGCGCGCGCGCTTCATCCACCAGGGTCATATGCCCGTCATGCAGGTTGCCCATGGTTGGCACCAGCGCAATGCGCTTGCCGTCCTGGCGCCAGCGGCGAATTTCGCGGCGCAGCATCGGCAGGGTTTCAATAATCAGCACGGTGTTTCTCCTGGTTTACTGGAAACTGTGTTCAGCGGCCGGATAGCTTCCGGCTTCAACTTCTGCCACATACTGACGCACTGCGGCGCGGATCTCTCCGGCCTCAGCGAGGAAGTTTTTGGCAAATTTAGGAATGTGACCGCCGGTAATGCCAAAGGCGTCGTGCATCACCAGTATCTGACCGTCGGTGACGCTGCCCGCGCCAATGCCAATCACCGGGATGGCCAGCGCCTCGGTCACGCGTTTTGCCAGCGAAACCGGCACGCACTCCAGCACCAGCAGCTGTATGCCTGCTGCTTCCAGCGCCAGTGCATCTTCCAGCAGGCGCTCGGCATCGGCGCTTTCACGACCCTGCACTTTGTACCCGCCAAAAACATTCACCGACTGCGGCGTCAGCCCGAGGTGGCCACACACCGGCACCGCGCGTTCGGTTAACTGTTGCACCGTTTCCGCCAGCCACTTGCCGCCCTCCAGCTTCACCATGTTGGCCCCGGCGCGCATCAGCGTCGCGGCGCTGTCAAAGGCCTGCTGTGGCGTGGCGTAGCTCATAAACGGCAGGTCAGCGAGCAGCAGCGCAGCGGGGGCGCCACGGCGCACGGTTTGCGTGTGGTATGCGATATCGGCAACCGTGACCGGCAGCGTGGAGTCGTGGCCCTGAACCACCATGCCAAGAGAGTCACCCACCAGCATGACCTGAATACCCTCATCGGCAAACAGGCGGGCAAAGCTGTAATCATAGGCGGTGATGGTGGCGAATTTGTGCCCCTGCTGCTTCCACTGGCGTAAGGTCGAGACGGTAGTCGGTTTCATCAGATCCCCGTTAGGCATTTTCTGTTGGGCGTATCTTAATGGAAGGGGAGAGGGATGTCAGCATTGTCGCGGAGCAGGTCACGAGCCAGGTCGCGGGTGAGGGATGCCTCGCCCCTACGTAGGGGCCGGGCATGCCCGGCCCGCGGTTTGCCGATTACCAGTGCCGGATGCTGCTGCTGTCGAGCGTCGCCAGCAAATCCGCGATGCGGGTGCCGTTGGGCAAAGTCAGATCGGGGGCGATCTCCAGCAGCGGCAGCAGCATAAAGGCGCGATTGTGCATATCGTAGTGGGGGACCGTCAGGCGTGGCGTGCTCAGCGTCTGCTCACCAAACAGCATGATGTCGAGGTCAAGCGTGCGCGGCCCCCAGCGATGCGCTTTGCGCACGCGCCCCTGCTCCAGCTCAATGCGCTGGGTATGGTCGAGCAGGGTTTCGGCCGCAAGTGCCGTATCCAGCGCCACGGCAGCATTGAGAAAATCAGGCTGGTCCGGCGGGCCGTAAGGGGGGGTGCGGTAAAGAGAAGAGGTGGCTACCAGCGTGGTATCAGGCAGGGCCGCCAGCGCATTCAGGGCAGATTGCACCTGATGCAGCGGGTCGGCCAGATTACTGCCCAGCGCCAGATAAACGCGGATCATGCGTCGTTGTTATGGTCGCGGCGCTGACCGCCGGGAACGCGCTTGCGCGGGCGGCGGGTGCGGCGGCGTGGCACCGGATCATCGCCCAGGGTGTTGAGCATGGTTTTCTGCTGCGGTGGCGCAGAAACCTGGAACTCGCCCCACCAGGTGGTCAGACGCTGCAGTTCGTGGTTGTTTTCCACTTCGGCACGCAGTGCCAGCAGGTCGTAAGCGGCGCGGAATTTCGGATGCTCCATCAGCTTCCACGCACGTTTACCGTGGCGGCGCGACAGGCGCAGCTGCAGCTGCCAGATATCCCGCACCAGCGTGGTAATGCGTTTTGGAATAGCCAGCGAGCGGCACGCCTCATCCAGCACGTCATTCATCGACAGCGCGAAGGCATCGTAGTAGACCAGCCCGCTCTCCTGGGCGATTTTCTGCGCGGCTTCCAGCTGTGGATACCAGAACATCGCCGCAAATAGGAACGCCGGGTTAACACGCATCTGGTTGTGGATGCGGTTATCGGTATTTTTCAGCACCTGCAGGATCATCTTCTCCATATTACTGTCACCCTGTTCGGTGAAGTAGCGGGTGATGATCGGGAACAGCGGCTGGAACAGCTGATATTCACGCAGTTTCAGATAAGTTTGATGACCGTAACCCGCCTGCAGCAGCTTCAGCGTCTCTTCGAACAGGCGTGCCGGTGGGATATCGTTCAGTAGCGTAGCGAGACGCGGGATGGGCTCACCGGTTTCGGGCGCGATGCTCATGTCCAGCTTGGCGGCGAAGCGCACCACGCGCAGCATACGCACCGGGTCTTCACGGTAGCGGGTTTCCGGGTCACCGATCATCCGGATGATGCCCTGCTGCAGGTCGCTCAGGCCACCCACGTAATCACGCACGGTGAAGTCGGCCACGCTGTAATAGAGGCTGTTAATCGTCAGATCGCGGCGCTGGGCGTCATCTTCAATCGAACCGAAAATATTATCGCGCAGCAGCATACCATTCTGGCCGCGCTGCGAGCTGTTGCGGTCATCAGCAACCGGCTGCTCCGCTTCATGGTGACCACGGAAGGTGGCGACCTCGATAATTTCCGGGCCAAACATCACGTGCGCGAGGCGGAAGCGACGACCGACCAGACGGCAGTTGCGGAACAGTTTACGCATCTGATCCGGCGTGGCGTTGGTGGTCACATCGAAGTCTTTCGGTTTTTTACCCAGCAGCAAATCGCGCACGCCGCCGCCTACCAGGTAGGCTTCGAATCCGGCTTTGTTCAGGCGATACAGTACCTTGAGGGCATTTTCACTGATGTCCTTGCGCGAGATGTTATGACTATCGCGCGGAATGACGGTCATCTGACGCACTTCCTCGACCTCGGCTGGCGCCACGTCATCGCGACTGAGGACTTTCCGGCAAAAATTAGCAACTCGGGTAAAAATGGGACACCTCGATAGTGACAATGAAATTTGGTCGGTAAAAACAGCGGCTAATCATAGCTCAGAGTGAAGCGTTTGAGAATGCCGAAGTCGGTGTATGCTACTGCTGCGCGTCGTTTATTGGGATTTTTTTGCACTTCCAGTCACCGATTGCGTGCTGTAACAGCGCGGC
Organism: Erwinia sp. V90_4; assembly: GCF_029967685.1. NCBI lineage: Bacteria > Pseudomonadati > Pseudomonadota > Gammaproteobacteria > Enterobacterales > Erwiniaceae > Erwinia > Erwinia sp. V90_4. The sequence continues at coordinate 67,184 of NZ_JASCAQ010000043.1, read as the reverse complement.
AACGCTCAGATCGCGCCAGCTTTCTGCCACCGGCTGACCGAGAAAACGCAGCGCTGCTGCCAGCGCCGGGCGCGGATCGCCTTCCGGCAGCGGCGGCGCATGATTCTGCTTGGAGAGCTTGTTGCCGTCGTGGTTTAACACCAGCGGCAGGTGCAGATAGCGCGGCGCAGGCCAGCCAAACTGATGGTAGAGCGTGATTTGACGCACGGTCGGCTCAATCAGGTCCGCGCCGCGTACCACTTCCGTCACGCCCTGGAAATGGTCATCCACCACCACCGCAAGGTTATAGGCAAACAGCCCATCGCGGCGATGAATAATAAAGTCTTCCTGCGCCAGCCTGGCATCGGCCTTGACGCTGCCACGCAGCTGGTCGTGAAATTCGCTCAGCGGACGATCAACCTTAAGGCGCAGCGCGGCGTTTTCCGGCCCGAGCCCCAGCGCCCGGCAGTGGCCGTCGTACAGCCCGCCAACCTGCTGAATACGGCTGCGCGTGCAGGTGCAGTAGTAGCTGTGCCCGTCACGCTGCAGTCGATCGAGCGCGGCGCGGTAGGCTTCATGGCGCTGCGACTGCCACAGGACTTCTCCATCCCACTCCAGTCCGTACTGCTCCAGCTGCTGCAGGATACGCGTTGCCGCACCGGGGACTTCACGCGGCGGGTCAATATCTTCAATGCGTACGTACCACGCGCCATGCTGCGCGCGAGCCTGGAGATAACTGCCTAAAGCAGCAATCAGAGAGCCAAAGTGAAGTTCACCGGAGGGGGAGGGGGCGAAGCGCCCGATATAGTCTGAGGTCATCATCTTGAAGATGGGCAGTGAAGCGACTGCGGGAGAGATTCCCCGCTTCACTGCACAATCATATGCCGTTAACCGGCCATTTGTTTTTCGCGGATTTCTGCCAGCGTTTTACAGTCGATGCAAAGATCGGCGGTAGGACGCGCTTCCAGACGACGGATACCGATTTCAACGCCACAGGAGTCACAGTAGCCGAAATCATCGTCTTCAACTTTCTTCAGCGTCTTTTCGATCTTTTTAATCAGCTTGCGCTCGCGATCGCGGTTACGCAATTCAAGACTGAACTCTTCTTCCTGAGCGGCACGATCGACCGGATCCGGGAAGTTAGCGGCTTCGTCCTGCATGTGTGTGACCGTACGATCGACTTCATCCCGGAGTTGATTACGCCACGCCCCAAGAATTTTCTTGAAGTGCTCCAGCTGGGCTTCATTCATATACTCTTCGCCCGGCTTCTCTTGGTATGGCTCCACCCCAGCGATGGCGAGAATACTCAGGGACGATGTTTTACGGTTTTGCCCTTCTTGCATGTTGCTTCTCCTGGATAACACGCACTACACCCTTCATCTTTAAGCTGCAGGGGCGTTGGTCGCTATCCCGCAACCCGAAATCTTCGGGTATCGATCCCACATGGGGAAAAAAACAGGCCGCTATAAATACCAGAAGCGGTTAAGGTAAGCAATTATTCCTGATCACGCCTTGACAAGCATGTGAGGAAAAGCGTATTTGCGCGATCGGCAGTATAAAAGCAAATTGCGCTAAATTTTACAACTCCACTTTCAGGGCTTTTCTGAGAACCATCCCCTCCGGTGATAACTGCGCCTTATAACATAGCACCTCTACACCATTCTGCCGGGCCTGCGACAGGAGTTCTGCGTAGCGAGCATCAATGTGTCGCGCCGGGGCAACGTCCTCAATCCCCGAGTGCAGAACGGCGAAGAACAGTACCGCCCGCTGGCCCGATTGCGCAATCTGACTAAGCTCGCGCAGGTGTTTCTGGCCGCGCACGGTCACCGCATCCGGAAAATACCCTTTACCCTGCTGTAATAGCGTCACGGATTTGACTTCAATATAGCAGTTACGGCGATCGCTTGCCTGTAACAGGAAGTCTATCCGGCTGTTTTCTGCGCCATATTTAACTTCAGGCAGCAGCGTATCGTAACCGGATAATTCCGCAATCTGGCCTGCATTAAGTGCCTCACGCACTAACCCATTGGCGCGTAAGGTATTGACGCAAATCCAGTCGCCCTGCTGCGTTTCGGTTAGCTCCCAGCTGTGCGGATATTTTCGCGTCAGGCTGGCCGATGTCGAATACCACACCGTGTCGCCTGGCGTGGCGCAGCCCGTCATTGCCCCGGTATTAGCACAGTGGATTGTCAGCTCTTCACCCTGCGGGGTGACCACATCAGCCAGAAAGCGTTTATAGCGTTTAACCAGCCGCGCGGGTTGCAGGTCCGGGCTAAATTCCATAGGAATTCCTTATCGTAATTTCCATTCCGCCACTTCTTCATAGCGGGTGCGACCGCGCGTAAAATGTGACTGAAACAGGACAAAGCGCTCGACCGGCACTGACCAGTGAAAATTGCGCGGCGGCAACGACACCGGGTGCAGAGCGTAGCGCAGTAATGTGACATGCGGATGAAAAGGCAGAGCAGGTTGCATACAGCCGCTGCGTGCCGCCTGCGATCGCAGCAGCTCTGCCAGCTGCAGCAGCCCGCGCGGCGCCTGGCGCGGCCCCAGCCATACCACGCCGGAGCGCGGCCAGTGCCCGGCATCATCCAGCGTCAGCGTAAAAGCGGGCTGCGTAATGCGGCCGGCGAGCTGCATCAGCGCCCGCTGCTTCTGCGCACTGATTTCGCCGAGGAACGCCAGCGTCAGGTGCAGGCTGTCGGCGGCTACCGGGCGGCCCGCTTCCACCGGGAAGGTCGCGGCGCGCCACTGGATCAGGCTCTGCTTACACTCATCCGGCAGTTCGAGGCCGAAAAAAAGCCGTTTTTGTGCGCTCATCGCGTCCTCCGGTAAATCAAACCCGGGAATGCTACAATGCGCCGCAGATTATGACCATGGCGTTCTGGAGTAAATACGTGAGTTCATTACCGGTCAGTGCCGTCCTACCCGAACTGCTGGCGGCACTGCAATCCGCCCCGCAGGTGCTGCTGGCTGCCCCGACCGGCGCCGGAAAATCCACCTGGCTGCCGCTCCAGATCCTGCAACAGGCGGGATTCAGCGGGCGCATCCTGCTGCTGGAACCGCGCAGGCTGGCGGCGCGCAACGTTGCACAGCGGCTGGCCGAGCTGCTGGGCCAGCAGCCGGGCGAGATCGTTGGCTACCGCATGCGTGGCGAGTCGCGCTGCGGGCCTGACACACGCTTAGAGGTGGTGACGGAAGGGATCCTGACGCGCATGCTGCAGCAGGATCCGATGCTGGAGGGCGTGTCGCTGGTGATCCTTGATGAGTTTCACGAGCGCAGTTTGCAGGGCGATCTGGCGCTGGCGCTGCTGCTGGACGTGCAGGGCGGGCTGCGAGACGATCTGAAAGTGCTGATCATGTCGGCAACGCTGGACAACTCGCGGCTGCGCGAGTGGCTGCCGGATGCACCGCTGATCGCCTCCGAGGGGCGATCCTTCCCGGTAGATCGCCGCTACCAGCCGCTCTCCCCCACGCTGCGCTTTGACGATGCGGTGGCACGCCAGGTGAGCCAGCTATTACGCGAGGAGAGCGGCTCGCTGCTGCTGTTTCTGCCCGGCGTGGCGGAGATCCAGCGTGTGCAGAGTGCGCTTAGCGACCTTGTCGCCAGCGATGTTGACCTCTGCCCGCTGTACGGTGCGCTGTCGCTTGCGGATCAGCGCCGGGCTATCCTGCCTGCCGCGGCCGGGCGGCGCAAAGTGGTGCTGGCAACTAATATCGCCGAAACCAGCTTAACCATCGAGGGTATTCGTCTGGTGGTGGACTGCGCGCTGGAGCGCAGCGCGTTTTTCGACCTGCGCAGCGGGCTGACCAGCCTGCAAACCCGGCGCGTCAGCCAGGCCTCGATGACCCAGCGTGCCGGGCGCGCCGGGCGCCTCGAACCCGGCATCTGCCTGCATCTGATAGCCAAGGAGCAGGCGGAGCGCGCTGCCGCCCACAGCGACCCGGAAATACTCACCAGCGATCTCGCGGCGCTGTGGCTCGATCTGCTGCAGTGGGGCTGCCACGATATCAATCAGCTTAACTGGCTGGACGTGCCGCCCGCCGCGGGTATCGAGGCGGCGCGCCAGCTGCTGCAAAAGCTGGGGGCGACCGACGGTGACGGGCGTTTGAATGCGCAGGGGCGCAAAATGGCCGCGCTCGGCAGCGAACCGCGCTTTGCCGCGATGCTGATTGCCGCCGGCAGCGATGCCGATGCGGTCGCCACCGCCGCTCAGCTGGTGGCGATGCTGGAGGATCCGCAGCGCGGCAGCCCCGACCTGCGCGACAGCTTCCAGCGCCGCCTGCCGCAGTGGCAGCGCCGCGCCCGTCAGCTGCAGCAGCGGCTGAAGGTCAGTGGTGGAACGCTGGATGAAGATCGCCTCCCGGCGCTGCTGGCGGTAGCCTTCCCGGACCGCATCGCGCGGCGGCGCGGTGCCGAGGGGCGCTATCAGCTGGCGAACGGCAGCGGGGCCGCGCTCGATCGTGAAGAGGCCTTAACCCGCTACGAGTGGCTGATTGCGCCACAGCTGCTGCAGAGCCATAGCCAACCCGACGCGCGTATTTTGCAGGCGCTGCCGCTGGATATCGACCAGCTGGTGCGCCAGCTTCCTGTTCTGCTGACGCAGCAAACTGAAGTGGAGTGGGATGAAGAGAAAGGCACGCTGCGCGCCTGGCGCCGTGAGCAGGTCGGCCAGCTGGTGCTGAAGTCGCAGCCGCTGGCGAAACCGGACGAGCAGGAGCTGCACGCGGCGATGCTGCGCTGGGTGCGCAGCAAAGGTTTATCGGTGCTGAACTGGACGCCACAGGCAGAGCAGCTAAGATTGCGGCTGGTCTGTGCCGCGCAGTGGCTGCCGGAAGAGGAGTGGCCCGCCGCCGATGAGCCCGCGCTGCTGGAGCGCCTGGAGCGCTGGCTGCTGCCCGCGATGAATGGCGTGCGCGATGCGCGTGGCCTGCGCCAGCTCGACTGTGCCGCTGCGTTATTACAATTGCTCACATGGTCACAGCGACAGCAACTGGATACTGCATTGCCAACTCATTACACTGTGCCGACCGGAAGCCGCCTGCCGATCCAGTACTCTGCTGATAAACCGCCCGCCCTGGCGGTGCGTCTGCAGGAGATGTACGGCGAAGCGCACAATCCCAGCGTCGCCGCAGGGCGCATTCCGCTGGTTCTGGAGCTGCTATCCCCGGCGCAGCGCCCGCTGCAGATCACCCGCGATCTGGCGGCGTTCTGGAATGGGGCTTACCGGGAAGTGCAAAAAGAGATGAAAGGGCGCTACCCCAAACATCTGTGGCCGGATGACCCGGCAAATACATTACCGACGCGGCGCGTGAAAAAGTTTTCCGCGACGTGATTTTTCTGTACTGAATCGTGGCCCGAATATTCGGAAGGTTCCACTTCCGTAACGGCCCCTGTGCGACGAGAGTAGTCGGCCTGGCCGACGCGTGCCCCTGGAGAAATGAAACACATGTCTGACGATCGCGAACCTATCGGGCGTAAAGGAAAGCAGCCCAAGCCGCCGCGTAACAAAGCGGGGCGAGGTCGCCGCAGGGAAGAGGAAGAATATGATGAGTATGACGATCAGGATGATGACCTGGATGACGAGGAGGTAACCCCGGTGCCACGTAAAGGAAAAGGACGCTCACCGCGTAAGAAAAGAGGCTGGATTGGCTTACTGATTAAGCTGTTCCTGCTGTTTGCCGTGGTGATGGCAATCTATGGTGTCTATCTTGACTCCCAGATCCGCAGCCGCATTGACGGCAAAGTCTGGCAGCTGCCGGCGACGGTTTATGGCCGCATGGTCAGCCTCGAGCCGGGTATGTCGTACAACAAGAAAGAGATGATCGCCCTGCTGGAAGGCACGCAGTATCGCGAAGTGACGCGTATGACGCGGCCCGGTGAATTTACCGTGCAGGGTAATAGCATTGAGATGATCCGCCGCCCGTTTGATTTCCCCGACAGCAAAGAGGGGCAGATCCGCGCGCGCCTGAGCTTTAGCGGCGACCAGCTGAGCGACATCAAAAATCTCGACAGCGGCCGCAGCTTTGGCTTCTTCCGCCTCGATCCGCGGCTGATCACTATGCTGCAGTCGCCGAACGGCGAACAGCGCCTGTTTGTGCCGCGTGCCGGCTTCCCTGACCTGCTGGTGGACACGCTGGTGGCAACGGAAGACCGCCACTTCTATCAGCATGACGGCATCAGCTTCTACTCGATTGGCCGTGCTTTCCTCGCCAACATCACCGCCGGGCGTGCGGTGCAGGGCGGCAGTACGCTGACCCAGCAGCTGGTGAAGAACCTGTTCCTGACCAACGAGCGCTCGCTGTGGCGTAAAGCCAACGAAGCCTATATGGCGCTGATCATGGATGCGCGCTATAGCAAGGACCGCATCCTGGAGCTGTATCTGAATGAGGTGTACCTCGGACAGGCCGGTAACGATCAGATCCGCGGCTTCCCGCTGGCCAGCCTCTACTACTTTGGCCGCCCGGTGGACGAGCTGAGCCTCGACCAGCAGGCGCTTTTGGTGGGGATGGTAAAAGGCGCTTCGCTCTATAACCCATGGCGTAATCCGAAGCTGGCGCTGGAGCGCCGCAACCTGGTGCTGCGCCTGCTGCAGCAGCAGAAGGTGATCGACCAGGAGCTGTACGACATGCTGAGCGCCCGCCCGCTGGGTGTGCAGCCGAAAGGGGGGGTGATCACGCCGCAGCCGGCCTTTATGCAGATGGTGCGTAATGAGCTGCAGGCGAAGCTCGGGGATAAAATTAAAGATCTCTCCGGGGTGAAAATCTTCACCACCCTTGACCCGGTGTCACAGGATGCGGCCGAGAAGTCGGTGGAAGAGGGGATGCCGGCGCTGCGTAAACAGCGTGGCCTGAACGATCTGGAAACTGCCATGGTGATTGTTGACCGCTTCAGCGGTGAAGTGCGTGCCATGGTTGGCGGTGCCGATCCGCAGTTTGCCGGTTACAACCGTGCCCTGCAGGCGCGCCGTTCGATTGGTTCCCTGGCAAAACCAGCGACTTATCTGACCGCCCTCAGCCAGCCGGATACCTATCGCCTGAATACCTGGATTGCCGATAACCCGATTGCGCTGAAGCAGCCGAATGGCCAGGTATGGAAACCGCAGAACGACGATCGTCGATTCAGCGGCCAGGTGATGCTGGTGGATGCGCTAACCCGCTCAATGAACGTGCCAACGGTTAACCTTGGCATGACGCTGGGGCTGCCGCAGGTGGTGGATACCTGGACCAAACTGGGCGTGCCGAAAGACCAGCTGAACCCGGTACCTGCGATGCTGCTGGGGGCGCTTAACCTGACCCCGGTTGAAGTGGCGCAGGCGTTCCAGACTATTGCCAGCGGCGGCAGCCGTGCACCGCTCTCTGCGGTGCGCTCGGTGATTGCCGAAGATGGTAGCGTGCTGTATCAGAGTTTCCCACAGGCAGAACGTGCGGTACCTGCTCAGGCCGCCTACCTGACGCTTTACACCATGCAGCAGGTGGTCGATCACGGTACGGCGCGCGCGCTGGGTGCCAAATATCCTCGCGCCAGCCTGGCGGGTAAAACCGGTACCACCAACAACCTGGTGGACAGCTGGTTTGCCGGTATTGATGGCAAAGAGGTGGCGATCACCTGGATTGGCCGTGATAACAACCAGCCGACCAAGGTCTATGGCTCAAGCGGTGCCATGCAGCTCTACCTGCGCTATCTGGCTAACCAGGCGCCGATGCCGCTGCAGCTGACGCCGCCGGAAGATATCGCGCCGATGAGCGTTGATTCTGCCGGCAACTTTGTCTGCGGCAGTGCCAGCAGCAGCTGGCGCACCCTGCCGGTCTGGACCACCGATGCTGAGGCGCTGTGTCAGCAACAGCAGCAGCAAATTCAGCAACAGCAGCAGATGTTGCAGCAGCAGAACAGCCAGCAGCAACCGCAGCAGGGTCAGCCGCAGCAGCAAAATGAGCAGAAGGACAGCGATGGCGTAGCGGGCTGGATTAAAGATATGTTCGGCAAGTAACAGCGATTGTTGATTGTAAAAAAAGCCGGGGAACCGGCTTTTTTTATGTCTGTTATTCAGAGTTTGTGTCGAACAGGGACTGTTTTAGTTAATTGATTAAGTTACTGTTTTTGATTTTGAGTGCCAAAAACATCCAAATAGATTTAATAAAAAATAAAATGAGATCTGCATATCTTTTTTTGCATTGCCTTTCAGTGAGGATAAGCCTGCTTTTACTCATAAAAAGGAATTTCAATGAAACTTAATGCGTTATATTCCAGCCTGATGTTAGGCGGTGCTTTACTCACCGCACTCTGCGCACAGGCGGACAACACCAGCGTTACCCCTTTCCACACCGCAGCTCAGGCCGTCGACAGCCAGTACTACCTGCCACCACCGCCCAAAGAGGGCAGCTCCGCTTACTCCTATGACAAGGCGGCTTATGAAAAAGGCTACGCGATGAAAGGCTCACCGCGCTGGCAGCAAGCCACTCAGGATGCCAACCTGCACGTCGAGAATATCGCCAAAATCTTCTCGCCCGTGCTGGGGGTCACCATCAGTGCCAGTGAAACCCCTGCAACCTGGAACATGCTGCAAAATCTGCTGATCCTCGGCGGTGCTTACGCGCCGGACGGGGCGAAAAATTACTATATGCGCACCCGTCCTTTTGTGGTGTTCAACCATCACACCTGCCAGCCCGCCGATGAACCGGCGCTGCGTAAAAATGGCTCTTACCCCTCCGGCCACACCACCTACGGCACGCTGCTGGCGCTGGTGCTGTCGCAGGCCAAACCCGAGCGGGCGAAGGAGCTGGCGGAACGCGCGTGGGAATTTGGGCAGAGCCGGGTGATTTGTGGCGCGCACTGGCAAAGTGATGTCAATGCCGGGCGTTACGTGGGGGCGGTCGAGTATGCTCGTCTGCAAACTGTTCCCGCCTTTCTCGAGCAGGAAAAACAGGTCAAAGCTGAGCTGAATGCTGGCTCCGGCCAGTAATCTGCGTGCAGTAAAGTCAGCAAAGCGGCTCAGGGTAGCCGCTTTTTTGATCAACCTTTCTTTCGCTTCATCCTGCATTATCTGCCCGACATGGGTCGTCCCATGGATAAAGGAGGAGCGAAACGACAATGAATGTTTATGCGGTTTCCAGAACCGTCGGCCGTTACTTTCCTCTGTTGCTGGCCGCAAACTGCTTTGCCACCACCCCGACACTGACCGTCAATGCCGATGATGCGCCGCCCCAGGAAGATGCCTGGGGCCCTGCCGCAACCCTGGCCGCAAAACGCAGTGCCAGCGGCAGTAAAACCGATACGGCGCTGGAGAAAATCCCGCAGTCGGTTTCGGTGGTGACCGCTGCAGAGCTGCAGCGCATGCAGCCACAGTCGGTCAAAGAAGCCCTCAGCTACACCCCAGGTGTGACGGTGAACGCCAGCGGCAGTGCCAATCTGTTTGATAATGTCGCGATCCGCGGCTTTGGTGGGCAGCAAAATATTAACGAGTATCTGGACGGCATCAAATTGCAGGGCGACAGTTATTCACTGGCCGCCATTGACCCTTACATGCTGGAGCGCGTTGAAGTCCTGCACGGGCCTGCCTCAGTGCTGTATGGCAAGAGCAGCCCCGGCGGGCTGATTGCGCTGGTGAGCAAACAGCCGCTGGGAGAGCGCCTGCGCGAGATCCAGTTTCAGATGGGTAACCAGAATCTGTATGAGACCGGCTTCGATTTTAGCGATATTGTCGATGATGACCCGCGCTATAGCTGGCGGTTGACCGGGCTGGCCCGCAGTAACGACGCGCAGCAGGTGAATGCGCGCGAGAAGCGCTATGCGGTTGCGCCTTCCTTTCGCTGGCAGCCAAATGCGCACACCAGCCTGACGCTGTTAACCCAATTTCAGCATGAACCCGAGTCAGGGTATAACGGCTGGCTGCCCCGTCAGGGCACGGTGGACCCGTTTGTCACTGCGGATGGTAAGCAGCATAAACTGTCGACCCGCTTTAGCGATGGCGAGCGCAGCGGGCGCTATCAGCATACGCAGAACCTGGCTGGCTATCGCCTGATACACGATCTCAGCGACAGCTGGCAGGTGCGGCAGAATATGCGCTATATGCATCTGGACTCGCACAGCACCGGCTTCAACGGCATAGGTTATATTGCGCCGCAGACCCTGATGCGCTCTTCAGCGCATTTTGACGAGCGGCTGAGCAATATTGATGTCGATACCCAGATGGAAGGGAAATTAGCCAGCGGTCCGCTGGATCATCGCCTGCTGTTTGGCATCGACTATATGCATATGCGCGATGATATTAACGGATTTTACGGTCTCGCCAATCCGCTTGATCTGCTCAACCCGCAATATGGCGATGACACCATCCCGGAATTTGGGAGGATGCCGCAAAAAACGCTGGATCGCCAGCAGCAAACCGGGATCTACGCGCAGGATCAGGCGCAGTGGCGACGGTGGGTGGTGACGTTAGGCGGACGTTATGACTGGGCAATGACCTCAGCCTTTGACAGAGTTGCGCGCAGCACCAACCGTCGTCACGATAAGCAGTTTAGCTGGCGCGGCGGCGTGAATTATCTGTTTGATAACGGTATTGCACCTTACTTCAGCTTCAGCGAGTCTTTTCAACCGACATCCGGCACCGATGTCCATCATCAGACCTTTTCACCTTCACGCGGCAAGCAGTATGAGCTCGGCCTGAAGTTTGTGCCGCAGGATCGCCCGATTGTGCTGACAGCGGCGCTGTTTCAGCTGGTGAAAAATAAAAATCTGGTGGTGGATACCAGCGTCGGTGCCGGAATGGGGATGGGGTCTTTCAGCAAGCAGGCGGGTAAAACGCGATCGCGCGGCCTGGAGCTTGAGGCTAAAGCGGCGGTAAACCTCAACCTCAATTTGAGCGCCTCCTATACCTTTACTGACGTGCGCTACGCTCGAGACGGCAGCGAGCAGTCAGACCGCCGCCCGTATCAGATACCCGCCAATATGGCCTCTTTATGGGCTGACTATACCTTCCACCAGACGGCGTTGAGCGGCCTGACGCTGGGCAGCGGCGTGCGTTATGTCGGCAGCAGCTGGGGCGATACGGCCAACAGCTTCAAGGTTAAACCCTACACGCTGGTGGATGCGGTAATGCGCTACGATCTGGCGCGTGTTGGCTTACCGGGTTCAAATGTAGCGTTAAATATTAATAACTTACTCGATCGTCATTATGTGGCAAGCTGCATGTCTGGCTATGCCTGCTACTGGGGTCGAGACCGCCGTATCATCGCAACCATCACCTTCCGCTATTAAATCATTCCTGACCTTGCGCAAAATTCCGCGTGCCGCTGACGGGTAAACTCTGCCCGCAGCCGCGCCGGGCGTGGCTTTTCCCTTGCGAAAGCTGCTTCGTTTCGCATATTATCCGAGCGTTATAATAATAATTATCGTTTCGTTTCACATTCAACAATCCTTGTTCAGAGAAAGCTCAATGGCCAACACGCGCAATTTTTCCACTGATTTCAATACCGTAAAGACGGCGAAACGCCAGCTGGCAGTCTTGGTTGCCTTGTCCCTGACCAGCGGCGCTGCCTTTGCCGCTGACGACACCATTACCGTAAACGCTAATGCCAGCAGCGCGCCGCAGGAGAGTCCGTGGGGGCCAGCGCCAACCATCGCCGCTAAAACCAGCGCCACCGCTACCAAAACTGCGACGCCAATTGAGAAAAACCCACAGTCGGTTTCCGTGGTCACCAGCCAGGAGATGCAGACGCATCAGCCGCTGTCGGTGAAAGAAGCGCTGGGCTACACCACCGGCGTAATGGTGGGCAACCGCGGTGCCTCCAACGTGATTGATGCGCTCTCTATTCGCGGCTTTAGCGAAACCAATACCAACCAGTATCTGAACGGCCTGAAATTGCAGGGTGATAACTACTCTGAATTTGCCATTGACCCTTACTTCCTTGAGCGCGTCGAGCTGATGCGCGGACCGACCTCGGTGCTGTACGGAAAAAGTAACCCGGGCGGTATCGTGGCAATGGTCAGCAAGCGGCCAACCACGGAGACCCTGCGTGAAGTGCAGTTCCAGATGGGTAGCGATAACCTGTTTTCCACCGGCTTTGACTTCGGCGGTGCGCTGGATGATAACGAAGCGTTTTCTTACCGCCTGACCGGCCTGGCGCGCAGCGCCGATGCGCAGCAGCAGATGAACAAAGAGAAGCGCTACACCATTGCGCCATCGTTTAGCTGGCAGCCGGATGAAAACACCCATTTCACCTTCCTGAGCTATTTCCAGAACGAGCCGGAAACCGGCTACTACGGCTGGCTGCCGCGTGAAGGCACGGTAGTGCCCATTACCGATGCCAACGGCAATCAGCATAAGCTGCCAACCGATTTTGATGAGGGTGAAGCGAGCAATAAAATCTCGCGCAACACCAAAATGGTGGGCTACAGCTTTGACCACGCGTTCAACGATACCTGGACCGTGCGCCAGAACCTGCGTTACGCACAGATGCGTACTGATTACCTCAGCATCTATGGCAACGGCCTGAATACGGCAAACAACACTATCGATCGCGGTTACGCACATTCGCAGGAAAAGCTGAACCAGTTTGCCGTGGATACCCAGGCACAGGCGAAGTTTGCTACCGCGCAGCTGGACCATACGCTGCTGATGGGCGTGGATTACCAGCGTTCGCGTAACGATATCGATGCCATTTTTGGTTCAGCCACTCCTCTCGACGCGCTGAACCCGGTATATGGCAATGATCAAATGGTGGGAGCGGGCTTCCCGTACCAGTATCTTAACAAACAGGAACAGACCGGTCTGTATGCGCAGGATCAGATGGAGTGGGACCGCTGGGTGTTGACGCTGGGCGGGCGCTACGATTACCTCACCATGTCCGCCTTTGACCGTAACGGCAGCGAGAATAAAACCCACGACCAGGCCTTCACCTGGCGCGGCGGCGTTAACTACGTCTTCGATAACGGCATTGCCCCTTACTTCAGCTACAGCGAGTCATTTATCCCGAATACCGGCACCACGCTCGGCGGCGAAACTTTCCAGCCATCGCGCGCCAAACAGTATGAAGCCGGGGTGAAATACGTACCGAAAGATCGCCCGATTGTGCTGACCGGGGCGATCTACCAGTTGACCAAAAACAACAATCTGATGGGTGACCCGGCCGCACCGCTTTTCAGCGTACAGGGGGGCGAAATCCGCTCACGCGGCTTTGAATTTGAAGCCAAGGCCGCCGTCAATGCCAACGTCAACGTCACGGCTTCATACAGCTATACCGATGCGGAATACACCGAAGACAACTATCTGCGTGGTAAAACCCCGGTGCAGGTGCCGAAGCATATGGCGTCACTGTGGGGTGATTACACCTTCCACGAAACGGCGCTCTCCGGCCTGACGCTGGGTACCGGTCTGCGTTACGTCGGTGAGAGCAAAGGTCTGTATCGGCCAACCGACGTTAACAATGCTAATCAGAACTTCGACGTCGCGGGCTATACGCTGGTGGATGCGGTCGTGAAATACGATCTGGCACGCTTTGGCCTGCCGGGTTCATCGGTGGGGGTTAACGTCAATAACCTGTTTGACCGCGAGTATGTGGCCAGCTGCTACCGCGAGCACGCCTGCTACTGGGGCGCGGAACGTCAGATTGTGGGTACCGCCACCTTCCGTTTCTAACTCTCTCATCGGGCGCGGTACGCTGCGCCCGCCAATCAGAAGAAAACCATGCCACATCAGTCTGCTACAGAAACCACCTTCACCCTGGATAACGTCAGCTTTGCCGTACCGGGCAGAACCCTGTTACAGCCCTTGTCGCTGGCCTTTCCCGCCGGAAAAGTGTGTGGCCTGATCGGCCATAACGGCTCCGGAAAATCGACGCTGTTAAAAATGCTCGGTCGCCACCATGCGGCATCAGCAGGGCAGGTGCGACTTAACCAGCAGCCGCTCGACAGCTGGAGCAGCAAAGCCTTTGCCCGCGAAGTGGCGTATCTGCCGCAGCAGCTTCCCGCTGCGGAAGGGATGACGGTACGCGAGCTGGTGGCGATTGGACGTTATCCGTGGCACGGCGCGCTAGGGCGCTATGGCGCGGAGGATCGTCAGCGTGTTGATGAAGCGATTGCGCTGGTCGGCCTGAAACCGTTGGCCAGCCGTCTGGTCGACAGTCTCTCCGGCGGCGAGCGTCAGCGCGCATGGATTGCCATGCTGGTTGCGCAGAACAGCCGCTGTCTGCTGCTGGATGAACCGACCTCGGCACTGGACATCGCCCATCAGGTTGACGTGCTGGCGCTGATCCAGCGTCTCAGCCGTGAACGGGGCCTGACGGTGATCGCGGTGCTGCACGATCTCAATATGGCGGCCCGCTACTGCGATCATATGGTGGCGCTGCGCCACGGTGAGATGATCGCCCAGGGCGAGCCGCAGGCGATCATGCAGGGTGACGTGCTGGGGGAGATTTATGGTATCCCGATGGGTATTTTACCGCACCCGAATGGCGGCGCGCCGGTGAGTTTTGTTTACTAAGGATTGGATGTTGTGATGCCGGATATTTCGCGTCGCCGTCTGCTGACGGCACTGGCCTGTTCCCCGCTGCTGGCCCAGCTTCCCCGCTCTGCATATGCTGCTGATGAGCAGCGCATTATTGCGCTGGAGTGGCTACCGCTTGAACTGCTGATGGCGCTTGGCGTGACGCCCACTGGCGCGTCTGAACTGCACGGTTATCGCAACTGGGTGGGGGAGCCGGTCCTGCCGCCGTCGGTGGTGGATGTGGGGCTGCGTAGCGAACCGAACCTTGAACTAATCACTCAGCTGAAGCCCTCGCTGATCCTCTTTTCACAAGGTTATGGCCCGGATCCGACACGTTTTCAGCGCATCGCGCCGGGCATGGGCTTCACCTTTAACGACGGTAACGGCAAGCCGCTGACCAGCGCCCGTCAGTCGCTGATGGCGCTGGCGCAGCGCATCAACCGCGTGCCGCAGGCTGAAGCCCATCTGGCCGCACTGGATGCACTGATCGCGCGCGTGAAGGCCCGCCTGGCCCGCCGCCAGCAGCGGCCGCTGCTGCTGATGTCTATTCTCGACCCGCGTCATGCGATTGTCTTCACCGCCAACGGCCTGTTCCAGCAGGTGATGGATGCGCTGGGGCTGGTGAATGCATGGCAGGGTGAGACCACCTTTTGGGGAAGTGCGGTGATTGGAATTGAACGACTGGCAGATCAGCACGATGTTGAGGCGATCTGCTTCGAGCACGGCAATGCAAATTTGATGAAACAGGTGACCGCCTCCGACCTGTGGCGTTCGATGCCCTTTGTGCGCGCGCAGCGCTTCACCGAAGTGCCGCGCGTCTGGTTCTATGGCGCGACGCTCTCGGCGATGCAGCTGCTCTATACGCTTGACCGCGTGCTGGGAGGGGAGTGATGCGCCAGTACCGTTTACCGATCGCGCTGCTGCTGCTGCTGTTTATCGCCGCGCTGGCGCTGACGCTCACCAACCTGCAACACCAGCTGCCTGCCGAACAGTGGCTGACGGCGCTGCGCGCGCCGGATATGAACAGTATCGAGCAGATGGTATTCCACTACAGCCTGCTGCCGCGCCTGTCGCTGTCGCTGCTGGCCGGCGCCGGGCTGGGGCTGGTGGGGCTGCTGTTCCAGCAGGTGCTGCGCAATCCGCTGGCGGAACCGGCGACGCTGGGCGTGGCGAGCGGGGCGCAATTGGGCATTACCGTGGTGACGCTGTGGAGCGTGCCGGGCGGCATGCTGACGCAGCAGCTGGCGGCGACCTTTGGTGCCATCGCGGTTGGCGTGGTGGTGTTTGGCGTGGCGTGGGGCAAACGGATGTCGCCGGTAACGCTGATCCTCGCCGGGCTGGTGCTGTCTCTCTACTGCGGCGCGGTGAATCAGATCTTCGCTATCTTCAATCATGACCAGCTGCAAAACATGTTTCTGTGGAGCACCGGATCGCTGAACCAGATGGACTGGAGCAACGTCGAGTTCCTCTGGCCGCGCCTGCTGGGCGGTGTCCTGCTGACGCTGCTGCTGCTGCGCCCGATGACCCTGATGGGGCTGGACGACGGCGTGGCGAAAAATCTTGGCCTGGGGATTTCGCTGGCGCGCTTTGCGGTGCTGGCGCTGGCTATCCTGATCAGTGCCTCGCTGGTTAATGCCACCGGGATTATCGGCTTTATCGGCCTTTTCTCGCCGCTGCTGGCGAAAATGCTCGGCTTCCGCCGTCTGATTGGTCGCCTGCTGGTGGCGCCGCTGATTGGTGCGCTGCTGCTGTGGCTGGCGGACCAGAGCGTGCTGTGGCTGGCGGATAAAATGGGCGAGATCTCCACCGGCACGGTGACGGCGGTGATCGGGGCGCCGCTGCTGCTGTGGCTATTGCCGCGCCTGCGCACCGCTTCGCTGCCGCCGGCGATGAATCAGGGTGATAACGTTCCTGCCGAGCGCCACCGCGTGCTGTGGTGGGCGCTGCTGGGCGGCGGCGTACTGCTGCTGCTGAGTGCGGTGGCGCTGAGCTTTGGCCGCGACGCGCACGGCTGGGTGTGGGCGAGCGGGGACCTGTGGCATCAGCTGCTGCCGTGGCGCGGGCCGCGTATGCTGGCGGCGCTGGCCACCGGGATGATGCTGGGCGTGGCGGGCTGCGTGGTGCAGCGCCTGACCGGTAACCCAATGGCCAGCCCGGAAGTGCTGGGCATCAGCTCTGGCGCGGCGTTTGGCGTGGTGATTATGCTGTTTATCGTGCCGGGTGATGCCTTTGGCTGGCTGCTGCCGGCCGGTAGCCTCGGCGCGGCGGTGACGCTGCTGATTATCTCGATTGCCGCCGGACGCGGCGGTTTCTCCCCCGAGCGCATGCTGCTGGCCGGGATGGCGTTGAGCACGGCGTTTGCCACGCTGCTGATGCTGCTGCTGGCGAGCGGCGACCCGCGGATGGCTGGCCTGCTGACGTGGATTTCCGGTTCGACCTATCAAATCGATGCGCTGCAGGCGAAGCGAACGCTGATCATTGCCGCCATCCTGCTGGCGCTGGTGCCGCTGTGCCGCCGCTGGCTGACCATTCTGCCGCTTGGCGGGGCGACGGCACGCGCTGTCGGCGTGGCGCTGACGCCCTCGCGCCTGGCGCTGCTGCTGCTGGCGGCCTGCCTGACGGCAGCGGCCACGCTGACTATCGGTCCGCTGAGTTTCGTCGGCCTGATGGCCCCGCATATTGCGCGCATGCTCGGCTTCCGCCGGGCGCTGCCGCAGCAGGTGATGGCGGCGCTGTTGGGAGGTGGACTGATGGTGGCGGCAGACTGGTGCGGAAGGATGCTCTCCTTCCCGGATCAGATCCCGGCCGGATTGCTGGCGACCTTTATCGGCGCGCCTTACTTTATCTATCTGTTGCGCAAGGTATAAAAAAAGGTCAGGCATGCCTGACCTTCTCGGATGTTGTCCGGGCGGCGCATGCCCCGCCCGGAGATTACCGTTTGAGCCCAGCGGCCCATGGCATGGTGGTTTACAGTTTCGCGAAGCTACGACGTGCCGCGTCGATGGTGCGCTGAATATCTTCCGGGCTGTGCGCCAGCGACATAAAGCCGGCCTCAAATGCGGACGGGGCCAGATAAACTCCCTCCTCCAGCATCAGATGGAAGAAACGCTTAAAGCGCTCAACGTCGCACTGCTGCACGTCGGCATAATGAGTCACGCTGTCGGCGTCGGTGAAGAACAGGCCGAACATGCCGCCAACGTGGTTAATCACCAGCGGGACATTCTCCTCTTTCGCTGCCGCCAGCAGGCCGTCAGCCAACCGGGTGGTCAGCTCGGTCAGGGTTTGATGCGTACCGGTGCGCGCCACTTCGGTCAGACAGGCGAAGCCTGCGGCCATGGCGATCGGGTTGCCGGACAGCGTACCCGCCTGGTAAACCGGGCCGCCAGGCGCCAGCGCTTCCATCACTTCACGACGGCCGCCAAAGGCACCTACCGGCATGCCGCCGCCGATGATTTTGCCGAGGCAGGTCAGGTCCGGCTCCACGCCGTAATAAGCCTGCGCCCCCGCCAGCGCTACGCGGAAGCCGGTCATGACTTCATCGATGATCAGCAGCGCACCAAACTCATCGCACAGCGCACGCAGGCCCGGCAGGAACTCCGGCAGCGGCGGAATGCAGTTCATGTTGCCGGCGACCGGCTCAACGATGATGCAGGCCACTTCCTGCGGATACTGCTCAAAGGCCGCGCGTACGGAGTCGAGGTCGTTGTAAGTGCAGGTCAGCGTATGTTTGGCAAAGTCCGCCGGCACGCCAGGGGAGTTAGGCTGGCCGAGAGTCAGGGCGCCGGAACCCGCCTTTACCAGCAGGCAGTCAGCGTGGCCGTGGTAGCAGCCTTCGAACTTGATGATTTTATCGCGATGGGTAAAGCCGCGCGCCAGACGAATCGCACTCATGGTGGCTTCAGTCCCGGAGTTCACCATGCGCACCATATCCATGGTCGGCACCAGCTCGGTGACCAGCGCCGCCATTTTCACTTCCATCTCGGTGGGAGCGCCGAAGCTCAGGCCGCGTTCAGCCGCTTCAATCACCGCGTTGCGGATGGCGGGGTGGTTGTGCCCCAGTACCATCGGGCCCCAGGAGCCGACATAGTCGATATAGGCTTTACCGTCTGCATCGAACAGATAAGCCCCGTCAGCGCGTTCGATAAACAGCGGTACGCCACCCACGCCGTTAAAGGCTCGCACTGGCGAGTTGACGCCGCCGGGAATTAACTGCTGCGCCTGAGCGTACAGGTTTTCAGACTTACTCATGGAACCGCTCCTGATCATTCATTAAAAAACCCGTCTATTCTAAGGTAACTTCGCGAGTCAGCCAAAGGCTGTTGCTGATTCTGACACGATTAGAGAGAAATTAAGCGCGGGCTTTACTGGCGAGAACAGGTAAGATATTGACCAATCTTTACAATAAAATGAATGGCCTATGACTCAGCACTCCACCTCAACTGATGATTTGCACGTGGTGCCTGCCCGGCGCGGCGATTTTCTGCGCCTGCTGCTGCGGCGCGATAAAACGCCGCTGGCGGTGCTGGTGATGGCCGGAATTGCCGGAACGCTGACCGGCCTGGTCGGCGTTGGCTTTGAACACGCGGTGAACTGGATTATCGGCCAGCGCGTCGGGATGCTGGCGTCATTCAGCCAGCATCCGCTGGTGATGTACCCGCTGGCGTTTATCATTTCCGCCCTGCTGGCGGCGGTTGGCTATGGTCTGGTGCGCGCGTTCGCCCCTGAAGCCGCAGGTTCCGGGATCCCGGAAATCGAAGGTGCGCTGGAGGAGCTGCGCCCGGTGCGCTGGTGGCGGGTTATTCCGGTGAAGTTTATCGGCGGGATGGGGACGCTCGGCGCCGGGATGGTGCTGGGCCGGGAAGGCCCGACGGTGCAGTTGGGTGGCAATATCGGCCGTATGCTGCTGGATATCTTCCGCATGAAGAGTACCGAAGCGCGGCACTCGCTGCTGGCGACGGGGGCGGCGGCGGGGCTGTCGGCGGCGTTTAACGCACCGCTGGCCGGTATCCTGTTTATTATCGAAGAGATGCGCCTGCAGTTTCGCTATAGCCTGATCTCGATTAAGGCGGTGTTTATCGGGGTGATTATGTCGAGCATCGTGTTCCGGGTGTTTAACGGCGACCGGGCGGTGATCGAAGTGGGGCGGCTGTCGGATGCGCCGGTGAATACGCTGTGGCTCTACCTGCTGCTGGGGATGGTCATTGGCGTGGTGGGCGTGACGTTTAATCAGCTGATCTTTCGCATTCAGGATCTGTTTCAACGCCTGCACGGTGGCAGGATGAGTAAGGTGCTGCTGATCGGGGCGCTGCTGGCGGGCATCTGCGGCGTGCTGGGGCTGGTCATGCCTGCGGCTTCCGGCGGCGGCTCCGGGCTGATCCCGCTGGTGGCGGCAGGAAATTACACCGCCGGAACGCTGCTGTTTATTTTTATCATTCGTCTGGCGACCACGCTGCTCTGTTTCTGCTCCGGGGCGCCCGGCGGGATTTTTGCCCCGATGCTGGCGCTCGGCACGGTGCTTGGCACGGCGTTTGGCCTTGTCAGCGCGGCCCTGCTGCCGGAGTATCACTTGCAGGCGGCGACCTTCGCTATTGCCGGAATGGGGGCGCTATTTGCTGCGTCGGTGCGCGCACCGCTGACCGGCATTGTGCTGGTGCTGGAGATGACGGACAACTACCAGCTGATCCTGCCGATGATTATTACCTGCCTGGGGGCGACGCTGCTGGCGCAGTTTCTTGGCGGCCAGCCCTTGTATTCCTCCCTGCTTGCCCGCACTCTGGCTAAGCAGCAGAAACAGGAAGCGGCCGATGCCACCGCACAGGGTGGTACAGCCTGAGCTTGATTGCTCTACCCGTGTGTAAGATAATGACAACAATTATGGTCGATTTGTGACCTGTCAGGCACCCGGCCTGAAAGCATACTGGAGTATCACATGAGCGACGATGTAGCACTGCCCCTGCAATTTACCGATGCGGCGGCCAGTAAAGTCAAAAACCTGATTTCCGATGAGGACAACCCGGAGCTGAAACTGCGTGTGTATATCACCGGCGGTGGCTGCAGCGGTTTCCAGTACGGATTTACCTTTGACGACAAGATTAACGACGGTGACATGACGATTGAGAAATCGGGCGTGGCGCTGGTGGTGGACCCGATGAGCCTGCAATATCTGGTGGGCGGTTCGGTGGATTACACCGAAGGGCTGGAGGGTTCACGCTTTATCGTGACCAACCCCAATGCGAAAACCACCTGTGGTTGTGGTTCTTCCTTCAGCATCTGATCCCGCTTAAAAAAAAAGCCTCCCATCCGGGAGGCTTTTTTTTACATTCGATAATTTTACCATTCGACGGTAACTAACCTTACTTTCTGAGCCGCACTGTCCTCAACAACGTTTTGCGTAATTTTCGGCTGGGCATCAGGCTGTACTCCACAGGCAATATCCGGCTGGCGGCTGGCAGAAACAGCGCTGCCATCGACGCGGCACTGCGTGTAGATGGTTAATTTCACGCCAATGCTGCCGGTTGTTGAAGCGGCAAAGGCATGACCCGTCATCATCAGCCCGAGAGCCAGATAAACGGATTTCATATGACGATTTCCTGGTGGTCTAAACCGGGGAATTAACTCAAAGCAATAAAACGGGCGGCGGATTATGTACGGATTTCGCTGCCTCGTTATTTAGTTAACGGCCAATATTGCCGGATCTTTAATCACGCATAGCGGTGATTTTTCGTTCTCCGGGCTTGCCGGCTAGTGACAGCTGGCTGCACAGTTTTTGCGCAGCCAGAATCATACGCGGTCCGGCGCGGCTTAGCCAGTCATCATTGATAGCAATCACCGTTGCCGCAAGCTGCGGGCGCCAGAACTGCGCCACCTGCTGCGCCTGTGCCTCATCGCCGGGGATGACAATTGCCCGCGGCTGGCGGACTAAAACCTGTTCGCGGCTGACCTGCGGCCACGGCACTCGTGCATCGGCAAAGATATTCTCCCCGCCGCACAGCTGCAGTACTTCATTTTGCAAAGTATGGCCCGCTGCCGTAAACAGCGGTCGCATGCCAAACTGCATGAAAACCGGCTTTGGCTGCTGCCGGGCATAGCGCAGGCGTAGATCGGCAAACTGCTGCTGCAGGCGATCTGCCGCCTGTTCGGCCTGCTGTGGCTGCGGGCTGTAAACCGACAGCTGGCGCAGGCTGGAGACCAGCTCAGCGATAGAGTCCGGCGCCAGCCACACCACCTTTACCCCCAGCGACTGCAGCTGGTCAGCCTGGCGCTGCGGCGTGCCGCCGCGCCAGGCGAGCACCACGTCGGGCTTCAGCGCCAGCAGCCTCTCCGTATTGATCCCCTGCCAGTTTGCTACTTCGCGGATCTGCTGCGCCGCAGGCGGATAATCAGAGAATGCGCTGACGCCAACCGGGGTAATGCCCGCTGCAAAGGCCAGTTCGGTCAGGTTGGGGGCCAGCGTAACCACGCGCGGCGCTGCCGTGGCGGCACAGGCCAGCCACAGCAGCAGCAGGGGGAGAACGCGTTTAGCCACGAGCCAGCTGGGCCAGCAGGGTTTCCACCATTAATGAAGACTGCTTAGCGGCGACCACCAGGAACTCGTCAAAGCTGAGGTGGGATTCCTGATCGGCCACGTCAGAGATGGCGCGTACCACGACGAACGGCGTGTTGAACTGATGGCAGACGTGGGCGATGGCGGTCGCTTCCATTTCCACGGCCACCGCCTGTGGGAAGGTGCTGCGAATGCGTGCCAGCGGGGCAGCGCCGTTGATAAAGGCATCACCGCTCACCACCAGGCCGCGCACGGCGTTGAGGCCCAGCTGAGCAATGCACTGCTCTGCGGCGGCAATCAGCTTGTCGTCAGCTTTGAACGCCGCCGGGCAGCCGGCCATCTGGCCTGGCTCGTAACCGAAGGCGGTCACGTCGGCATCGTGATAGCGCACTTCGTCTGACACCACGATATCGCCCACTTTCAGCGTGGAGGCGAGACCACCGGCGGAACCGGTATTGATTACCACGTCCGGCTTGCACAGCTGCAGCAGCAGGGTAGTGCCAAGTGCGGCAGAGACTTTACCAATGCCGGATTTCAGCAGGGCCACGTCAACACCGTTCAGCGTTCCGGTATAAATTTCACAGCCCGCCAGGGTCAGAGTCTGACGGTTTTCAATTTTGTCACGCAGCAGCGTAACTTCCTGTTCCATCGCACCAATAATGCCTGCTTTCATAGGGATACCCGCTAAAATTGTAGAATTTGCCAATGATTTCGGCGCATAGTCTATCATGGCAGCATTACAGTGATAATCCGTCTGACGGTGATGCGTACCGTTAACCCGAGGGAACAGGCATGAGCGCGATAGACTTTCGCACGAAAATTAACTGGCAGCGTCGCTATCGTCCGTATCAGGGGCCGAAGGATGAGCATGAAATTCTGCGCATATTTGAGAGCGATCGCGGGCGGATTATCAACTCTGCGGCGATCCGCCGCCTGCAGCAGAAAACCCAGGTTTTCCCGCTGGAGCGCAATGCCGCCGTGCGAACCCGGCTGACGCATTCGCTTGAAGTGCAGCAGGTTGGGCGCTATATCGCCAAAGAGGTGCTGACGCGCCTGCAGGAGCAGGGCCAGCTGGCCGCGCTGGGGCTGGCGCAGCTGACCGCGCCGTTTGAAAGCATCGTCGAGATGGCCTGCCTGATGCACGATATCGGCAATCCGCCGTTTGGTCATTTCGGCGAGTCGGCGATCAACGACTGGTTCCGTCAGCAGCTGGATGCGGGCTGGCAGCCGGAGAGCCAGCGCCCCGACCGCTGTGTGCCCGAGGTGCTGCGTCACTGCGACGATGGGCTGAACGAGCTGCGTGCAAATATTCGTCAGGATTTGTCGCACTTCGAGGGCAATGCGCAGGCGATCCGCATGGTGCACACGCTGATGAAGATGAATCTGACCTGGGCGCAGGTGGGCTGCATTTTGAAATACACTCGCCCGGCCTGGCACAGCGGTCCGGTTCCGGACAGCCACAGCTATTTAATGAAAAAGCCCGGCTACTATCTGGCGGAAGAGGAGTATGTCAGCCGCCTGCGCGAGCAGCTGGATCTGCAGCCGCGCAGCCGTTTTCCGCTGACCTATATCATGGAAGCGGCCGACGATATCTCCTACTGCGTGGCGGATCTGGAAGATGCCGTGGAGAAAAAAATCTTCAGCGTTGAGCAGCTGTATGAACATCTGTCCCAGCTCTGGCCGAATCATCAGCAGGGCGATCTGTTTGCCACGGTGGTGACCACCGCGCTGGAGAAATCACGCAGCCGCCAGACCAACCTCAGTCGCGAGGATCAGTTCTTTATGTATCTGCGCGTCAATACTGTCGCGGAGCTCGTGCCGCACGCCGCCAGCCGTTTCATCGATCATCTGCCCGCGGTCTATCATGGCGATTTCAACGAGGCGCTGCTGGAAGATGGCAGTCCTCACAGCCTGCTGCTGGATATTTTCAAAAAAGTCGCCTTCCGCCACGTATTTAATCATCCGGAAGTTGAGCAGCTGGAATTGCAGGGGTATCGGGTTATCAGCGGCCTGCTGGATATATACCGCCCGCTGCTGCTGTTAACGCGTGAAGAATTTAGCGAGTTGAATGAGAAGGATTATCTGAAAGGGTATCCGATTGAAACGCGGCTGTTTCACAAACTCTCAACGCGTTTTCGCCTCGCCTACAGTGAAGCCGTGGAAAAACTGGATAAAACGCCAAACGAAGAGGCTATCTGGGAATACTATTATCGCGCGCGCCTGTTACAGGATTACATTAGCGGGATGACCGATCTGTACGCCTGGGATGAGTATCGGCGTCTGATGGCCGTGGAATAAGCTGTGCTGAGTTTTGTAAAGGGAGCCAATACTTTTTTACCTTTCCCTAATATTTAAACATGAACTTAGCGCTAAAAAGTTAATCTCATCATCACAACCACAGCAATGGTTATTTAACTGAATACTTGAGAATCCATCTAATGAAAAAAACCACGTTAGTATTAAGTGCCCTTGCCATGAGCATTGGGCTGGCAATGAGCCCGTTATCTGCCAGCGCTGCTGAAACCGCCTCATCTTCTACGCCCACTCAGCAGTTGCCAAGCCTGGCACCGATGCTGGAAAAAGTGATGCCGTCGGTGGTCAGTATCAATGTTGAAGGCAGCACCACGGTGCGCACGCAGCGTATGCCGCAGCAGTTCCAGCAGTTCTTCGGCGACAACTCGCCATTCTGTCAGGACGGTTCGCCGTTCCAGTCCTCACCAATGTGTCAGGGCGGCGGGGCGGAAGGCAACGGCGGAGCAGATACCCAGCAGCAGAAATTTAAAGCGCTCGGCTCTGGCGTAGTGATTGATGCCGCTAAAGGCTATGTGGTCACCAATAACCACGTGGTAGATAACGCCACCAAAATTCAGGTGCAGCTGAGCGACGGGCGTAAATTTGACGCCAAAGTGATTGGTAAAGATCCGCGTTCCGATATCGCACTGATTCAGCTGAAAGATGCCAAAGGTCTCACCGCGATTAAAATTGCCGATTCAGATGCGCTGCGCGTGGGTGACTACACCGTGGCGATCGGTAACCCGTACGGCCTGGGTGAAACGGTCACCTCGGGGATCGTCTCTGCGCTTGGCCGCAGCGGCCTGAATGTGGAAAACTACGAAAACTTTATCCAGACCGATGCGGCGATCAACCGCGGTAACTCCGGCGGTGCGCTGGTGAACCTGAACGGTGAGCTGATCGGGATTAATACCGCGATCCTGGCGCCAGACGGCGGCAACATCGGTATCGGCTTTGCTATCCCCAGTAACATGGTGAAAAACCTGACCGGTCAGATGGTTGAGTATGGCCAGGTGAAACGCGGCGAGCTGGGGATTATGGGCACCGAGCTGAACTCTGAGCTGGCGAAAGCGATGAAGGTCGACGCGCAGCGCGGTGCATTTGTCAGCCAGGTGCTGCCTAAATCTTCCGCTGCGGAAGCGGGCATTAAAGCCGGGGACGTGATCGTTTCTCTCAACAACAAGCCAATTTCCAGCTTTGCGGCGCTGCGTGCTGAAGTCGGCTCGCTGCCGGTTGGCACCAAAATGGAGCTGGGCCTGATCCGCGACGGTAAGCCGATGAAGGTTAACGTGGCGCTGCAGCAGAGCACCGCAGCCAAGGTCGATTCCGGTACTATCTACACCGGTATTGAAGGCGCTAACCTCAGCAACTACGATGCGAAGGGAACCAAAGGCGTGAAGGTGGATAGCGTGAAGGCCGGTTCTGCGGCGGCGCGCATCGGTCTGAAGAAAGACGATGTGATCCTGGGCGTTAACCAGCAGGCAATTGCTAATCTGGGTGAGCTGCGCAAAATCCTGGATACTAAGCCATCGGTACTGGCGCTGAATATTCAGCGTGGCGACAGCAGCATTTACCTGCTGATGCAGTAATTTATGTGGAAACGGGCCGATCGGAAAAGAGGATCGGCCCCTACGCAGGATTATTAATGTGAAAAAGGGCGGACCGAAAAAGAGGGTCCGCCCCTACACAGGATTATAAATGTGAAAAAGGGCGGACCGAAAAAGAGGGTCCGCCCTTACATTGGACTATAAACGTAAGGGGTGACATTTTGTCTGGTCACCCCTTATTTATTTTAACGACCGTTGCGGGTCAGTTTATCCAGGTCTGATTCAATTTCTGCGATCTTATTAGAAACAACGCTTTCCAGATGACGCAGGTCGTCGAGAATTTTACGTTTCAGATCGACTTCTACCTGATCGCGCTGGCAAATCTGATCCAGTTCGTCAATCACATAGCGCAGATTAGGGCTAATTTCCTGCACTTCTTTGTAACCCTGGCTGGCATTATCAGCCACCACAGTTTTACGCTGACGCGGATATTTAAATTTCACGCTCTTGGCAAAGAACTCGCCTTTGTCTTTGCGGAAATAGATTTTCAGGATGTCGTTGTTCGCTTCCTGACGCAGGCTGTAACGGTCGATATCTTCCGGCGTTGCAATGCCCAGACCTTTCAAATTATCGTACATAGCATTTTCCTTTAAGGAGACACTCGATCCAGATGCGATCAATGTAGTCGCTATCCGAAAAACGGAAAAGGATCGGTTAATTTAAGAACAGGATTTTTCTGGCGCGGATTATGGCTCAGATTGTGCGCAATAGCATCACTTGTTTCGCGGCGTGAAAGAGGTAGTTCGTAGAAGAAACGTAAAGTTAACGTTACAGGAGAGGGCGGGCCGCCGTGGCAGCCCGCAGACGAGATTAGTCGATGGTACGCAGCAGTTCGTTGATGCCGGTTTTGCCGAGGGTTTTGGCGTCAACCTTTTTCACAATCACCGCACAGTACAGGCTGTAGGTACCGTCTTTGGATGGCAGGTTGCCGGAAACCACTACTGAACCCGCCGGAACGCGACCGAAGTGGACTTCGCCGGTTTCGCGGTCAAAGATTTTGGTGCTCTGGCCGATATAAACGCCCATTGAGATCACCGAGCCTTCTTCCACGATCACGCCTTCTACGATCTCAGAACGGGCGCCGATAAAGCAGTTGTCTTCGATGATTGTCGGGTTGGCCTGCAGAGGCTCCAGTACACCACCGATGCCCACGCCGCCGGACAGGTGCACATTTTTACCAATCTGTGCACAGGAGCCCACGGTCGCCCAGGTATCCACCATCGAGCCTTCATCAACATAGGCACCAATGTTGACGTAAGAAGGCATCAGCACGGTGTTACGGGCGATAAATGCACCCTGACGCACGGCGGCAGGTGGCACCACGCGGAAGCCCTCTTTCTTAAAGCGCGCTTCGTCATAGTCGGCGAATTTCATCGGGACTTTGTCGTAGTAGCGGCTTTCAGCGCCTTCCATTACCTGATTGTCATTGATGCGGAAAGAGAGCAGCACCGCTTTCTTCAGCCACTGGTGAGTCACCCACTGACCGTCGATCTTCTCAGCCACGCGCAGGGCACCGCTGTCGAGCAGGGCAATAACCTGGTTAACCGCTTCACGGGTTACGGTATCCGCGTTGGCTGGGGTAATGTCCGCACGGCGCTCGAAAGCAGCCTCAATAACACTCTGTAACTGTTGCATAGTTAGTCTCTTCCTGGTTTTGCCGACGCATATTCAACGAAAACGATTCCGCTGCGGCAGAATCACGCGCTGGCACTGATAAAAAGTAAATCTGGGTCACACTTTATCGTTTGGATTAAGGGCCTCTGTCAACCGTTGTTGCAGCACTTCGCGCAAATCTGCGTCTAATGCCCGACGATCGCTGTTGGCGAGGATAAATAAATCCTCGACGCGTTCGCCGATGGTGCTGATGCGCGCGCCGTGCAGTGACACGTTTAAGTCGGCAAACACTTCGCCAACGCGTGCCAGTAACCCGGGCTGATCGAGCGCCACTAATTCCAGATACGTTCGTCTGTCAGTATGTGTGGGTAAGAAATTCACTGCGGTATCAACGCTAAAATGCTTCAACCTTGCCGACTGTCGGCGCATGCGCGGCGGCTGCCAGTGAGTTTGACAGATCGCCTGCTCCAGCGCCTGGCGGATCATCTCATGGCGATCCGGCGCCAGCGGGCTACCGTCCGGCTCCAGCACGATAAAGGTATCCATTGCCATGCCGTCGCGGCTGGTAAAGATCTGCGCATCGTGAACGCTGAGGT
The DNA here is from genome assembly GCF_029967685.1 of Erwinia sp. V90_4. Classification (NCBI taxonomy): domain Bacteria; kingdom Pseudomonadati; phylum Pseudomonadota; class Gammaproteobacteria; order Enterobacterales; family Erwiniaceae; genus Erwinia; species Erwinia sp. V90_4. The sequence goes on along the minus strand of NZ_JASCAQ010000043.1, from coordinate 39,070 downwards.
TACGGCGATCCAGCTCCCCGGCTACGGTGGCAAACAGGTAGGGACGATCCGGGCTCCAGATAAAGATCTCGGTGCCGCCGCGTGTCGCCTGCGGGCTGACGAGGATCAGCGGCTTGCTGAGGTCGTGATTCATCAGGTGGCGCGCATGCCAGGCCAGCTGGTTAGGCGTGTGGCGCAGGAAATAGTCCGCGCGGCAGCGGCCCCAGATACGGTGCAGGGCCTCTTCATCGATGTTGTCCATGCGCAGCAGCGCCAGCGCCTGCAGGCGGTGGTGGCGCACGCGCTCGCGCAGGTCGGGGCTGTTCTCCATGCCGCGCCGCAGCTGCTTCTCGGTGGCGAAGAACAGTTCGCGTATCAGGCTCTGCTTCCAGCTGTTCCACAGCGTTTCATTGGTGGCGCAGATATCCGCCACCGTCAGGCACACCAGGTAACGCAGGCGACTTTCGTTCTGCATCACTTCAGCGAACTGCTGGATCTCCGTCGGGTCCTGAATATCGCGGCGCTGGGCGGTCACCGACATCAGCAGGTGGTGGCGCACCAGCCAGGCAACCAGCTGGGTTTCGCGTGAATTCAGTCCGTGCATTTCGGCGAACTCCAGCGCGTCCTGCGCGCCGAGGATCGAGTGGTCACCGCCGCGCCCTTTGGCGATATCGTGGAACAGTGCCGCCATCAGCAGCAGCTCCAGCTGCGGCAGGCGTGGCCACAGCTCCACGCACAGCGGGTGGCGCGGGCGGGTGCGTTCGTCGGCAAAGCTTTCCAGCTTTTGCAGCACGCGAATGGTGTGCTCATCAACGGTATAAGCATGGAACAGGTCAAACTGCATCTGGCCAACAATGTTACTCCACTGCGGCATGTAGGCCCACAGCACGCTGTGGCGGTGCATTGGCACCAGTGCCCGGCTCACCGCGCCTGGGTGCCGCAGGATCGACAGGAACAGCTCGCGCGCCTGCGGGATGGTACAGAGCGGCTGCGTCAGATTGCGGCGCGCGTGGCGCAGGTGGCGCAGGGTCGTGGAGTAAATACCGGTAATTTTCGGCGTGCGCACCATCGCCCAGAACATGCGCATGATCGCTTCCGGCTGCCGGGCGAACAGGGTCTCATCCCGCAGGTCAATCAGGGTGCCGCGCAGCTGGAATTCCTCATCCATCGGCCGCGGTTTCTCGTCGGTGCCGAGCGCGAGGATAGCCTCATCAAACAGCTGCAGCAGCATCTGGTTGAGTTCACCGACGCGGCGCGTGACGCGGAAAAAGTCCTTCATCATGCGCTCGACCGGTTCGTTGACGTCACCCTGATAGTTAAGACGCTGGGCCACGTTGAGCTGGCGGTCAAACAGCAGGCGGTTGTCGTAGCGGGTGAGGGTGAGGTGCAGGGCGAAGCGGATACGCCACAGCATGCTCTGGCATTCGTTGAGTTCATTACGCTCGGCTTCGGTCAGGAAACCAAAGCCAACCATATCGTCAAGCGAAGTGGCGCCGAAGTGGCGGCGGGCGACCCACAGCAGCGTGTGGATATCACGCAGGCCACCGGGACTGCTTTTGATATCCGGCTCCAGGTTGTAGCTGGTGCCGTGGTAGCGCTGGTGGCGCTCCTGCTGCTCTTCGATTTTGGCAGCGAAGAAGCGGTCAGAAGGCCAGAAGCCATCGCTGAAAATGTTCTTCTGCAACTCGAGGAATAGCGCAAGGTCGCCGGTCAGCATGCGCGATTCAATCAGGTTGGTGGCGACGGTGAGGTCAGATAACCCCTCCAGCAGGCACTCTTCGAGGGTGCGCACGCTGTGGCCAACTTCCAGCTTCAGGTCCCACATCAGGGTTAGCAGATCGCTGGTGCGCTGGGCATCTTCGTCTGACAGCGGTTTGCGGCTGAGGATCAGTACGTCAATATCGGAGAGCGGGTGCAGCTCGCCACGGCCATAGCCGCCAACGGCGACCAGCGCGACGCCCTCTTTTTCCGGGAAGCCAAAGAAGCGCCACAGCCGCCGCAGCAGGCGGTCAATAAACAGGGTGCGCGCATCGATCAGGCTTTCCACGTCCTGCCCGGCGTCGAACGCGGCGGCCAGATGCTGCTGGAAAACATCAAGGTGATGCTTCAGCGTATCGCGATTTAGCTCGCGGTCTTCCCAGCGTCGTGGCGCTTTGGTGAGCTTTTTCAGGATGCTGGCTTCAGTTACATCTTTATTCATTTCACCGCCCCTAAGACATAAAAAAACCGGCTTGCGCCGGCCTGATATTCTGCATGCGGGCTAACCGGGAAAAGAAGGTCAGCCCCTGTAACTATTCCGCAACCAGAATCGCCGGGATGGTGTCATCTTTACGCAGCGTCATAATTTCGCAGCCGTTTTCCGTTACCACAATAGTGTGTTCGTACTGTGCGGACAAGCTGCGATCTTTGGTTTTTACGGTCCAGCCATCTTTCATGCTGCGGATGCGGTAATCACCGGCGTTAACCATCGGTTCGATGGTAAAGGCCATACCGGCCTGCAGCACCACGCCGCCGTCATCTGCGTCGTAGTGCAGTACCTGCGGCTCTTCGTGGAAGCCTTTACCGATACCGTGGCCGCAGTACTCACGCACGACGGAGAAGTCCTGCGCCTCTACAAACTTCTGGATCTCACGACCGATGGTGCGCAGGCGGATACCCGGCTTCACCATACGCAGGGCCAGGTAGAGGCTCTCCTGGGTGACGCGGCACAGGCGCTCGCCCTGAATCGTCGGTTTACCCACGATAAACATGGTTGAGGTATCGCCGTGATACTCATCTTTGATTACGGTGACGTCGATATTGACGATATCGCCATCCTTCAGAATTTTTTCGTCGCTCGGAATACCGTGGCACACCACTTCATTGACCGAAATACAGACGGATTTCGGGAAGCCGTGATAGCCGAGGCTGGCGGAGACCGCATGCTGCTTGTTGACGATGTGATCGTGGCAGATACGGTCCAGCTCACCGGTGCTGACGCCAGGCTTGACGTGCTCTTCAATCATCTCAAGCACTTCAGCCGCCAGGCGACCGGCAACGCGCATTTTTTCGATTTCTTCAGGGGTTTTAATTGAGATAGCCATTCATTCGGTCCACATTTGTCGTCATTGTCGACAATAATATAAAGAAAGTGCTGCAATGGTATCAGCCTGCCCCGACGCTGCCAATTGCAGTTTGTGGTCTCAGCCATGCTGTGGCCTGCGGCAGTCATTTAATTCGGGCCGCAAGGGTAACAATAGTTGGCTACAGCTGCGGCTTTATGGTATAAAGCGCGCCGACGATTCTCTGTTCGGTGAGTCTCTTCGCCAGATTGAGAAACGCATAAATCTCACTATGTGTAAATAACACACACGTATCGACACCTACGCCGGGGTGCCTTGCTGGTTCGAAAGAGCCGATGGGTCGGTTGTACGGGATACGTGGAGGCTTAACCCCAAACTATATCTATAGAGGTAATCATGGCAACTGTTTCCATGCGCGACATGCTCAAGGCCGGTGTACACTTCGGTCACCAGACCCGTTACTGGAACCCGAAAATGAAGCCATTCATCTTCGGCGCGCGTAACAAAGTTCACATCATCAACCTTGAGAAAACTGTACCAATGTTCAACGAAGCCCTGGCTGAGCTGAGCAAGATCTCTTCCCGTAAAGGTAAGATTCTGTTTGTTGGTACTAAGCGCGCTGCAAGCGAAGCGGTAAAAGAGCACGCTCTGAGCTGCGACCAGTTCTTCGTTAATCACCGCTGGTTGGGTGGTATGCTGACTAACTGGAAAACCGTTCGTCAGTCAATCAAACGTCTGAAAGATCTGGAAACTCAGTCTCAGGATGGCACCTTCGACAAACTGACTAAGAAAGAAGCGCTGATGCGCGCTCGTGAACTGGCCAAGCTGGAAAACAGCCTGGGCGGTATCAAAGACATGGGCGGCCTGCCAGACGCACTGTTTGTTGTCGATGCAGACCACGAACACATTGCTATCAAAGAAGCAAACAACCTGGGTATCCCAGTGTTCGCTATCGTTGATACCAACTCTGATCCAGACGGTGTTGACTACATTATCCCAGGTAATGACGATGCAATCCGTGCTGTTAGCCTGTACCTGACTGCAGTGGCTACCACTGTACGTGAAGGTCGCTCTCAGGACCTGGCTCAGCAGGCAGAAGAAACCTTCGCTGAAGCTGAGTAATAAGGCTTGCTCTGTTAAGAGCCCTTAAAAATCAGATGTGAATCTGTAAGGGGCCTTTGTGGCCCCTTTATTTTTTCGAGTTCGCTTTGCTGAAAGAAAATTCAGCGGGGCAGAATGTTTCCCGTTAAGGCTTCTGTAATTGCAGATGCTGAGCTAACCGAGGATTAGAGAATGGCTGATATTACCGCTGCTCTGGTAAAAGAACTGCGCGAGCGCACTGGCGCTGGCATGATGGATTGTAAGAAAGCGCTGACTGAAGCCAATGGCGACATCGAGCTGGCCATTGAGAACATGCGTAAATCTGGCGCAATCAAAGCGGCTAAGAAAGCAGGCAACGTGGCTGCTGACGGCGTGATCAAAACCAAAATCGAAGGCAACTACGGTGTGATTCTGGAAGTTAACTGCCAGACTGACTTCGTTGCTAAAGATGCTGGTTTCCAGGCATTCGCTGACAAAGTGCTGGACGCGGCTGTTGCCGGCAAAATCACTGATGTTGAAGTGCTGAAAGCCCAGTTCGAAGAAGAGCGTGTTGCACTGGTTGCTAAAATCGGTGAGAACATCAACATTCGTCGCGTTGCAAGCCTGGAAGGCGACCTGCTGGGTACCTACCTGCACGGCGCGCGTATCGGCGTTCTGATTGCCGCTACCAATGCTGATGAAGAGCTGGTTAAGCAGCTGGCTATGCACGTTGCCGCGAGCAAGCCAGAATTCGTTAAGCCAGAAGACGTGTCTGCTGAAGTGGTAGAGAAAGAGTACCAGGTTCAGCTGGACATCGCGATGCAGTCTGGTAAGCCAAAAGAGATCGCAGAGAAAATGGTTGAAGGCCGCATGAAGAAATTCACCGGTGAAGTTTCTCTGACTGGCCAGCCTTTCGTTATTGACCCATCAAAAACTGTGGGTCAGGCACTGAAAGAGAAAAATGCAGACGTCACTAACTTCATCCGCTTCGAAGTGGGTGAAGGCATTGAGAAAGCTGAGACCGATTTCGCAGCAGAAGTTGCGGCGATGTCCAAGCAGTCTTAATTGCTCTAAAAGAACCGCCAAACGGCGGTTCTTTTTTGCCTGTCTTTCGACAGCGCATTTTCAGTCTCATCCCAATAGCATTTCTCTGGCGCTTTTAGGATGATACCGCACACAGTCAACACCCCTTTTCGACATAGCTTCCAGGAAAAAAACCATGGCGACCAATGCAAAACCTGTATATCAACGTATTCTTCTGAAACTGAGTGGCGAAGCCCTGCAAGGCGCTGAAGGCTTTGGCATCGATGCCAGCGTGCTGGATCGCATGGCTCAGGAAGTCAAAGAACTGGTAGAGCTGGGCATTCAGGTAGGTGTGGTGATCGGTGGTGGTAATCTGTTCCGTGGTGCTGGCCTGGCTCAGGCAGGCATGAACCGCGTTGTCGGCGACCACATGGGTATGCTGGCAACCGTGATGAATGGCCTGGCGATGCGTGATGCACTGCACCGTGCCTACGTCAATGCCCGTTTGATGTCCGCTATTCCACTGAACGGCGTGTGCGACAACTACAGCTGGGCTGAAGCCATTAGCCTGCTGCGCAACAACCGTGTGGTGATTTTCTCCGCCGGTACCGGTAACCCATTCTTTACCACTGACTCCGCAGCCTGCCTGCGCGGCATCGAAATCGAAGCCGATGTGGTGCTGAAAGCGACCAAGGTTGACGGCGTTTACTCTGCCGACCCGGTGAAGAACCCGGATGCAACCCTGCACGAACAGCTGACCTACAGCGAAGTGCTGGAAAAAGAGCTGAAAGTGATGGATCTGGCCGCCTTTACGCTGGCTCGCGACCATTCACTGCCTATCCGCGTGTTCAATATGAACAAGCCGGGCGCACTGCGTCGCGTTGTGATGGGTGAAAAAGAAGGCACGCTGATTACGCATTGATATCAGTCTGCGGTTAAAATAAGGTATATTACTCGTCATATTTCAAGCTGCATGTGCGTTGGCTACGCTCGTCCACCCCAGTCACATAGTGATCTATGCTGCTGGCGATTCACGAACTTGCCGCCTTCCTGCACCAACAGTAGGCCCCATGAGGGGACTCGAAATATTTAGAGTATACTGCCTCTCAGAGTTATCTTTAAATGCATTTGAACGGCTTTCGGCACTGTCGAAAGCTGGTGGATCAAACAGAATCCAAGGGTTTCAACGTGATTAACGACATCAAGAAAGATGCAGAAGTACGCATGGAAAAATGCGTAGAAGCATTCAAAAACAACATCAGCAAGATCCGTACTGGCCGTGCATCTCCGGCTATCCTCGACGGTATCATGGTTGATTACTACGGTTCTGCTACTCCGCTGCGCCAGCTGGCAAGCGTCACGGTAGAAGACTCCCGCACGCTGAAAATCAACGTGTTTGACCGTTCTATCAGCAACGCAGTTGAAAAAGCGATCATGTCTTCCGACCTGGGCCTGAACCCAATGTCAGCGGGCACCGATATTCGCGTTCCGCTGCCAGCGCTGACCGAAGAGCGTCGTAAAGATCTGATCAAGATCGTGCGCGGCGAAGCCGAGCAGGGCCGCGTATCCGTGCGTAACGTGCGTCGTGATGCTAACGACAAAGTGAAAGCGCTGCTGAAAGACAAAGAGATCAGTGAAGACGACGATCGTCGCTCACAGGAAGAGATCCAGAAAATGACCGACGTTGGTATCAAGAAAATTGATGCTGCGCTGGCAGAGAAAGAAGCGGAGCTGATGGACTTCTGATCCCATCATAATCCGATGAAACGCCGCACAGATTACCGTTCGTATGAAGGGTCAGTCTGGCGGCGTTTTGCGTTTGTTAACTTTCCCGGCAGAGGGTGATTCTTCTCCTGAGCGGGTTTATACAGAGCAACCTCATGAAGCAATTGACCATCCTTGGTTCAACCGGATCTATTGGTACCAGTACGCTCGGCGTCGTGCGCGCTAACCCCCATCTGTTCGCCATTAAAGCACTGGTTGCCGGGCGTAACGTCGAACTGATGGTTGAACAGTGCGTTGAATTTCGCCCGACTTATGCCGCGATGTCAGACAGCGGGGCCGCCACCGCTCTGCGACTTCGTCTGAAAGAGCTCAATCTGGCGACCGAAGTCATGAGCGGCGAGCAGGCGATCTGCGATCTGGCCGCGCTGGATGATGTTGACCAGGTGATGGCGGCAATTGTCGGAGCGGCAGGATTATTGCCTACCCTGGCCGCAATCCGCGCGGGAAAACAGGTGCTGCTGGCGAATAAAGAGTCGCTTGTCACCTGCGGCCGCCTTTTTCTGGAGGCGGTGAGCGCTTCCGGCGCCCAGCTGTTGCCCATCGACAGCGAGCACAACGCCATTTTTCAGAGTTTGCCTGCTTCCCTCCAGCAGCAGTTAGGGTACGCTTCTCTGGAGGATAATGGCATTGATAGCATTATCCTCACGGGGTCAGGTGGCCCGTTTCGTGACACGCCGCTGGCTGAATTAAGCCATATGACGCCCGACCAGGCGTGTGCGCATCCTAACTGGACGATGGGGAGAAAAATCTCCGTTGATTCGGCCACCATGATGAATAAAGGCCTGGAATATATCGAAGCCCGCTGGCTGTTTAATGCCACAGACGCCCAGATGGAAGTCATTCTGCATCCGCAGTCGGTGATCCATTCGATGGTGCGCTACCGTGATGGCAGCGTCATTGCCCAGCTCGGTTCGCCGGATATGCGTACGCCAATCGCTCATGCCATGGCCTGGCCGCAGCGCGTAAACTCAGGTGCCCAACCACTCGATTTTACGCGCATGTCGGCAATGACCTTTGCTGAACCTGATTACGCACGTTACCCCTGCCTGAAGCTGGCGATTGATGCCAGTATCACCGGGCAGGCGGCGACCACCACGCTGAATGCGGCAAATGAGATTGCGGTGGCCGCTTTCCTCGCGTCTGAAATCCGCTTTACCGATATCGCCGCGCTGAATGTGGCGGTGCTGGAAACGCTGCAGTGTCATGAACCGCAAAGCGTTGAGGCGGTGATTGCCATTGACGGCGAGGCACGCGCAGCAGCGACAGCGCTGCTGCCACGTTTTGCGGCAGGGCGAGTCAGCGCGTTTTAACGCGCCGCCATTTGTGAGCGCTGGGCGGAGGTGGTATAGTCTTGCCCCACCGTCCAGAGCCAGCGACGTGATAAAGCGGATAAGCGAATCGTATTTGTACGGTTCATTTGCGCCGGGCGGGTGAGATATTTCAGAAGCCGTTGTATTTCTGAATAAGGAAATAGTTACGCGTTATGTCGTCCGAAAATCAATTAAAAACCGATGACCAGCAGGGGAACGGTCCCCGCCATGTGGCCATCATTATGGATGGCAATGGCCGCTGGGCTAAAAACCAGGGCAAGCTGCGTATTTCTGGTCATAAAGCGGGAGTGAAATCCGTGCGCCGCGCCGTGAGTTTTGCCGTCAGCAATAAGCTGGATGCACTCACGCTTTATGCCTTCAGTAGCGAAAACTGGAATCGTCCACAGCAGGAAGTTTTAGCGCTGATGGAGTTGTTCGTCTGGGCACTCGACAGCGAAGTTAAAAGTCTGCACAAGCACAATGTCCGGTTGAAAATTATCGGCGATATCGGCCGATTTAATGCTCGTTTACAGGAGCGTATTCGCCGTGCTGAGGAACTTACTCAACAAAATAATGGACTAACGCTCAACATAGCCGCAAATTATGGCGGTCGTTGGGATATTATCCATGGCGTCAGAAAAATTGCAGAGCAGGTCCAGGAAGGGCTTCTTCGACCGGATCAGATCGAAGAAGAGAGCCTGGCACCGCATCTCTGCCTGAATGAACTGGCGCCTGTGGATCTGGTAATAAGGACCGGGGGAGAGCATCGGATCAGTAACTTCCTGCTGTGGCAAGTCGCCTATGCAGAGTTTTGGTTTACCGATACTCTTTGGCCTGATTTTGATGAACAAGTTTTTGAAGGTGCACTGAATGCGTTTGCACAACGAGAGCGCCGGTTTGGCGGCGCAGCACCCGGCGGCGCATAAGCGCACTGGGGGTAATCTTTGTTAAAGTCTCGCCTGATTACCGCGTTTATATTGATTCCCATCGTCATTGCAGCGCTGTTCTTGCTGCCGCCGTTAGGGTTTGCCATCACCCTGTTAGCGATCTGCATGCTGGCCGCATGGGAATGGGGCCAGCTGGCAGGCTTTGCAGCGCGCTCACAGCGCGTCTGGCTGGCGCTGCTGTGCGGACTGCTGCTGGCCTTTATGCTGTTCACACTGCCTGCTTACCAGCACTCCGTGCATCTGCCACAGATTGGCGGCCCACTTTGGGCTTCCCTCGGTTGGTGGATCGTCGCGCTGGCGCTGGTGCTGTTCTATCCCCATTCTGCTACCTTCTGGCGCCATTCACGCGCCATTCGCCTGATATTCGGTCTGCTGACTATCGTGCCGTTCTTCTGGGGCATGCTGGCGCTGCGCCAGTATCACTACCAGGAAGACCACTTTGCCGGCGCCTGGTGGCTGCTGTACGTGATGGTTCTCGTATGGGGAGCGGACTCCGGTGCTTATATGTTTGGCAAGCTGTTCGGCAAGCACAAACTCGCACCAAAAGTCTCACCGGGCAAAACCTGGGAAGGCTTCCTCGGCGGGTTGGCGACGTCGGCACTGATCTCCTGGCTGTTCAGCGTGTTTGCCCCGCTGCAGGTATCGCTTGCAACACTGCTGATTTGCTCGATTATCGCCGCGCTGGCCTCGGTGCTGGGTGACCTGACCGAGAGTATGTTCAAGCGTGAAGCGGGCATCAAAGATAGCGGGAGCCTGATCCCCGGGCATGGCGGCATTCTCGACCGTATTGACAGCCTCACCGCTGCGGTACCGGTATTTGCCTGCCTGCTGTTGCTGGTCTTTGGGACGCTGTAGGGAAACACTATGCTGAGCGTACTCTGGAGTTTTGCTGCATTTATCGTTGCGCTGGGGATTTTAATCACCGTGCATGAGTTCGGCCACTTTTGGGTGGCCCGCCGCTGTGGCGTAAAAGTCGAACGTTTTTCGATTGGCTTTGGCAAAGCGCTGTGGCGGCGCACTGACAAGCAGGGTACCGAGTATGTTATCGCACTGATCCCGCTCGGCGGTTATGTCAAGATGCTGGATGAGCGCGTCGAGAGCGTGCCGCCGGAACTGCGCCATCAGGCCTTCAACAATAAAACCATTTTGCAACGTGCCGCGATTATCAGCGCTGGCCCGATAGCGAATTTCATCTTTGCCATTTTTGCTTACTGGCTGGTGTTTATCATCGGCGTACCTGGCGTGCGCCCGGTGGTTGGCGAAATAGTGAGCGGTTCACCTGCTGCAGAAGCTCAAATTGCGCCAGGAACGGAACTTAAAGCCGTTGACGGTATCGAAACGCCTGATTGGGATGCTGTGCGCATGGCGCTGGTGGCGAGAATTGGCGACGAGAGTACCGTCGTTACCGTCGCCCCATTTGGCAGCGAGCAGACCCGTGATAAAACCGTGAACCTGCGCAACTGGCACTTTGAGCCAGACAAGCAGGATCCGGTGGCTTCACTGGGCATCCAGCCGCGCGGCCCGCAGATCGAATCGGTGCTGGCGCAGGTGCAGAAGAACTCCGCTGCCAGCAAGGCAGGTTTGCAAGCGGGCGACAGGATCGTTAAAGTCGATGGTCAGCCTTTGGACCAGTGGCAAAGTTTTGTTGCCACCGTGCGTGACAATCCAGGTACAGAAATTGCGCTGGAGGTAGAACGTCAGGGCAGCACCGTCGATTTGACGCTGACGCCGGACGTAAATCCTCGTAACAAAGCAGAAGGGTTTGCCGGCGTTATCCCGCGCATTGTCCCTCTGCCAGATGAGTACAGAACGGTGCGTCAGTATGGCCCGTTTGCAGCAATCGGTGAGGCCAGTGAAAAAACCTGGCAGCTGATGAAGCTTACGGTAAGCATGCTAGGCAAACTGATTGTCGGTGATGTGAAGTTGAACAATCTCAGCGGCCCGATTTCGATCGCGCAGGGAGCTGGGATGTCAGCGGAATATGGTTTGATTTACTACCTGATGTTCCTCGCTCTGATTAGCGTGAACCTGGGGATTATCAATCTGTTCCCACTGCCGGTGTTAGATGGTGGTCATTTGCTGTTCCTGCTGATCGAAAAGATCAAGGGAGGGCCGGTGTCCGAGCGAGTTCAGGACTTCAGTTATCGTATCGGCTCGATTGTGCTGGTGCTGTTAATGGGGCTTGCGCTATTCAATGATTTCTCAAGGCTATAGTCTGCCAGCAGGCAAACTATTCGCGAGAACCAGTTAGGAAGAATGCATAAACACGATGGCGATGAAAAAGTTGCTCATAGCGTCGCTGCTGCTTAGCAGCGCTACCGTATACGGTGCAGACGGATTCGTAGTGAAGGATATTCATTTCGAAGGCCTGCAGCGAGTCGCCGTCGGTGCGGCATTGCTCAGTATGCCCGTCCGCGTTGGGGACACTGTCTCCGATGAAGATCTCAGTAACACCATTCGCGCGCTGTTTGCGACCGGGAATTTTGAGGATGTTCAGGTCCTGCGCGACGGCGGCACGCTGATCGTTCAGGTGAAAGAGCGCCCAACGATTGCCAGCATCACTTTCTCCGGCAACAAAGCGGTGAAAGAAGATATGCTCAAGCAGAACCTCGAAGCCTCTGGCGTGCGCGTAGGTGAAGCACTGGATCGCACCACGATCTCCTCCATTGAGAAAGGCCTGGAAGACTTCTACTACAGCGTGGGTAAATACAGCGCCAGCGTCAAAGCCGTTGTTACTCCGCTGCCGCGTAACCGTGTTGACCTGAAACTGGTGTTTACCGAAGGGGTTTCTGCGAAGATCCAGCAGATTAATATCGTCGGTAATAAGGCCTACAGCTCTGATGAACTGATCTCCCGCTTCCAGCTGCGTGATGAGGTGCCATGGTGGAACGTGGTGGGTGACCGTAAGTACCAGAAGCAAAAACTGGCCGGTGACCTTGAAACCCTGCGCAGCTTCTATCTGGACCGCGGTTATGCCCGTTTCAACATTGATTCGACGCAGGTCAGCCTGACGCCGGACAAAAAGGGTATCTACATCACGGTGAACATCAACGAAGGCGATCAGTACAAGCTTTCAGGTGTGACCGTTAGCGGTAACCTGGCGGGGCACTCTGCCGAAATCGAAACGTTGAGCAAAATCACCCCGGGTGAGCTGTACAACGGCTCGAAAGTGACGCGCATTGAAGACGATATCAAGAAGCTGCTGGGCCGTTACGGCTACGCGTATCCACGCGTACAGACGCAGCCTGAAATCGACGACGCGAACAAGACCGTTAAACTGCGTATCAACGTGGACGCCGGTAACCGTTACTACGTGCGTAAAGTGCGCTTTGAGGGCAACGATACCTCGAAAGATTCCGTGCTGCGCCGTGAAATGCGCCAGATGGAAGGTGCCTGGTTAGGCAGCAATCTGGTTGAGCAGGGTAAAGAACGTCTGAATCGCCTCGGCTACTTCGAAACCGTTGATACCGAAACCCAGCGTGTGCCGGGTTCACCTGACCAGGTTGACGTGGTCTACAAGGTGAAAGAGCGTAACACCGGTACGCTGAACTTCGGCGTCGGTTACGGTACCGAAAGCGGCGTCAGCTTCCAGGCTGGCGTGACCCAGGATAACTGGCTCGGCACCGGTAATACCGTTGGCATCAGCGGAACCAAGAATGACTATCAGACCTATGCTGAATTCTCACTGACCGACCCGTACTTCACGGTCGACGGTGTCAGCCTGGGCGGTCGTGTTTTCTATAACGACTTTAAAGCGGATGATGCCGATCTGTCTGACTATACCAACAAGAGTTACGGTGTAGACGGCACGCTGGGCTTCCCGGTCAATGAAAATAACACCCTGCGTGTGGGTCTGGGCTATGTGCATAACAGCCTCTCCAACATGCAGCCGCAGATCGCCATGTGGCGTTACCTGCGCTCTGTCGGTAAAAACCCATCGCTGACCGGCGATGAAGATTTCTCGGCGGATGACTTCACCTTTAACTACGGCTGGACGTACAACACCCTTGACCGCGGATTCTTCCCAACGTCAGGTAACCGTACTAACCTGAATGGTAAAGTGACTATTCCGGGTTCTGATAATGCCTTCTACAAGGCTACGCTGGATACACAACAGTATCTGCCGCTGAATCAGGATCGTACCTGGGTGCTGTTGGGACGTGGTCGCGTAGGCTATGGCGATGGTCTGAACGGTAAAGAGATGCCGTTCTACGAGAACTTCTACGCCGGTGGTTCCAGCTCCGTACGTGGGTTCCGTTCTAACAACATCGGCCCTAAAGCGGCTTACCTGAACAACGGTTCTTCCGATTGTTCTGGCAGCAGCCCGGTATGTAATTCTGATGATGCTATCGGCGGTAACGCGATGGCTGTCGCCAGCGCCGAGCTGATTACACCAACGCCGTTCCTGAGTGAGAAGTATGCTAACTCAGTCCGTACCTCGCTGTTTGTTGATGCGGGTACCGTTTGGGATACCAAATGGGAAAACACTGCCGAAACTCGTGCGGCGGGTATCCCAGACTATAGCGATCCAAGCAACATCCGTATGTCAGCCGGTCTGGCACTGCAATGGATGTCGCCGCTGGGGCCGCTGGTGTTCTCATACGCTCAGCCGTTCAAAAAGTATGACGGAGATAAGGCCGAACAGTTCCAGTTTAACATTGGTAAAACCTGGTAATTCGCCTTTGCACGGAAGCGTAGCAAGAGAGTATCGCGCTGTTTAATCCTGGCCCGTACGCGGGCCACGATAAAGCGCAACACATGTGTCCGTGACACAAACGTTGATGGTAAGGAGTTTTATAGTGAAAAAGTTGTTGTGTGCCGCAGGTCTGGGTATTGCTCTGGCGGTTTCCGCCGGTGCTCAGGCTGCTGATAAAATTGCAGTGGTGAACGTTTCCAGCATTTTCCAACAGTTACCAGCGCGTGCGACCGTTGCGAAACAGTTGGAAAACGAGTTCAAAGGCCGTGCAACCGAATTGCAGGGTATGGAACGCGATCTGCAAGCCAAAATGCAGCGTCTGCAGCGTGACGGCTCGACCATGAAGGCGAGCGATCGCAGTAAGATGGAAAAAGACGTGATGGCACAGCGTGAAGCCTTCTCCACGAAAGCTCAGGCTTTCGAGCAGGACAACCGCCGTCGTCAGATGGAAGAGCGTAATAAAATCCTGAGCCGTATCCAGGACGCCGTGCAGAAAGTTGCTGATGACGAAGGTTATGACGTTGTTATCGATCAGAACGCGGTTGCTTATGCTGCTAAATCTAAAGACATCACTGCTGATGTTCTGAAACAGGTTAAATAAGCCATGCCTTCAATTCGACTGGCTGATTTAGCCCAGCAGTTGGATGCAGAATTGCACGGAGATGGCGATATCGCCATCTCCGGCATTGCTTCTATGCAATCCGCCCAAACCGGTCAGATCACGTTTCTCTCAAACAGCCGTTACCGTGAGCAGCTCGCAGCCTGTCAGGCTTCCGCTGTGGTGCTCTCTGAAGCGGACCGTGAATTTTTCCCTGGCGCAGCGCTGGTGGTTAAAAACCCGTATCTGACCTACGCCCGTATGGCGCAACTGCTGGACACCACGCCGCAGCCAGCCCAAAACATTGCCCCAAGTGCCGTGATTGATGCGAGCGCAAAATTGGGGAGTAACGTCTCGATTGGCGCTAACGCGGTGATCGAATCTGATGTAGTACTTGCTGATAACGTGGTTATTGGCCCGGGCTGCTTCATCGGTAAAAAGACGCAGATTGGCGCAGGCAGCCGCCTGTGGGCCAACGTCTCTGTCTATCATGAAGTGCAGATTGGTCGCGACTGTCTGATCCAGTCAGGCACAGTGATCGGCGCTGATGGCTTCGGTTACGCTAACGATCGTGGCAATTGGGTGAAGATCCCTCAGCTTGGCACCGTCATCATTGGTGACCGCGTTGAGATTGGCGCCTGCACGACCATCGATCGCGGTGCGCTGGATAACACCCAAATCGGGAATGGTGTTATCATAGATAACCAATGCCAGATTGCACACAACGTCGTGATTGGTGACAATACCGCGGTTGCGGGGGGCGTCATCATGGCGGGCAGTCTTAAAATTGGCCGCTACTGCATGATTGGTGGGGCCAGCGTGATTAATGGCCACATGGAAATTTGTGACAAAGTTACCGTCACAGGGATGGGAATGGTGATGCGACCTATCACTGAACCTGGAGTATACTCCTCCGGCATTCCGTTACAGCCCAACAAAACCTGGCGCAAAACTGCAGCTCTGGTGCTGAGCATCGATGAAATAAGCAAACGCTTAAAAGCCATCGAGCGTAAAGTCGGTAAAGACTAAGCGATCGCACCACGCTGCCCGGCTTTCATAAATACAATATGCTAGCAGGGAAAGCTAAAGCTAAGCGTACAGAACATGATTTGCGGCCTGCAGACGATCGACAGATTGTTGCAGGCCGTGTTATTGATGCCATCAGAATTTTTAGGACAGGAAGAGTATTTTGACTACTGAAACTCATACTCTGCAGATTGAAGAGATTATTGAACTTTTACCGCACCGTTACCCGTTCTTGCTGGTCGACCGCGTACTTGATTTCGAAGAAAACAAGTTTCTGCGTGCAGTAAAGAACGTCTCGGTTAACGAACCGTTTTTCCAGGGCCATTTCCCTGGTAAACCGATTTTCCCGGGCGTGCTGATTCTGGAAGCAATGGCACAGGCAACGGGTATTCTGGCGTTTAAAAGCGTTGGAAAACTGGAACCGGGCGAACTTTATTACTTTGCCGGTATCGACGAAGCGCGCTTCAAGCGCCCGGTGGTACCTGGCGACCAGATGATCATGGAAGTCACCTTCGAGAAAACCCGCCGTGGTGTAACCCGCTTTAAAGGCGTGGCCACCGTTGACGGAAAAATTGTCTGCGAAGCAACGATGATGTGTGCCCGCAGCCGGGAGGCTTAATTCGTGATTGATAGCACCGCCGTAATTCATCCCAGCTCGATCGTAGAAGAAGGCGCCATTATTGGTGCGGGTGTCCAGATTGGTCCGTTTTGTACCGTGGGTGCGAACGTCTCGATCGGTGAAGGCACCGTTCTGAAATCTCATGTAGTGGTCAATGGTCACACCTCAATAGGTAAAGACAACACCATCTACCAGTTTGCTTCGATCGGTGAAGCTAATCAGGATCTGAAATACGCGGGTGAACCTACCCGGGTTGAGATTGGCGACCGTAACCGCATTCGTGAAAGCGTGACCATTCATCGTGGCACCTCACAGGCTGAAGGGCTGACGAAAGTCGGCAACGACAATCTGCTGATGGTGAATGCGCACGTGGCGCACGACTGCGTGGTGGGTAATCACTGTATTCTGGCCAACAACGCGACGCTGGCGGGCCATGTTTCAGTGGACGATCATGCCATCATTGGTGGTATGACGGCGGTGCATCAATTCTGCGTTATCGGCGCGCACGTGATGGTCGGCGGCTGCTCCGGTGTGGCGCAGGACGTTCCTCCTTACGTCATTGCTCAGGGCAACCATGCCACGCCGTTCGGCGTTAACCTGGTGGGCCTGAAGCGCCGTGGCTTCAGCAAAGAGGCACTGCATGCGATTACTGCTGCGTATAAGCTGCTGTACCGCAGCGGCAAGACGCTGGATGAAGTGAAGCCGGAGATTGCTGAAATCGCCAAAGCGCATCCGGAAGTTCAGCCGTTTTATGACTTCTTTGCCCGCTCCACAAGGGGTCTGATTCGTTAACTCATGCCAAAGCATCCCTTAACGATTGCCCTTGTCGCCGGAGAAACCTCCGGCGATATTCTTGGTGCCGGTCTTATCCGCGCGCTGAAAGAGAAGCATCCTGACGCACGTTTTGTCGGCGTTGCCGGCCCGCTGATGCAGGCCGAAGGGTGTGAAGCCTGGTATGAGATGGAAGAGCTGGCGGTTATGGGCATCGTTGAGGTGCTGGGCCGTCTGCGTCGCCTGCTGCACATCCGCCGCGACCTGACCCGCCGCTTTACCGCCCTGAAGCCGGATGTTTTCGTCGGCATTGATGCCCCTGATTTCAATATCACTCTCGAAGGGAAGCTGAAACAGCAGGGTATTCGTACCATTCATTACGTCAGCCCTTCGGTCTGGGCGTGGCGCCAGAAGCGCGTGTTCAAAATTGGCCGCTCCACCGATCTGGTGCTGGCGTTCCTGCCGTTTGAAAAAGCCTTCTACGATCGCTTCAATGTTCCCTGTCGTTTTATCGGCCATACCATGGCTGATGCGATGCCGATTGAACCGGATAAACAGGCGGCACGCCGCGAGCTGGGTATTGCGTCAGATGCAGTATGCCTGGCTCTGCTGCCGGGCAGTCGCGGGGCAGAAGTTGAAATGCTCAGCGCTGACTTCCTGCGGACGGCGATGCTGCTGCGGGCGAAATATCCGCAGCTGGAGATCGTCGTGCCGCTGGTGAACCCCAAGCGGCGCGAACAGTTTGAAGCGATTAAAGCCGAAGTTGCCCCCGATCTGCCGATGCACCTGCTGGACGGCAAAGGCCGCGCCGCAATGGTGGCCAGCGATGCCGCACTGCTGGCTTCCGGCACTGCCGCGCTGGAGTGCATGCTGGCAAAATGCCCGATGGTGGTGGGGTATCGCATGAAGCCGTTTACCTTCTGGCTGGCGAAACGTCTGGTGAAAACCGATTATGTCTCGTTGCCGAACCTGCTGGCCGGGCGCGAACTGGTGAAAGAGCTGCTGCAGGATGAGTGCCAGCCTGAGCAGCTGGCCGCTGCGTTAGAGCCATTGCTGGCTGCCGGTGAAACGCGCGATCGGCTGCTGGCAACCTTTGCCGAGCTGCACCACCAGATCCGCTGGAATGCCGACGAACAGGCCGCCGCTGCCGTACTGGAGTTATGCCCGTGAGTGAATTTATTTACCCTAATGCCGCGCTGATTGCCGGCGTTGATGAGGTAGGGCGTGGTCCGCTGGTGGGCGCCGTGGTCACCGCCGCGGTGATCCTCGATCCGGCTCGTCCGATTATCGGGCTCGCCGATTCAAAAAAGCTGTCGGAAAAACGCCGTCTGGCGCTGTTTGATGAGATCGTCGAGAAAGCGTTAAGCTGGAGTTTGGGCCGTGCCGAGCCGGAAGAGATTGACCAGCTCAATATCCTGCACGCCACCATGCTGGCAATGCAGCGTGCGGTTGCCGGGCTGCACCTGACGCCGGACTTTGTGCTGATTGACGGCAATCGCTGCCCGCCGCTGCCGATGCCGAGCCAGGCCGTGGTGAAGGGCGACAGTCTGGTGCGCGAAATCAGCGCCGCCTCGATTATTGCAAAAGTGACGCGCGACCGTGAGATGGCACAGCTCGATCTGCTGTATCCTGAATATGGCTTCGCTCAGCACAAAGGTTATCCAACCGCGCTACATATGGAAAAACTGACGCAGCATGGCGTGACTCCGCAGCATCGCCGCAGTTTTGCCCCGGTGCGCAATGCGCTGCTGGATGCCGAAGTCAGCGCGTCGGTAGTCCGCACGCTGTAATTTTCATCCCTAGTTTTAACGGAATCCCAGATGGCCGAACCTCGTTTTATTCATTTACGCGTTCACAGCGACTACTCCATGATCGATGGGCTAGCCAAAACGGGCCCGTTGGTGAAAAACGCAGCGAAACTGGGAATGCCGGCGATTGCGATTACCGACTTCACCAACCTGTGCGGCCTGGTGAAGTTTTACGGCACGGCTCACGGTCAGGGCATGAAGCCGATTATCGGCGCTGATTTTAATGTTGCCAGTGAAGCAATGGGTGACGAGCTGTCGCATATCACCGTGCTGGCAGCGGATAACGAAGGCTACCAAAACCTGACGCTGCTGATCTCGCGCGCCTACCAGCGTGGCTATGGTCCGGCAGGCCCAACGATCGATCGCGACTGGCTGGTTGAACATCAGCAGGGGATTATTCTGTTGTCCGGCGGGCGTCGTGGCGATGTTGGCAAAATGCTGTTGCGCGGCAACACGGCGCTGGTTGCCGACTGTCTGGCGTTTTATCAGCAACATTTTGCCGATCGCTACTACCTTGAGCTGATCCGTACCGGTCGTCAGGACGAAGAGACCTATCTGCACGCCGCGGTGGAGCTGGCGATTGCCAACGGCATCCCGGTGGTGGCCACCAACGAGGTCTGCTTCCTGCAGGAGTCAGACTTTGACGCGCATGAAATACGCGTTGCCATTCATGATGGTTTCACTCTTGACGACCCGAAACGCCCGCGCAGCTACAGCCCGCAGCAGTATATGCGCACGGAAGAGGAGATGTGCGAGCTGTTCTCGGACATCCCTGAAGCGCTGGAAAACAGCGTTGAGATAGCCCGCCGCTGCAATGTCACCATTCGCCTTGGCGAATACTTCCTGCCGCAGTTCCCGACCGGGGAAATGAGCACCGAAGATTTCCTCGTGATGAAATCGCGCGAGGGGCTGGAAGAGCGCCTCGCGTTCCTGTTCCCGGACGAGCAGGTACGCCGCGAAAAGCGGCCAGAATATGATGAACGTCTGGAAATTGAGCTTAACGTGATCAACCAGATGGGCTTCCCGGGCTACTTCCTGATCGTGATGGAATTCATCCAGTGGTCGAAGGATAACGACGTGCCCGTGGGGCCGGGACGTGGTTCCGGTGCCGGTTCTCTGGTGGCCTACGCGCTGAAAATTACCGACCTCGACCCGCTGGAGTTTGACCTGCTGTTCGAACGTTTCCTCAACCCGGAACGTGTTTCGATGCCCGACTTTGACGTCGACTTCTGCATGGAGAAGCGCGATCTGGTGATTGAGCACGTGGCCGATATGTACGGTCGCCAGGCGGTATCGCAGATTATTACCTTCGGGACCATGGCGGCGAAAGCGGTCATCCGCGACGTAGGGCGCGTGCTGGGGCACCCGTACGGATTCGTCGACCGCATTTCGAAACTGGTGCCGCCTGA
Source organism: Erwinia sp. V90_4 (assembly GCF_029967685.1). Lineage (NCBI taxonomy): Bacteria > Pseudomonadati > Pseudomonadota > Gammaproteobacteria > Enterobacterales > Erwiniaceae > Erwinia > Erwinia sp. V90_4. The sequence goes on along the minus strand of NZ_JASCAQ010000043.1, from coordinate 18,957 downwards.
CCCGGGCATGACGCTGGAAAAAGCCTTTGCTGCTGAACCACAGCTGCCGGAAATCTATGAGGCAGATGAAGAGGTTAAGGCGCTGATCGACATGGCGCGCAAGCTGGAAGGCGTGACGCGTAACGCCGGTAAACACGCCGGCGGCGTGGTGATCGCGCCGACTAAAATTACCGATTTTGCCCCGCTTTACTGTGACGAAAACGGTAATCATCCGGTTACCCAGTTTGATAAAAATGATGTGGAATATGCCGGGCTGGTGAAGTTCGACTTCCTGGGGCTGCGAACGCTGACCATCATTGACTGGGCGCTGGCGATGATTAACGCCAGGCGTGAAAAAGAGGGCGAGCCGCCGATCGATATCGCGGCGATTCCGCTTGAAGATAAAAAAAGTTTCGATATGCTGCAACGCTCGGAAACCACAGCGGTGTTCCAGCTCGAATCACGCGGCATGAAAGATCTGATCAAACGCCTGAAGCCCGACTGCTTCGAGGATATGATCGCGCTGGTCGCCCTGTTCCGCCCCGGTCCGCTGCAATCGGGCATGGTAGATAACTTTATTGACCGTAAGCACGGCCGTGAAGAGATCTCCTACCCGGACATTCAGTGGCAGCACGAGTCGCTGAAACCGGTGCTGGAGCCGACCTACGGCATTATCCTGTATCAGGAACAGGTGATGCAGATTGCTCAGGTGCTGGCGGGTTACAGCCTGGGCGGCGCGGACATGCTGCGCCGTGCGATGGGTAAAAAGAACCCGGTCGAGATGGCTAAGCAGCGTGGCGGCTTTGAAGACGGTGCGAAAGCGCGCGGCATCGATGGTGAGCTGGCGATCAAGATTTTCGACCTGGTGGAGAAATTCGCCGGTTATGGTTTTAACAAATCGCACTCCGCCGCCTATGCGCTGGTCTCTTATCAGACGCTGTGGCTGAAAGCGCACTACCCGGCCGAGTTTATGGCAGCGGTAATGACCGCCGATATGGACAACACCGAGAAGGTGGTCGGGCTGGTGGATGAGTGCTGGCGCATGGGGCTGAAGGTGCTGCCGCCGGATATTAACTCCGGGCAGTATCAGTTCCACGTCAACGAGAACGGCGAAATTGTTTACGGCATCGGCGCCATTAAAGGCGTCGGTGAAGGCCCAATCGAGGCGATAATCGAAGCGCGTAACGAAGGCGGTTATTTCCGCGAGCTGTTTGACCTTTGTGCGCGTACCGACACCAAAAAGCTGAATAAGCGGGTGCTGGAAAAGCTGATTATGTCCGGGGCGTTTGACCGCTTAGGCCCGCACCGTGCGGCGCTGATGAGCGCGCTGCCCGATGCGCTGAAAGCCGCCGATCAGCACGCGAAAGCGGAAGCGATTGGCCAGGCCGATATGTTCGGCGTGCTGGCCGAAGCGCCAGAGCAGGTCGAGAAATCCTATTCCGACGTCACGCCGTGGCCGGAACAGATTCAGCTGGATGGGGAGCGTGAAACGTTAGGGCTATACCTGACCGGTCACCCCATCAACCAGTATCTGAAAGAGATTGAGCGCTATGTCGGTGGACAGCGCCTGAAAGACATGCACCCGACCGAGCGTGGTAAAATGACCACCGCAGCCGGTCTGGTGGTGGCGGCCCGCGTGATGGTGACAAAGCGCGGCAACCGTATTGGCATCTGCACGCTGGATGACCGTTCCGGTCGTCTGGAAGTGATGTTATTTACAGATGCATTAGATAAGTTCCAGCATATGCTGGAGAAGGACCGTATCCTGATCGTTAGCGGGCAGGTCAGCTTCGATGACTTCAACGGCGGGCTTAAAATGATGGCCCGCGATATGATGGACATTGATGAAGCACGCGAAAAATATGCGCGCGGGCTTGCTATCTCGCTGACGGACAGGCAAATTGATGACCAGCTTTTGAACCGTCTCCGTCAATCCCTGGAACCCCATCGTTCGGGGACAATTCCGGTACATCTCTACTATCAGAGAGAGGATGCGCGGGCGAAGTTGCGCTTCGGTGCAACCTGGCGCGTGTCGCCGAGCGATCGTTTGCTGAACGATCTTCGGTCGTTGATAGGATCGGAGCAGGTGGAACTGGAGTTTGACTAAAACAGGATTATTATGAGTCTTAATTACCTGGATTTCGAACAGCCAATCGCAGAACTTGAAGCGAAGATCGATTCGCTTAAGTCGGTTGGCCGTCACGATGAAAAACTGGATATTAATCTGGATGAAGAAGTTCAGCGTCTGCGCGATAAAAGCGTGGAGCTGACACGTAAAATCTTCTCCGATTTAGGTGCCTGGCAGATCGCGCAGCTCGCGCGTCATCCGCTGCGCCCGTATACGCTGGACTATGTCCGCAATGTGTTTACCGACTTTGACGAACTGGCGGGCGACCGTGCCTACGCTGATGATAAAGCTATCGTCGGGGGTATTGCGCGTCTGGAAGGCCGTCCGGTGATGATCATTGGTCATCAGAAAGGGCGTGAAACCAAAGAGAAGATCCGTCGTAACTTCGGTATGCCAGCGCCAGAAGGCTACCGTAAAGCGCTGCGTCTGATGGAGATGGCCGAGCGTTTTAACATGCCGATCATCACCTTTATCGACACCCCGGGTGCTTACCCTGGCGTCGGTGCAGAAGAGCGCGGTCAGTCTGAAGCCATCGCCCGTAACCTGCGTGAGATGTCTGGCCTGACGGTTCCGGTGATCTGTACCGTTATCGGCGAAGGCGGCTCCGGTGGTGCACTGGCTATCGGCGTGGGTGACAAAGTCAACATGCTGCAGTACAGCACCTACTCGGTGATCTCGCCGGAAGGCTGTGCCTCTATTCTGTGGAAAAGCGCAGATAAAGCACCGCTGGCGGCGGAAGCGATGGGCATTATCGCCCCGCGCCTGAAAGAGCTGAAGCTGATCGACACCGTGCTGCCTGAACCATTGGGTGGCGCGCATCGCGACCCGCTGGCGATTGGCGCAACGATGAAGGCTCAGCTGCTGTCCGACCTGGCCGAGCTGGATAAGTTGACCAAAGCCGAACTGCTGGACCGTCGTTATCAGCGTCTGATGAGCTACGGTTACGCTTGATTCTGTGGGGCGCGGCACACCGCGCCCCTGCTTTACGTTGTGCCATCTCCTGGCGCGTGGTCGCCTGCCCCTCCTTACTTTAGTCTTAGGTTTCCTCTCAACCACAGGAAGAAACATAAGATGGAAAATCAACCTCTCACCCATTGTGCCTCTCAGTGCGCTAACTTTGAACACGAGGCCATCCATAAGCTCAGCGAGCAGCTGTGCGATCGCCGTACCGCAGAGATTCTGGCGCCGTTTATCACCGATGCCGGTTTTAATATGACCCCGCCTTCAGGCTTTATTCATGAGGCCAGCCTGTTGATTGCTTTTGCCTTTGGTAACCGTCCAAACGCCGAGCATGATCCTGACAAGCTGGCGCTGCCGGGGCCGATGAATAGAGAGCTGGCGCGCTGCTGTGCTGCCGTCTGGCATAAAAAACACCTGCCGATGTTTGTGCAGTGGGAAATTGCCCGCTGCCTGTATGAGCCGGAGTTTTCGTACATCCCGCGTAAAGATATTATCTCGATCGAACCCTACTGGGATGACACAGGCAAGCTGGTGTACCTGAGCACTGACGGCGTGGTGCAGGAGATCGTCGAGAAGTATTACCACAACGATCCGGCTTCAATGGGCAAGGCCGCAGTGATCGGTCATCGCGACCACGTCAAGCGCTGCATTCTCACCTGTGCCGGGCGCAAGGTGAAGGGGTTTGCTCCGAGGGGCATTGGCCTGCCAGCCTGGTACGATGTGCACTCTGACCAGAGCTGGACGCGTCGCCGCGACCTCTATGTGCTGCAGGATGTCGCCGCCCAGCTGGCGATGAGTGCGCAGGCAAACATTGCGAAGGCTTACCCGCAGGGCTAAATCCGCTATGCTTATGTTTTGATTATGTATCGGACGAGGCGTGCCTCGTCCCTACAGCAGGAGATAAGCATTGAATATTATCGCGATCGTGGGACCGCAAAACGCCTTTTACAAAGATGAACCCATCCGAGAGCTTGACGCCGCGTTAAAACTCCAGGGCTTTCAGACCATCTATCCGCACGATGCCAGCGACCTGCTAAAACTGATTGAGCATAATCCGCGTATCTGCGGCGTGGTGTTCGACTGGGACGAGCACAGCCTCGAACTGTGCAGCGAAATCAACCAGCTAAATGAATATCTGCCGCTGTATGCCTTTATCAATACTCATTCGACGATGGACGTCAGCATTAACGAAATGCGCATGACCCTGTGGTTCTTCGAGTATGCGCTGAGCGCCGCCGAAGAGATCTCGCAGCGCATCCGCCACTATACTGATGAATATATCGATACCATTACGCCACCGCTGACCAAAGCGCTATTTACCTATGTCAAAGAGGGCAAGTACACCTTCTGTACCCCGGGGCATATGGCGGGAACGGCCTTCCAGAAAAGCCCGGTTGGCAGCCTGTTTTATGACTTTTTTGGCGCGAACACGCTGAAAGCAGATATCTCTATTTCCGTCACCGAGCTGGGTTCGCTGCTCGATCATACCGGCCCGCATCTTGAGGCTGAGGAGTATGTTGCCCGTACCTTCGGCGCGGAGCAGAGCTATATGGTGACAAATGGTACCTCAACGTCGAACAAAATCGTCGGCATGTACGCTGCTCCGGCGGGCAGCACGATGCTGGTGGATCGCAACTGCCACAAATCACTGACTCATCTGCTGATGATGAGCGACATTATTCCTATCTGGCTAAAACCGACGCGTAACGCGCTCGGCATCCTCGGCGGCATCCCCAAACGCGAATTCACCAAAGAGAGTATCGCGCTGAAAGTGGCGCAAACGCCGCGCGCCAGCTGGCCGGTGCATGCGGTAATCACTAACTCCACCTATGACGGGCTGCTGTACAGCACGCAGTACATTAAAGAGACGCTGGACGTGCCGTCGATCCACTTCGATTCTGCGTGGGTGCCGTACACCAACTTCCACCCGATCTATCAGGGGCTGAGCGGCATGAGCGGCGAGCGCACGCCGGGCAAGGTGATCTACGAAACGCAGTCGACGCATAAGCTGCTGGCGGCGTTCTCGCAGGCTTCGCTGATCCACATTAAAGGCGAGTACGACGAACAGACCTTTAATGAAGCCTACATGATGCACACCACCACCTCGCCAAACTATGCGATTGTCGCCTCGATAGAGACTGCCGCCGCGATGCTGCGCGGCAATCCCGGCAAGCGCCTGATTAACCGTTCCGTGGAGCGGGCGCTGCATTTCCGCCGCGAAGTACAGCGCCTGCGTGAAGAGTCGGACGGCTGGTTCTTTGATATCTGGCAGCCGGAAGGGGTTGATGAACCGGAGTGCTGGCCTATTCAGCCCGGTGAAGAGGAGTGGCACGGCTTCCGCGATGCTGATGCCGACCATATGTACCTCGACCCGATCAAGGTGACGATCCTGACGCCGGGTATGAGCGAGCTGGGCGAGATGGCGGAACAGGGGATCCCGGCGGCGCTGGTGGCGAAGTTCCTCGATGAGCGCGGCGTGGTGGTGGAGAAAACCGGGCCGTACAATCTGCTGTTCCTGTTCAGCATCGGCATTGATAAAACCAAGGCGATGAGCGTACTGCGCGGGCTGACCGAGTTCAAACGCGCGTACGATCTCAACCTGCGGGTGAAGAATATGCTGCCGGATCTGTATGCTGAGGATCCGGACTTCTACCGTCATACGCGCATTCAGGATCTGGCGCAGGGGATCCATAGCCTGATCCGCCAGCACGATCTGCCGCGCCTGATGCTGCAGGCCTTTGCCACGCTGCCGGAGATGAAGCTGACGCCGCATCAGGCTTTCCAGCAGCAGGTGAAGGGCAATGTTGAGACCGTGCCGCTGAGCGAAATGGTCGGGCGCATCTCGGCCAATATGATCCTGCCTTACCCGCCGGGCGTGCCTGTGGTAATGCCAGGGGAGGTGATTACCGAACAGAGCCGGGCGGTGCTCGATTTCCTGCTGATGCTCTGTACCATTGGGCAGCACTATCCGGGCTTTGAAACCGATATTCACGGCGCGACGCTGACCGATGAGGGGCAGTATCTGGTGCGGGTGCTGAAAGCGGACGCCATTATCTGATATCGCTTTCCAGAATCATGCCATTGCGCTATCGAAGAGGGCCGGATAACGTGACGGAGAAGTGTTTAACAGGAGCAGGTATGTCAGGTTTACAGTTAAAAAAAGTGCATCACATCGCGATTATTGCGCGGGATTATCCGGCCAGTCGTAATTTTTACTGCAATATTCTCGGTTTTACCCTGATGGAAGAAGTCTACCGTGAGGCGCGTGATTCGTGGAAAGGGGATCTGGCGCTGAATGGTGACTATACAATTGAGCTGTTCTCCTTCCCGCAGCCGCCCGCGCGCCCGACGCAGCCGGAAGCCTGTGGTCTGCGCCATCTGGCCTTCAGCGTCGATGATATTGACGCCGCAAAGCAGTATCTGGAAACCCACGGCGTGCGCTGTGAGGAGATCCGCGTCGACCCACTGACCGGTAAGCGTTTTACCTTTTTTAACGATCCGGATGGGTTGCCGCTGGAGCTCTACCAGGCTTAAAATAGCCGTCATTCTTGAAGCCGCAGCTGCGTGAGCTGCGTGCATTCAACCCGGTCACTCACTGGCGTAAGCTCCCGGAGATGAATGAGCCTCTTCCCTGGGGCTGACCCTGCGGGCAGCACCCGTGCTGTTCAAATCCGTTCCTGACCGATTTGTCATTGACTTGCTGCCTTGCTGCAGCCAAAGTCGGCCCCCGAGGGGCGCCAATTATTCGATAATTTAAGCCTTTTCATTATTGCAGGAACGCCCATGTTTGCCATCGCCCACCTTGAACGCGCACTTGCGTCACAGCCTGCTGTGCTGCTGGCCTACAGCGGTGGGTTGGATTCCAGCGTGCTGCTGCATCAGCTGGTGCTGCTGAGAAACCAGCGGCCGGAGCTGCAGCTGCGGGCGGTTCATATCCATCACGGGCTGAATCCGCTGGCGGATAGCTGGGTGGCACACTGTGAGCAGCAGTGCGCGCAGTGGCAGGTGCCGCTTGAGGTGGTGAAAGTGCAGATTGATGCGCGCGCAGGCGGGATCGAAGCCGCGGCCCGCACCGCGCGCTACGACGCGTTCAGCCAGCTGCTGCTGCCGGACGAGGCGCTGCTGACCGCCCAGCACCTTGATGACCAAAGTGAAACGGTGCTGCTGGCCCTGAAGCGCGGTAGCGGCCCGGCGGGTCTGGCCGCGATGCCCCAGCAGCACTGGTTGGGGCAACATCGCCATCTGCGGCCGCTGCTGGCAGTAAGCCGCAGCCAGCTGGAAGCGTGGGCGCAGCATCACCAGCTGTCATGGATTGAGGATGACAGCAATCAGGACCCGCGCTATGACCGCAACTTTCTGCGTTTAAAGGTGCTGCCGTTGCTCAATGACCGCTGGCCGCATTTTGCCAGCGCCGTGGCACGCAGCGCCGCGCTGTGCGGCGAGCAGGAGCAGCTGCTTGATGAGCTGCTGGCCGAATCGCTGGCCCTGCTGGTGGACGAGCAGGGGGCATTGTCGATTGCGCCGCTGCTGGAGATGAGCGATGCACGGCGGGCCGCGCTGCTGCGGCGCTGGATCGCCACTCATCATGCCAGCATGCCGTCGCGCGAGGCATTACAGCGGCTCTGGCAGGAAGTGGCATGCAGCCGTGAGGATGCAGAGCCGCGCCTGCGGTTGGGCAGCCATCAAATCCGCCGCTTCCGCGATCGCCTCTACTGGCTACCGCTTTACCCGCCGCTGCGTGAGATCCGCCTGAACTGGCCGCCACCGTGGCAGCCATTAGCGCTGCCCGACGGGCTGGGCCAGCTGCAGCTGGGGGCGCATGGCATTGCGCTGCGTGCGCCGCAGCCTGCTGAAGCGGTCACTATTCGTTTTCAGGCGCAGGGGGCTTTTCACATCCAGGGGCGTGCAGGCAGCCGCCCGCTGAAAAAGCTGTGGCAGGAGCTGGCCGTTGCGCCCTGGCTGCGTGAGCGCACCCCGTTACTTTTTTATGGCGATCGTTTGATTGCCGCCATTGGCGTTTTTGTCACCCGCGAGGGCGCGCCGCTGGAAAATGAAGCCTGCTGGCATCTGCACTGGTGCCGCTAAAATAACTGACTGGAGATCAATGATGAGTACCCGACTTTTGGCGCTGATGCTGCTGGCGTGCAGCCTGCCTGCGCTCGGCGCGGGCAACAGCAGCGCCGGACAGGAGAAATCAGCCCGCTGCATGGCGTGCCACGGCGCCGACGGCAAAGCGGCTGCGCCAGTCTATCCCAGCCTTGCCGGGCAGCATGAGGCGTATCTTGAACAGGCTTTACAGGCGTACAAAAGCGGTGCGCGCAGCGGCGGGCAGGCGGAAGTCATGAAGGCCTTCGTTGCCGGGCTAAGCGATAAGGATATAGCCGATCTGGCGGCGTATTACGCGGGGTTGAAACCTTAGGATGAAGAGGCGGATCGTCGATCCGCCAGGCTAAAACGGGGCTTAATCGGACTCGCTGACCTTTACAGTACCCAGGTTAGGGTGGCTAAAGGTGTCGATATGGTCGAGGCGCAGCTGGCGCTCCTCGCCATTGATCTCAATGCTGAGGTATTCAACGTTTTTGCGCGACACCATATCTTTAGCTTTGGCCGTCAGCTGTTCGCCATTTTTCAGCGTCAGCGACAGGGGCCAGCTGTTCTGGCAGGCGAGTTCCAGATTGTCGTAGTCATCACAGTTGATCGGTTTATACGCTTCGTTCGTCAACATAGTCGCTCACCAATAAGTTTGCGGCAGCAAAAGCTGCCTGTTCCCTGATGGAAGAGTGTAGCTCAGGATTACCCGCTACCTCATCAAGTGCTTTCAACACGCACGCTAATGCGTCCGGCACGTATCCCAGATCGCCACTGCCTATCTCGGCATATTTTTGGCGAACTAACTCACAATACTTTGGCACATGCACCTCCTTCAGAGTTTTCTCTGGCGATTATCCGACTATAGCACAGCCATTTATCGGAAATCAGCCCGCAAGCGGGTGATTTGCTCACTCATCAGGTTACAATAGGCGCGAATTGAAATAAGGAACCTCATGGCACTTAAAGCTACGATTTATAAAGCTACCGTCAATGTCGCCGACATGGACCGTAACGTGTTTATCGACAACACGCTGACGCTGGCACGTCACCCTTCGGAAACGGAAGAGCGGCTGATGCTGCGCCTGCTGGCATGGCTGGTTCATGCCAACGAACGCCTGACCTTCACCCGCGGCCTGAGCGCGGAAGATGAGCCGGAAATCTGGCAGCTGAACGACCATAACGGCATTGATGTGTGGGTTGATCTCGGCCTGCCGGAAGAGCGCCGAATCAAAAAGGCCTGTAGCCGCTCGCAGCACGTCTGGCTGTATACCTACAACGGTCGCGCCGCTCAGCCGTGGTGGCAGCAGAACCAGAATAAGCTGACCCAGCATGATAACCTGACCATTCGCTATATCAGCGACGAGCAGCTCAGCGCCCTGGTGCAGCTGGCCTCGCGTTCGATGACGCTGCAGGCCACTATTCAGGATGGCACTATCTGGTTGTCAGATAACAGTCATCATCTGGAAATTCAGTTCGAGCAGTGGCTGGATGCCGGAAAGCGCACATGATTGTTTTATCACGTAACGTCACTATTCCGGATGCCGAAATCGAGATCACCGCGATCAGGGCGCAGGGCAACGGTGGCCAGAACGTGAATAAGAGTTCGACGGCGATCCACCTGCGCTTCGATATTCGCTCTTCCAGCCTGCCTGAGTTTTATCAGCAGCGTATGCTGGCGGTTAGCCACCATCTGATCACCCCGGAAGGGGTGGTGATTATTAAGGCCCAGGAGTATCGCAGCCAGGAGATGAATCGTGAAGCCGCGCTGAAAAGGCTGGAAAATCTGATTGTTGAACTCACCGTGGTGGAGAAGACTCGCCGGGCAACGCGCCCGACGATGGCGTCCAAAAAACGTCGGCTGGAAGGTAAAGCACGCAAAGCTTCGACCAAATCGCTGCGCGGCAAAGTGCGCGGCGACTGAGTTATTTATTTTTTTTGCCGCAGCGACGCCGAAAGCTGCTGTTCTCAATCATCTGACGGCGAATAAGCGCAAGATACTGTCAGTGCCGGAACGGTATTCCGCCAATAATACCGGGTGATTTAAAAGGTCTTATCTGTAATTAACTCAAATTAATCTCCTCCGTTGCAGAGTATTCCCCGTTCTGCAACGGCACTCTTTTCCTGCGCCAGGTAAATAATCCTAAAGCAACGTTAACCTCTTGTTGCACCTGTTAAAATATTGTCTTATGGTCGTGTTGACTCCCCTAAGTTTTAATATAGCTGACGCATGACCAGAGAAGGATCTCACGCCATTTTTCATTCTGCAGAGAGATCTCTCTTTCGCTATTGCCTGATATAAGCAGCTTTTTCTTTTAACACACAAATTGCGAGTTTATTATCTTGAACGAATTAACGGCATTGAAAAAAGGATATACCCGGGTATTCCTCTGGCTTTTAGTCACGCTTTTTCTCATCCCCACTATTACGCTGCTGTTTGCCGAATATGGCACGCGTCAACTGGATCAGGAATACAGTGCGCTCTTTATTGATGATGCACGTGGTCAGGGCCAGGACGTCAATAAACTCACCACTTTCCTGCATCAGAACCCGCCGTCCAGCGCGTGTGGCCCAGTGCCGGATGATCTGCTCGACTATAAGAGTGCCGTCTGTGCGGAGAAATCGGAGCTGTGGCAGTTCTGGATGATCGATAAAGTGGCCTTCTGGACGCTGGTGGGCGGCGTCGTCATGCTGGGCATGATTGTGCTGTTCAGCATGCTGGCATTTAAAAGTCGTCAGGGTCAGTTGCAAAGCCTGACGCTGGCACGTCCGTTCCTGATGCTGGCGAGTGCGCTGGAAGTGCTGGTTCAGGGGGGAATGCTGGTCTGGCTCTCCTTCTGGGGAACGGCATTCTTTACCCAAACCTATTATCCGAAGCTGGTGATGGCGATGGGGCTGCTGGTGCTGGTCGCGATGTACTATATGATCAGGGGCATCTTCAAAAAGCTGCCGCCGGAAGAGGATGTTGAAGGCGATGTGGTGACGCGTGAGGCAGCGCCGGCCCTGTGGGCGCGCATTGATACGCTGGCCTCGCAGGTCGGAACGGCACCACCGGACCATATTATTGCCGGTATCGATACCAACTTTTATGTGACCGAAGCGCCTTTGAGCCTCGAAGGAGAGGCCCTTGACGGCCGCAAGCTGTATGTCAGCATCCCGTTGCTGCGCCAGTTGACTACCGCGCAGGCTGATGGCGTCATGGTGCATGAGTTAACCCATCTGCATGCAGGCGATACGGCATCAGGTGCCTTACTGGGGCCGAAACTCCATCGTTTTGATCAGTACCTCCATCTGATGAGAAAAGATATCTCTACGGTGATGGTCTATTATCCCCTTTGCCTCTATCGCATGCTGTTTGAACTGGCGTGGCAGCGCAACAGCCGCCAGCGTGAATTCGTTGCCGACCGTAATGCCGCCAGCCTGATTGCCCCTGCGGCGATTGTCGAGTCCCTGATTAAAATCTCTGCTTATGCCAGCTATCGCAGCGAAGTTGAGCAGACCCTGTTTGATAATAAAACCCTGCATCAGAATGAACTGGGTATCAGCAAAGCGATTGCTCAGGGCCTGCCACAGCACGTCAGTTCACCGGATTTTATCGGCATGATGCGTGAACAGAATGTGCCGCACCCGTTTGATTCACACCCACCGCTGGCAGAGCGTATGCGCAACGTCGGCTATACGGTGGATGAAACCGGCTACGCCGCGATCGCGGCGCAATTACCGACGGAGAGTTGGGTTGACCTGATGCCGGTAGCGGCAGAGATTGAGCAACATCTGTGGCAGAAATATGAGCGTGACTTCTCTTCCGCCCATGAAGTCAGCCTGGCATGGCGTTATTTGCCTGAGGGAGAGGAAGAGACGGCGCTGGTGCTGAAGCATTTTCCGCCGGTTGCCTGGACGCTGAAAGATGGTAGCCAGATTGAGATCGCGTATCAGGGGATTGTAAAGCCACTGACCGCCGAGTTGTTGCCGTGGGATAACATCAAAAATATCAATGTGATTCGCCGCTTTGGCACTGACGTGCTGTACCTGCAACACGTTCAGCCTAATGCAGCGGGTAAAAAACGCACTGAGATCCGTCTGCCTGGCGTGAAGAAGGATATTGAGGTGTTTAAATACACCCTGAGTCACTACTGGCAGCGCCATCAGACGATGCGGGCGCTACAGGAGCAAGACCAGGCTGTGACAGCGCTCAGCTAAAAAGAAAAAGCCACCGCATGCGGTGGCTTTTTTATCTCTGAACGTGTGGCTCAGCGGGGGGAATCTTAAACCGCCAGCTCGCTCACCAGGAAATCAACGATTTCATTGGTTTTGATCATACGCTTCTCACCTTCACGGCGTGATTTGTATTCCACTTCTTCGCTGTCGAGATTACGGTCGCCGATGACGATGGTGTGCGGCACGCCGATCAGTTCCATATCGGCAAACATCACGCCCGGACGCTCTTTGCGGTCATCCAGAATCACATCAATGCCTTTGGCACGCAGCGTGCTGTACAGCTCTTCCGCCAGCTCTTTGACGCGGAACGACTTCTGCATGTTCATTGGCAGGATAGCCACCTGGAAAGGTGCCAGCGCCGGGGACCAGATGATGCCGCGCTCGTCGTGATTCTGCTCAATGGCTGCGGCCACGATGCGGGTAATACCAATACCGTAGCAGCCCATGGTCATAATCTGGTTACGGCCATCTTCACCCTGCACCGAGGCTTTCATCGCTTCGGAATACTTCGTCCCGAGCTGGAAGATATGGCCCACTTCGATGCCGCGTTTGATCAGCAGCGTGCCTTTTCCGTCCGGGCTGGCATCGCCTTCAACCACGTTACGCAGATCGGCCACGCGTGGTAATGGCAGGTCGCGTTCCCAGTTGATGCCTTTCAGGTGCTGACCGTCAATATTGGCACCCGCGCTGAAGTCGCTCATTGCCGCAACGGTACGGTCCGCAACGATCGGCATATTCAGACCGACCGGGCCGAGTGAACCTGGACCTGCATTGACCAGCGCACGGATCTCTTCTTCCGTGGCGAAAGTCAGCGGCGCGTCAACGATATCAATCTTCTCCGCTTTGATTTCATTCAGCTCGTGGTCGCCGCGCAGCAGCAGGGCAACCAGCGTATGGCCGCTCTCTTTGGTGGCTTTTACCATCAGCGTTTTCACGGTTTTTTCGATCGGCAGATTATACTGCTCAACCAGCTCAGCGATGGTTTTGGCGTTCGGCGTAGCGAACTGCGTCATCTCCTGAGTCGCAGCAGCGCGGCCAGCAGCAGGAGCAACGGCCTCCGCTTTTTCCATATTTGCCGCGTAGTCTGACTCGGTAGAGAACACCACATCATCCTCACCGCTCTGTGCCAGCACCTGGAACTCGTGAGAAGCGCTGCCGCCGATCGAACCGGTGTCGGCATCCACCGCACGGAAATTCAGACCCATGCGGGTGAAGATCTGGCTGTAGGCGCGATACATGGCGTCGTAGGTTTCCTGCAGCGACTCCTGGGTCGTGTGGAACGAGTAGGCATCCTTCATGATGAATTCACGTGAACGCATCACGCCAAAGCGCGGGCGCACTTCATCACGGAATTTAGTCTGGATCTGGAACAGGTTCAGCGGCAGCTGCTTATAAGAGCTCAGCTCGTTGCGGATCAGGTCGGTGATCACCTCTTCGTGCGTTGGGCCGAGAACAAACGGACGCTCGCCACGATCAACAAAACGCAGCAGTTCCGGGCCGTACTGCTCCCAGCGTCCACTCTCCTGCCACAAATCCGCGGGCTGCACCACCGGCATGGAAATCTCAATCGCACCGGCGTTATTCATCTCTTCGCGCACGATATTTTCGACTTTTTTCAGCACGCGCAAACCCGTCGGCAGCCAGGTATACAGGCCGGAAGCCAGTTTACGGATCATCCCGGCGCGCAGCATCAGCTGGTGGCTGATCACTTCAGCGTCGGCAGGTGTCTCCTTAAGTGTGGAGAGCAGATATTGAGTAGTACGCATGAGTTACGATTCCATATGAACGCAGAGAGCCAAAAAAAACGTGGACGCTAGTGTACCAGCGTGACAGGTGACTCAAAAGATGCCGGAAGAAATTAACGTGGGTCGATGGCAATTACTTCGGTGCCGCTAAGCGTAACGCGCCAGCGCACGTTGAACTCCAGCAGCCAGGCGGCGTATTCGCGATCGGGCTCTTCCCCTTTACGATAGGCCGGACGTGGGTCCTGCGCCAGTACCTGCTGAATAAAACGCTCAAGGTGGGGATAGTGGCGCAGATGCAGAGCCAGCTGCTGCTGCGCTTCAGGCGTAAAGCTCACCGGCATGTCCGCCTGCGGAGCCTGCTGGGCAAATCCGGCGCGAGCATCGGGCAGCGCCTCAGCGAAGGGGAGGTACGGCTTGATATCGACGATCGGCGTGCCGTCGACCAGGTCCAGACTGCCGAGTTCGAGGATCACCTGCTGCTTCTCAACGCGAATACCTTTTAACTCGACCAGCGACATGCCGATGGGGTTAGGGCGGAAGGTCGAACGGGTGGCAAACACGCCCATGCGGGTATTACCGCCCAGGCGCGGGGGCCTGACCGTTGGGCGCCAGCCGCCTTCCATCGTTTGATGGAAGACAAAAAGCAGCCACAGATGGCTGAACGCTTCCAGGCCGCGCACGGCTTCCGGGTGGTTATACGGCGCTGCGAAGTGGAGTTCTCCACCGCCATCCTGAATCAAACCAGGCTGGCGGGGAACGGCGAACTTTTCCTTCCACGGAGAGTGGATCACACCAATCTGGGAGAAGGAGAATGCACTCATTGATTGCTGACTTTCAGTGCGGAGCCCTGGCAAATCGCCTGACGATAGCAGCCCTGCGCAGCGGTGACGATCTCACATTTATGCACCAGCACAGCGTTGGCTTTCATAGCGGATGCCCGAATCTGCATACGTTTACGCGCGGTGGCGAGATTCGGCGGTGAGTCCTGTGAGCTGCTCTGGCAATCGTCGCCATACACTTCACCCAGGTCACGGAAAGGCTTGCTCACCAGGTCAGCAGCATCGGTATACAGTTTTACCGGGGCAGGGCGAGCGGCAGGTTTCGCCTGGGAAGCATCGGTCTGCGTTGACTGCGGAAAAGGTTTAACAGGCTCATAGGGCTTAGGGAATAACGAACACCCTGTCAGCGTCAGCGCTAACAAACAGAGCGGTAAAAAACGCATGGGAAAATCCTCATGATCGATAAAGTGGCGTTATTGAAGCAAGCTGGAACGGAAATAACAAGCGGAGAGCATCAGGCAGGCACATCTGGCAATATCTATTGAGCTGCGGGCAGCTGGCGCTGCCCGCATGCGGCTGGTTACCAGCCTTTTACTGCGCCACCGTTAAACACTTTATTAGCGGCGTCGTTGACTTCGTCAGACT
The DNA here is from genome assembly GCF_029967685.1 of Erwinia sp. V90_4. NCBI lineage: Bacteria > Pseudomonadati > Pseudomonadota > Gammaproteobacteria > Enterobacterales > Erwiniaceae > Erwinia > Erwinia sp. V90_4. The sequence goes on along the minus strand of NZ_JASCAQ010000043.1, from coordinate 3,415 downwards.
GGTAAGCCTGCACGAATTTCTTCACGTTTTCCGCGTCTTTGTTGTCTTCGCGCGCCACGATCAGGTTAACGTAAGGGGAGTCTTTGTCTTCAACAAAGATGCCGTCTTTCGCTGGAGTCAGGTTGATCTGGCTGGCGTAAGTGGTATTGATCACTGCCAGTGCGATCTGCTGATCGTCCAGTGAACGTGGCAGCTGCGGTGCTTCCAGCTCTACCAGCTTCAGGTTTTTCGGGTTCTCAACCACATCCAGTGAGGTTGGCAGCAGGCCAACACCCTCTTTCAGTTTGATCAGGCCCACTTTCTGTAGCAGCAGCAGGGAACGGCCGAGGTTAGTGGGGTCATTCGGGATAGCAACCTGTGCGCCGTTCTGCAGTTCGTCCAGAGATTTGATCTTCTTAGAGTAACCCGCGATTGGGTAAACAAAGGTGCTACCCACGGAAACCAGCTTGTAGCCACGGTCTTTAATCTGCTGATCGAGGTAAGGTTTATGCTGGAAGGCGTTGGCGTCAATATCGCCTTTGCTCAGCGCTTCGTTCGGCAGTACGTAGTCATTGAAGGTCACCAGCTCAACATCCAGACCGTATTTCTCTTTCGCCACTTTGGCTGCCACTTCGGCAACCTGCTGCTCAGAACCAACGATCACACCAACCTTGATGTGGTTTGGATCTTTCTCTTTCTGATCGCATCCAACTAACGCCAGGGTACCAATCAGAGCGCCTACTGCGGCAAACGTTTTAAGATTAAAAGACATATCCCTTCCTTAAATAGAGAGAAATTACTGTTGTGTTTACTTGTGGGTGACCGCACGAACAATGCGATCGCCACAGAACTGAATCAAATACACCAAAACAACCAGCAGGACTAATACCGTGTTCATCACGGTGGCGTTATAGCCGATATAGCCATACTGATAGCCAATCTGACCCAGACCGCCTGCGCCGACGGCGCCACCCATTGCTGAGTAGCCGACGAGGGTAATCAGAGTAATAGTAGCGGCATTCACCAGACCCGGCAGTGCTTCCGGCAGCAGAACCTTGCGGATGATCTGTAACGGGGTGGCCCCCATTGCGCGGGAAGCTTCGATCAGTCCGGTTGGCAGCTCAAGCAGCGCATTTTCCACCATGCGGGCAATAAAGGGGGCAGCGCCAACGGTCAGCGGCACGATAGCGGCCTGCAAACCAATGGAGGTGCCGACGATAATGCGCGTGAACGGGATCATCCAGACCAGCAGGATAATGAACGGAATCGAGCGGAAGATATTTACCGCAGCGGAGAGCACGCGATAGAGTTTGGCATTCGCCACAATCTGACCCGGGCGAGTGACATAGAGAAGAACGCCTGTTGGCAGGCCCAACACGAAGCCGAAAAAGCCAGAGACAAAGGTCATCATCAGCGTTTCCCAAATGCCCCGGCCCAGTAACCACATCATTGCCTCAGACATAACCTAATACCTCTACCTTTACATGATGCTCGTGCAGGAAAGCGATGGCGGCCTGGGTGTCGGCTGCCTCACCGTGGATCTCCGCCAGCATGATGCCGAACTTCACACCACCGGCGTAATCCATCTGCGCGCTAATAATGTTGTTGTTAACGTTAAAACGGCGTGCTGACTCAGAAAGCAGCGGCGCATCGACAGACTGACCGGTAAACTCCAGGCGCAGCAGAGGGACGGTGGTCGCACTCGCTTCTGGCGACAGGCGCTTGAGGTAGTCTTCCGGGATGTCCAGATGCAACGTTGACTGAATAAACTGCTGCGCCAGTGGCGTCTTCGGATGGGAGAACACTTCACTGACGGTATCCTGCTCAATCAGTTCGCCATTGCTGATGACGGCCACGCAGTCGCAGATGCGTTTCACCACATCCATTTCATGGGTGATCAGCAGGATGGTAATGCCCAGACGACGGTTGATATCTTTCAGCAGTTCGAGGATTGAGCGCGTGGTTGCCGGGTCCAGCGCGCTGGTGGCTTCATCGCACAGCAGCACTTTGGGATTGGTGGCCAGCGCACGAGCAATGGCCACGCGCTGTTTCTGGCCGCCGGAAAGATTTGCTGGCCAGGTGTCATGCTTGTCTGACAGGCCGACCAGCTCCAGCAGCTCACTGACGCGCGCTTTAATTTCGGTTCTGGACAGATTTCCCAGCTCAAGCGGCAGCGCGACGTTGCCGGCTACGGTGCGTGAGTTCAGCAGATTGAAGTGCTGGAAGATCATACCAATCTGGCGGCGAGCCAGCGTGAGCTGCCCTTCTGAAAGGGTAGTCAGGTCCTGACCATCAACCAGCACGCTACCGGAAGTGGGGCGCTCCAGCAGATTAACGCAGCGGATCAGGGTACTTTTACCCGCACCGGATGCGCCGATCACGCCATAAATTTGTCCGGCGGGAACGTGCAGGCTGACATCCGACAGCGCTGTGATAGTTCGTGAACCCTGCTGGAACACTTTGGTGATATTTGAAAGTTTTATCATTGAGTTATTTATTATCGTGATGGGAATTATCCGTGGCGTAAATGATCAATCCATCCCGCGCTTCCGGGATGGCGAGTGGATGTTAAGGCATCCAGACGTCTAAATCAATCGAAGTCATTCAAACTGCCATTCTCTCTTTTCAGGCAATCATGCGATACTCTACGGCAAATTTTGTAGCAGGAGTTACTACGTGGCTGACAAGGTCCCCGCAATTTTCCTCGATCGAGACGGCACTATTAATGTCGATCACGGTTATGTCTCTGAAATCGATAACTTCGAGTTTATCGATGGCGTCATTGATGCCATGCGTGAACTGAAGAGGATGGGCTTTGCGCTGGTGCTGGTGACTAACCAGTCCGGTATTGCCCGTGGCATGTTTAGTGAAGATCAGTTTATGCAGCTGACCGAATGGATGGACTGGTCACTGGCCGACCGCGATGTCGACCTCGACGGTATCTATTTCTGCCCGCATCATCCTGAAGCAATAGTAGAAGAGTTGCGCCAGTCCTGTGACTGCCGTAAACCAGAGCCGGGAATGTTGCTCACTGCTCAGCAGGAGCTGAACATTGATATGGCTTCTTCTTATATGGTTGGCGACAAGATTGAAGACATGCTGGCGGCAAAAGCTGCTGGAGTGGGTAAAAAAGTATTAGTGCGTAGCGGTAAGCCCGTCACTGCTGAAGGCGAAGCCGCAGCCGATTTGGTGCTAAATAGCCTGAAAGAGCTGCCGGCACGTATCAAACAGGGCTAAAAAGCAGCGTTTCGCGTGAACTTTCAGCAGGCAGTAAAAAAGTTAAGATTACTGCTTGCGTTCCCGAAGCGCCTGTCTATAATGCGCAACCACTGAGACGGCACAACGGCTTACAGGCCAGCGGCTCAGGAGGTTCAGGAAGTATCTGAACCGCCGGAAAAACTTCTCAAAAAGAAGTTGACTCCGAAGGAGGAAAGCG